>JAYVYQ010000255.1:0-2118 GCA_043784125.1 Afipia sp.
GCTGAGCGGTTTCTTCAATTCGACCGGCAGCATTCCCGCGGTTTTCGCAGCCCTCGGCCCCGGCGGCCTCACGCAGGCTTCCGGCGAAGCCGCCACCGGCACGCAGCAGACCACGTTCAATGCGATGAACCAGTTCATGGGCCTGCTCACCGATCCCTTCATCGCCGGACGCGGCGATGGCGTGGCGTCATCGGGCGGCGTGCCGCAATTCGCCGACGAAGACGATCGCGCGAATGCCTATGCAGCCAACGGCAAGCCACGCTCGGCGGACGCGCGTGACGCCCATGCCGCGGTCTATCGCAAGGCGCCGATCGCCGAAGCCTTCGCCCAGCGCTGGAGTGTGTGGGCCGCGGGCTACGGCGGATCGCAGACCACCGACGGCAACGCGGCCCTCGGCTCCAACACCGCGACCAGCAGGGTTTATGGCACCGCGGTCGGCGCCGATTATCGCTTCTCGCCGTTTACGCTGGCGGGTTTTGCGCTCGCCGGCGGCGGCACCAATTTTTCGATCGCCAATGGATTGGGCGGCGGCCACTCCGACCTTTTCCAGGCCGGCGCGTTCGTTCGGCACACCGTCGGGCCCGCCTATATCTCGGCGGCGCTGGCGTATGGCTGGCAGGACATCACCACCGACCGCACCGTGACCATCGCCGGCGTCGACCAGCTCCGCGCAAAATTCAACGCCAACGCGTGGTCCGGCCGGGTCGAGGGCGGCTATCGCTTCGTGACGCAAGGATTCGGCCTGACGCCTTATACGGCCGGACAGTTCACCACCTTCGAGCTTCCGACCTATGCCGAGACGGCGGTAACCGGCGCCAACACCTTTGCGCTGGCTTATGCCGCCAAGAACGTCACGGCGAGCCGGAGCGAACTCGGATTGCGTTCCGACAAGTCATTCGCGATGCAGGACGCGATCCTGACCTTGCTCGGCTGCGCGGCATGGGCGCACGACTTCAATCCCGATCGCACTATCGCGGCGACGTTCCAGAGCCTGCCCGGCGCAAGTTTTGTGGTGAATGGTGCGGCGCAGTCGCCCGACGCCGCGCTCGCTACCGCATCCGCCGAGATGAAATGGCTGAACGGTTTCTCGCTCGTCGCCACCTTCGAAGGCGAGTTCTCCAACGTCACCAGGTCCTATGCCGGCAAGGGCGTCGCGCGCTACGCATGGTAACTTTAAAACCTGGAAGCGGGCAGTCCGTGCAATGGATCAGCTTCCAGACCACGAAGATCGTTATCGAATGTGATGATCCACTTGGCTATCGCGTCCTTTCTCAGGAAACAATCAGGTCCGTCTCATGAAGAAATCAAGCGTCAGGCAAAGTCTTACCGTCGCTTGCAGTGCCAGGTGTGACCATGAAATTCGAAATCGATCGACGGCAGATCTCTGAACCCTCTGCGCGGATCGAATCTTGTGATGATCAAACTCTCAGCGATCTCATCGGCGACATCTACGACGCTACGTTCGATCAATCGCTTTGGCCAAAAGTTCTCGAGCGGGCGGCACAGTTCGTCGGCGGCGTCGGGGCCGCACTGTTCTCCAAGGACGCGGCTGCGCAACTCGGCGATGTCTATCATGATATTGGAATCGATCAGCACTACAAACAACTCTATTTCGATAAATACGTCACGCTCGATCCTGCCACGACCGGACAATTCTTCGCGGAAGTGGAGCAGCCGTTTGCGACCGCCGATTTGATGCCTTACGACCAATTTATCGAGACGCGATTTTATCAGGAATGGGTGCGGCCGCAGGGGCTGATCGATTTCGTGTCGGCGGTCCTCGATAAATCGGCGACGAGCGTGGCCATGTTCGGGGTCTTTCGCCATGAGCGGGACGGCGTGGTCGACGATCAGGCGCGTCTTCGCATGCGGCTGATCGTTCCCCATATTCGCCGCGCGGTCTTGATCGGTCGAATGTTTGATCTCAAGGCCGCGGAGGCTGCGACATTCGCGGATACTCTCGACGGGCTCAGCGCGGGCATGTGCCTCGTCGATGCGGAAGGTCGTATCGTTCACGCCAACGTCGCGGGCCACGCCATTCTCGCCGCGGGCGACATCCTGTGTGTCGTCGGCGGACGCCTCGTGGCTTACGACGCTCAGGTTAACGGGATATTGGAA
>JAYVYQ010000256.1:0-5175 GCA_043784125.1 Afipia sp.
CGCGCTCTGGGGGTTTTTCTTTGGCAAGAGGAACACGTTCATGTCGCAGATTGACACCTACAGCTTCGGCCCCGGTTCGCTTTGGGCGAGCCAGTTGACCGACTACACCGGCGCTGTTGTCGCCCTGCCGACGCCGATCTTGATTGGCACGTTGCAGGACGTGAGTGTCGACTTCGCGTGGGATGGCAAGCCGCTCTACGGCCAGAATTTTGCGCCGGTCGCGATGGGGCGCGGCAAACTCAAGATCGCGTGCAAGGCCAAGTTTGCGCGGCTCGACGGCAACCTGTTCCAGTCGGTTATCGTGGGACAGACGGTCGCAGCCGGCATCGCCGGGGTCAACTACGATACCACTGGCGCCGCGATTCCGACGACGCCCTTCACCATCACACCCATTGTGCCCAGCAGCGGAACGTGGTCGCGCGCGCTTGCTGTCCGTGATGCGATCGGCAACGCATACACTCAGGTCGCGAGTGCCCCCACCACCGGCCAGTTCAGCGTAACCGCGGGAGCCTACCTGTTCGCGGCGGCCGACGTCGGCAAGATCGTCTACATCGACTACGTCTACACCGCGACATCGACCACGGCGAAGAGGGCGCTGGTCGTCAACGCACCGATGGGCGCGGCACCGACGGTCAAAGTCGACCTCCTCAACCCGATCAGCGGCATGACGTTGACCCTGTTCTCGGCGATGATCGACAAGTTCAGCTTCGCCACCAAGCAGGATGACTGGACGATCAACGAGGTCGACATGATGGCCTTCGCCGACACCAACAACAACGTCTTCCAGTTCGGCACGCGCGCGTAATGGCGAGCCTGGTCATCGCGGGGCGGTCCTTCGAGATCGCCCCTTACAAGCTGGGCGCACTGCGTCGGGCGGCCCCGCACATCGATGCGATCAACGCTTCGATCAACGCGGCGTCGCTGGCCGACGACGGCGTTATGAGCATCACTGGGCTGTTCGAAAACACCGAGCACATTGTCGCAGTCATTGCGATCGGGCTACAGAAGCTCGACGCGACGCTGACGGCTGAGGCGCTGGACGACATGATCGGCGCTGACGACATGCCTGCACTCGGCGTGGCGCTGCGCGATATTCTCGCAGAAGCCGGGCTCGCCCCAAAGGGGGAAGCGGGGGCTCCGATCGAACCGATCGAACCGGTGGGAGCCTCGACCAACAACTGACCGACCTTGTCTGTAGCCTGGTGGCCGCGGGCATCGAAGGTGGTTCGTGGAATCGGATCGAAGACGAGTGGTCGCTCAATCGCGCCGAAGCGATGCACTCTTACTGGCAGCGCAACGGCCCGCCGCTCAACATCGCGGCGCATGTGATCGGCCAGTCGCTCGGGATCGACTGGAAGAAGAAACCGACGATGCCGGACTTCGATCAGGAGGCCCCGGCTGGACAGACGATCGCGGAACTGGCGGCGACGGGGATGGTGCCGCTGTGACTATGGGAAAGGGATGGGCCTGCCCGCTGAAATGGCAGCCAAGGTCTCGGCGTGCCGCTTCTTCGCCTTGGCGTCATTGATCACCACGATCGCGTGAATGACCCCTGGCAGCCAGAAGATGCAGCACAGAAAGATGTTGATCAAAGCCTGAAACGGCTTGCCGCAGAACAACACGGCGAGCGGCGGCAGTAGGATCGCGAACACGTAAATCATCAAAAATATCCCCCGGACCGTGACTGCTCAACGGCACCTCCCGCATTTATCATAGAGATCGGCGATCCATGGCAAACAATATCGCCCTCTCCATCACCGCGGACGTTGCCGATCTCCAGGTCAAGCGCGCCATCATGTCGGCCGAACTCAAGGCCGCCACCAAAGACTTGAACGTTTTCGCCAAGGAAGCCTCGACCAGCGGCAATACGGAAGCTCTGCGCGAAGGAATGTTGAGCGCCGCCACCGCTGCTGAGAAAGCCAAGGCGGGCATCGCGCAACTCAATACCGAACTGAAGGCCGTCGCAACCGCCGCCGCGCCCGCTGTCGCAGGCGTCGAGCACGCACAACACGGATTCGCCGCCCTTTCCGCGACAGTCAGCGAAACGGGCGTCAGGCTGCGCGAGACCGTCGGCATGATCGGCGAAATGCGCGAGGCGATGATGGCATTCGGCGAGTTGATGCTCGCCGCTTTCGCGATCGAAGCGATCCACCATTTTGCCGAAAAGCTGGGCGAAGCGGCTGAGCACACCAAGCACATCTCGGAACAACTCGGATTCACGACGCAACAGACGCAAGGGCTCCAGGCCGCCGCGACCGCGGTCGGCGTTCCGTTCGACAAGCTCGTGACGGGCTTGGGCTTGATCGACAAGAAGTTCGAAACCGATCCGGCGCTATTCAGGAAACTGGGCATCATCCTGCCGCAAAACGCGACGCAGATGCAGATCCTCACCGCGACAATGGATCGCTTTCAGGGATTGGAGAACGGACCGCAAAAGACTGCGCTGGCGCTCACCATCATGGGCAAGGCCGGCAAAGAGGTAATTCCCTTCCTCAACGAAGGATCGAAGGGCCTCGAAGAACTTTTCCAGAAAGCCGAGAAATACGGCGCGATTAGCCAAGATGCGACCGACAAGGGCGTCGCGCTGGCCGAAGCGCTGAACGAGGGCAAGGTTGCCTCGATAGGGCTGAGCAACACGCTCACCAGCGCGTTGGGGCCGGTGCTGACATCTGCGGTTAGCGGCTTTTCCGACATGGTTGCGGCAATCACTGCGAGCTACAACGCCGGCGGCACGGCCAAGATTGTGTTCACGACTATCGCTGAAGTCATGTCCGGCATTGGCGAAATTCTGCTCGCGGTCGGGGATGCCTTCAAGGAGATGTTCGGCACCACCGGCGTCTCGGCGCAGGACTGGGGCTCGATCATCAAATTCGTGATCGACGAAGTCGTCATCGTGATCAAAATCCTGATCGCATCGGTCACGCTGGTTGGCCTCGCCATCAAAGTCATATTCGAGACGATGGCAGCCGACGCGGTCCGTTGGTACGGCGACACGCGCGAGATGTTCCAGCGCGCCGGGCTTGCGCTCGAAATTCTGGGCGACGATTTCAAGACGCTCGGCAAGGTCGCGATTGACGCGCTGACCCTCAGCTGGGGCTCGATCGCGGCCGACTGGGACGCCGGAATGCGCCAGATCGACGGCGTCGTGAAGGCGCGAGGCGCGCAGATCATCGCCGATGCGCAGAACATCAAGAACACCGCCAAGGCGCTGCTTGAGGCCGCTGCCGGCGACAAGGCCAAGGGCGATGCGCTGCTCAACACGGACCTGACCAAGCGCCACGCCGGGCCGTCGCACACCGGCGAAAAGGCTGGCGAGTTTTCGCGCGGCGGCGACGTCGACTTGCAGCATCACGCCAAGGGCAAAAAGGCCAAGGCGGCACCGAAGGAAAAGGATCTCACGATCCAGACCTGGCGCACCGAACTGAGCGACATGCTCGCGGCCGAAGCCAACTGGGGCGCGAACAGCAACGAGCTATCACTGAAGTTCTGGACCGAGAAACTGGCGCAGACGGCCAAGGGCTCGAAGGATGAGCTTGAAATCCGCCGCGAGGTCAATCGCCTGAAACTGGCGCTGTTCAAGCAGGAACAGACTGACACCGTCGCCTCCCTGAAGGCGATTGAGACGATTCGGCTCGAAGACGCGAAGACCGAGATCGACCTGGCCAAGATCGGCTTGCATGAGAAGATCGCGCTGATCGACAATGCGGAAGCCGCTGGCCGGATCAGTGCCACACGCGCGCTGGCCGCACGCAACAAACTTAACGCCGAGCTTTACGCCCTCGACGCCGACCTTGAAACCAAGGCCTACAATATCAAGCGCGCTGGGCTCGACGCCGAGATCAATCTTGAGCATCAGACCGCTGAAAAAATCAAAGCGCTGGAACTTCAGAAAACGATTCTCGCCAAAGCGAACGATGACAAACTGGTATTGCTCAACGCGCAGAAGAACCAGAAGATCGCGGCTGACGATCAAAAACTTGTCACACTACAGCGCGCACGCTTCCAGCAGATAACGAATGCTTGGGGCGATTCGATCGCCAAGATGGTCACGTTCCAGCAAGGCTTCGTGGCGACGGTCGGGCAAATGTGGCAGACCGTATTGGGCGTGGCGCAAAGGGCGATCTCGCGCATGGTTTCCGACTGGATCGTTGGGCTGCTCGTCAAGGAGACCGCCAGCAAAGCAGCCGAGAGCAAAAGCGTTGTTCGCGATGCAATGGCCGCGGCGCGCGGAGCTTATAGGGCGCTGGTGCAGATCCCGGTCATCGGCCCCATCCTTGCACCTATCGGCGCCGCTGTCGCGTTCGCTGCGGTCTCCGCCTTCTCAGCCAAGGGTGGCGACGCGAACGTCACAGAGGGACTTTATCAGCTCCACGAGAAAGAAATGGTCTTGCCCGAATGGGCCGCCACCCCGCTGCGCAACAGCCTGCTCGGCGGATCAGGCGTGCCATCATTCGGGGCTCCGGCTAACGACACCGGCGGCGACGTCCACCTTCACGTCCACGCGATCGACGGCCGCAGCGCGCACCGCTTCTTGCAGGACAACAAGCACTCGGTCGCCAAGGCGGTCAACGAAGCCGTGCGCAGCGGCTACCAGCAGGCCCGCAAGTGACAACCCCCTACTATCCCACACGCTGGCTGATCACCGCAGCGGACCTGAGCGACGACCCCGACGTGTTCCCGTTCCTGCTCGGGCAGTCGTTCCTCGGGCTCAAGACGCCGCAATGGTCGACCAAGATAGACACATCGGTCGCGGGAACCGAACGCCGCCGCGCGCTGTGGTCCTATCCGATCTGGCGCTTCCAGGTCGGCCATGAATATCTGCGCTCGGATCTTGTGGCGCTCGAGCTTCAGCGGTTGACCGCCTTTTTCAACAGCAAGTTCGGCTCGGTTCAAGCGTTCTTCTATTATGACCGCGACGACAATGCAGTGACCGCTAACCAGTTCGGGACCGGCGATGGGACCACGACCAAGTTCCAGGTGACGCGCACGACGCAGATGGGCGACGGCGCACTGGGCGAGGGTGCGGATGACGAATTGGGCGGTGGATGAGGTGACGACATGCGTGACGGAAGAAGTCACGCACACATTGCGCCTCTGGCATCAATAGTTTATAAAATGTTCCTCTAGCCGCCGTCTCGTATGTATAGTTAGCTACTAATAATATAGTATCAAGAA
>JAYVYQ010000257.1:0-9215 GCA_043784125.1 Afipia sp.
GCGGATCGAAATCGGCCGCGACCAGCGCAGCATTGAGGTGCTGGTCGGCTTCTTCGAGCGCATTGATTGCGGTATCCATCGCCTTCACGGCGGCTTCGACAAGTTTCGGAGCCGCCGCAGCGCGCCGTTCCAGCCGTCGCACCGCTGCCGACAATGACGAGACTGGCGATTGCGGGCCGCCGACAGCCGCCTGCGCCTCGCGCAAATCCTCGGCGATTTTCTCGCCCTGCATCATCACGGTACGGCGCTCGGCGAGCGTGGTTTCCTCGCCATCGAGCGGATTGAGCTTGGTCAATTCCTCGGAGGCATGCCGCAGATAGTCAGCCTCGCGCGCGGCGCGTTCCATGCCTTCGCGATGCTCGTCGAGGGCTGCGCGCGCGGTTCGCCGCGCGTCCCACAGTTTTTCGACCGCGCCGACGTCTTTTTCCAGTGCGGCGAAAGCATCGAGCAGTCGCCGATGCGTCGCGGTGTCCACCAGCGCCCGCTCGTCATGCTGGCCGTGAATTTCCACCAGCGTCGAGCCGACCGCTTTCAGAGTCTGCACGCTGATGGCCTGATCATTGAGAAAGGCGCGCGTTTTTCCGTCCGCCATCTGGACGCGGCGCAGGATCATCTCGCCGCTGTCCTCCAGGCCGTTCTCGCGCAGAATATGTGAGGCCGGATGATCCTTCGGCACGTCGAACACCGCCGTGACCTGACCCTGCTCGGCGCCGTGACGCACCAAGCCCGCATCGCCGCGTCCGCCCAGCGCCAGCGCAAAGGCATCCAGCAAGATAGATTTGCCCGCGCCGGTTTCGCCGGTGAGGACTGCCAGACCTTTGAGGAAATCGATGTCGAGCCGCTCGATCAGGACGATGTCACGGATCGAAAGACGGGCGAGCATTTGAAATGGATCCTAACCGAGGCCGATTCTCTTGAACGCCTTGCTGATGTAAGAATCCTTGTTCTCACTCGGCTCGGCTCCGCCCGACTTTACAAGATTGTAGGCGTCTTTGTACCAGCGGCTGTCCGGAAAGTTGTGGCCAAGAACGGCGGCCGCGGTCTGCGCCTCGCCGACAATGCCGATGGCCATATAGGCCTCGGTGAGCCGCGCCAGCGCCTCTTCGACGTGGCGCGTGGTCTGATACTGCGTCACCACGACCTTGAAGCGGTTGATCGCGGCGGTGTAGTCGCGCTTTTCCATGTAATAGCGGCCGACGGTCATTTCCTTGCCGGCCAGCTGATCGCGCGCGGCTTCGATCTTCTTCTTGGCGGATGTCGCATATTCCGAGGTCGGATATTTGCGGATCACTTCTTCAAGCGACGAAATGGCCTTTTCGGTTCGGCCCTGATCGCGTGAAACGTCCGGAATCTGGTCGAAATTCGAGGCCGCGACCAGATACTGCGCATAGGCCGCATCCGGGCTTCCGGGATGCAGCGCGACGTAGCGGTTGGCGGAGGAGATGCACTCGTCGTAGTCGCCGCTTTGATACGACGCATAGGCCGACATCAGCAACGATTTGCGCGCCCAGTCGGAATACGGATGCTGGCGATCGACTTCCTCGAATTTCTTGGCGGCGGCCTTGGAGTCGTTCTTTTTGTTCATCAGGTACAAGCCCTCATTGTAGAGCTTGTCCGCGGGTTCATCGACGTAGGTTTCGTCCTTGGCGAAGAACTTGTCGTACAGCGCACCGGTGCCGCAGCCGCCCAGCATCGGGGCGAGAAGCAAAAGCCCGAACGCCATCAGCACGCGGCGGTGGCCGCTGCGAGGATCGAGAGATTTGCGCTGTTCGAGCGACATGGGTTGTGGCCGACCTGAGTGAAACACCGACGCAAAGATACGCGGTTGAAGTTTAAGGGTTGCTATGGACCTGAGACCAACGCCCCGGTTCGTGCGTTCCAGCCTCACCTATTTAGCCGAAAAGCATATCTGGACCAACCGGATAGGTGGACATTTCGCCTGCA
The DNA here is from genome assembly GCA_043784125.1 of Afipia sp. Classification (GTDB taxonomy): domain Bacteria; phylum Pseudomonadota; class Alphaproteobacteria; order Rhizobiales; family Xanthobacteraceae; genus Afipia. The sequence continues at coordinate 1,945 of JAYVYQ010000257.1, forward strand.
ATAAGGCGGCTTGCCACAGTTGAAGGTTGATTTGGTTAAAGCCAGTTCGGCGCAGGAAAGTGGCGGAAAATGCCGTTCAGGACACATCCGGCGCGAAGGTGGCGGCGATCATGCCGCCGGTGACATCTGCGTGGCCGCGCATACGGCGCGCCGCAACCGGGCGCTCCATGACGGGCTCGGACACTTCAACGATCCGCCAGGCGTGACGATCGGCCAGCAACGCGGTGAGAACCGCATGGTTGAGCTTGTGGCCGCCACGCACCGATTTGTAGAGGCCGAGCAGCGGCAGGCCCGCCAATGCGAGATCGCCGACGACATCGAGTACCTTGTGACGCACGCATTCATCGGCGTAGCGGAGGCCTTCGGCGTTCAGCAGGCGGGTTTCGTCGAACACCACCGAATTCTCGAACGATGCACCGAGCGCGTAGCCTTCGCTCCAGAGCCGCGCCACGTCGCTCATGCAACCGAAGGTGCGGGCACGGCAGATATCGCGGCGGAAGCTGTCGGGGGTGAGATCGAATGCGTAAGCCTGGCGACCGATCTGCGGGTTGGCGAAATCGATTTCGACTTCGGCGCGGAAACCGGCATGCGGCCGCAACTCACCGAAGGAATTGCCGATGGAAACCTGAACGGTCTTGAGAACTTCGATGAAGCGGCGCGGCGCGCTCTGCTGCTCGATGCCGACGCTGTCGATCGCGGCCACAAACGGAGCAGCGCTGCCATCCATGATCGGCACTTCGGGACCATCGACTTCGATGGTGGCATTATCGACGCCCATTCCGCGCAATGCGGCGAGGACATGCTCGGCGGTGGAAACGCATGGGCCTTCGCTGTCACCCAGCACGGTCGCGAAATCGGTCGCGAGCACGGCGGCGGCGGCGGCCTGAACTTCGCGGTCGGCCCCATCGAGGCCGGTGCGGATGAAAACAAAGCCTGTGTTGATATCTGCGGGAGCGAGAGTCAGTGAAACAGGGGCACCGGAATGGACGCCGACGCCGGTCACAGTGACTGGCGCACGAAGCGTGGTTTGACGACCGGAATTCATACCCACTTGCCCACTAACTTAACGATCCAAGGCCTAGATGCCCGCAGATCGTCCCCAACGTGGCCGGACCTTAGCCACTGCATCTGAAAGTGCCACTCACGCTTGTTTACCGATTGTTACCCCATTGCCGCCGCAATCGTGCCGCCGCTTCGGCCCATTCGGGTAGCCCGGCACCCGTTTGGCAGATCGCCACCTCCGCACATAAGAACGAATTATATAATTAAAATCAGACACTTATCTGCTCGTCTCGTGAGCCGCATGAATGCGCAGCAAAAAGCCCCGGCCTTTTGGGCCAGGGCTTTGGTATTTCACCGATTGTAACAGACCTCAGTTGGCCCGCCGCAGAAAGGCGGGGATATCCAGATGGTCCTCGGAATCGTGAGACGGCGTCGGAGCCGTCCTGCCGTGCGAATCGAGCCCCTGCGGCGCAGGGCGGCGGCCATATTCGGAAACCGGATCTCCGCCGAATTCGGGCGGGATAGGCTTGAGCGGCTTGCGGGCCGGAAGCTGCGGCATCTGCGACAGGTCGGGGCCTGATGAGCGGCCAGCAACAGGCGCCTCATATTCCTCGTCGCGGCGACCGAGGCCGACATTGGCGAGGCGCTGCAGCAGCGATGTGCGGGCCTTCTGCGGATGCTCCTCGGACGTCTCGCCACGTGCGCGGCGAATTTCGTTCTGGGCCGGCACCGGCAAATCATCGAAGTCAGGCATGCGAGGCGCGCGCAAAGGCATCCGCTCGGCGGCCTGCGGAATGAAGGCGGTTGGAGGCGCCGGCTCTTGAAGATCCATCGGTTCTTCATGATCCGGGAACAACGAAGGCTTCGGCGGAATCGGTCGCACGCTCACGTCGCCGTAGGACGCAGCCTGACTTTGTGCAGGACGTTCTGGCGACACGGCCTCGGCAATCGCCGCCAAGGCTGCACGGTCGATCTGTTCGGCGCGGATCGGCGTCGATGCTGCGGGACGTGCCTCCTGCTTCTTGGCTGAAAGGCGCTGATTGTCGGCGCGAAGCCGTGCGGTGAGTTCGGCCAGACGGCCTTCCGGAGCAGGCGAAGCCGTGCCGTGGGACGGCGGCGTTGCGCGCGCTGCGGCAGAGCCATCGACGCCGGTTGCAACGACGGAGACGCGGATGACACCGTCGAGGGTCTCATCAAAGGTCGCACCGACGATGATGTTGGCGTGCTCGTCCACTTCCTCGCGGATGCGGGTAGCGGCTTCATCTACCTCGAACAGCGTCAGATCCTTGCCGCCCGTGATCGAAATCAAGAGGCCTTTCGCGCCGCGCATCGACGAATCGTCGATCAGCGGGTTGGCGATTGCGGCTTCGGCGGCGGTCATGGCGCGTTTCTCGCCCGAAGCCTCGCCGGTGCCCATCATCGCCTTGCCCATTTCGCGCATCACGGCGCGGACGTCGGCGAAGTCGAGATTGATGAGGCCTTCCTTGACCATCAGATCGGTGATGCAGGCAACGCCCGAATAGAGCACCTGGTCGGCCATCGCGAAGGCGTCGGCGAAGGTGGTCTTTTCATTGGCGACGCGAAACAGGTTCTGGTTCGGAATGACGAGGAGCGTATCGACGACCTTCGAGAGTTCGGCAATGCCGATCTCGGCGGTCTTCATGCGGCGCACGCCCTCGAAGTGGAACGGCTTGGTGATGACGCCGACGGTGAGAATACCCATCTCGCGCGCGGTCGCAGCGATAACGGGGGCCGCACCCGTGCCGGTTCCGCCGCCCATGCCGGCGGTCACGAACACCATGTTGGCGCCGGTCAGATGATCGCGGATTTCGTCGATGACTTCCTGTGCGGCCGCAGCGCCGATGTCCGGCTGCGAACCGGCACCCAGACCCTGCGTGACCTGCGTGCCCATCTGCACGATGCGCTCGGCCTTCGACATGGTGAGCGCCTGCGCGTCGGTATTGGCGACGACGAAGTCGACCCCCTGCAATCCGGCAGAGATCATGTTGTTGACGGCATTGCCGCCCGCGCCGCCGACACCGAACACGGTGATCCGCGGCTTCAGCTCGCGAATATCGGGCTTTTGAAAGTTGACTGTCATGATTGCCTCTCGATTACGCGCGCGCGTTTGAGCTTCGGCTATAAGCCAAAGTGGTTAATGGATGGATGCTTTTGCGGATTTCGGTCATCAGAAGCCCTCTCGAAGCCATCGTCCGACCTTTCCGAAATAGCCGCCGTCAGTCCCTGTCATGAGTTGCCGCGTATGCCGCGGTTCGACGTGTTCAAGATGAGCGAATTGCGGATAGACCAAGAGCCCTGCAGGCACCGCGAAGGACGCGAATTTGGCCTCTGGCGGCAGCCGGACGAATCCTAACGGGCGTCCGACGCGGACAGGGCGACCCAGAATGCGCGAGGCGGTCTCCGGAATGCCGGGAAGCTGCGAAGCTCCGCCACTCAGCACAACTCGCGCCCGCGGCTCTGCCGCAAAGGGGGAATCCGCGAGCCGGTCCCTGACCATCTCAAAAGTCTCCTCGACCCGCTGCCTGACGATATTTGCAATCGTGGCGCGTGAAACGATTTGCGATGCATCGCGACCGTGGTCATCCGTCGCCGGTATGCTGACTGAGTCGCGCGCATCGGATCCGCCCGTCAAGGCGGTGCCATATAAAGTCTTGATTCGCTCGGCATCCGCAATGCATGCACCCAGCCCGCGTGCAAGATCCATCGTGATGTGTTGCCCGCCGAGCGCAAATCCGCCGGCATGGACGAACTGGCCGCCCGAATAGGTGGCGATCGTTGTCGTGCCCGCGCCCATCTCGACGACGGCAGCGCCAAGATCGGCTTCGTCGCCGGTCAAGACAGACAATCCGGCGGCGTAAGGCGCCGCAGCCATCGCCTCGACGTTGAGATGACAGCGCTCGACCACGAGCATCAGATTCTTTGCAGCGGTCGCGTCGGCGGTCACGACATTCATGTCGATTCCGAATTGACGCGCGACCATGCCACGCGGGTCACGAACGCCTTTGACGCCGTCGAGCGAATAGCCGACCGGGATTGTATGCAGCACGGTCCGTCCACGCGGCGTGGCGTGGCGCATCCCTGTGCCGATGACGCGGGCCATGTCGTCGGATGTGACCGCGCCGCCGCGAATTTCCGACGATGCCTCGACGAGTTCCCCATGCAGGCGACCCGCTGAGACCGACAACAGAACCGATTCGACGCGAACTTTTGCCATCCGCTCGGCCAGCGCCACCGCATGGCGCACGGCCTGCTCGCAGGCATTGAGATCGGCGACCGCGCCGGCCTTTACGCCGCGCGATTGAATGTGACTGAGGCCGATGATCTCGACCGAATGGCTGCGGCCGCGCAACGCCTCGTTCGGTGGGCATGGTTTCAACCGCGCGATCAGGCAGGCGATCTTGCTGGTGCCGATGTCGAGCGCTGCCACAAGCGCCGTCTTGTTCGGCGGCATCTGGCGCGTCTTCGGTGTCTGGACGCCATCGAGGCTGGTCATGCGTCACCAGCCTTCTTCTTGGGCGCCTTCGCCTTGAGCAATTCTTCGCGCGCTTTGGCGGCATCTTCCGAGAGCCGCACCGTAAGGCGATCCGGCAGCCGCATGTCGATGGCGGTGATGTCGCGCGAGAACAGATTGTCCTGCTTGTCGAGTTTCGTCAGGGTGTCCAGCGCGCCGTTGAGATTGGTTTCCGGCAGGCGAATGTCGAGACCACTATTGAGCCGCAGATTCCAGCGGCGCTCGCCGACGAACACGATGGCTTTGACCTGCGCGCGGACATGCGGGTAATACGCCAGCATCTCCAGAAAATCTTTTGCGCGGGTCTCGGCACCCTTGCCAACCACAAGCGGCAGCGTGACGAAGCGGCTGGCGACGAACGGCTCAAGCACCGTGCCGTCTTCCGCGATCACCGACACACGGCCCTCCTGCTGCCACAGCGCGTAAGGCGCGCGCTCAGTGATGTCGATCTGCAGCTTGCCGGGATAAAGTTTTTGCACGGTCGCATCGCCGATCCACGGATCGGATTTCAAGCGCTCACGGACCTCGGCAGCATTCAGAAACAGGAGCGAGGAGCGGCCATTGACGCCGCCGACCGCGAGAACTTCATCCTGCGTGAGCTGCTTGCGGCCGGTGATGGCGACATTGGTGATCTTGAAGCCGACGGCGTTCGCTGCGGCGTTGCGCGTGTCGCTCAATGCGGCCAGAAAATTATCCGCCTGCCCGCCCTTGATGACGCCGAATGTTCCAGCGCCGATCATGAAAGCAAAAAATGCCGCGACGCCGACGCCACGCGGCAACCAGCGCTCAAGCGTGGCGATTTTGCCGTTGCGGCCCTGCTCGTCGTAAATCGGAGGCGATGCGGAGCGAATGACAGGCTCTGAAGCGCGGGCGCGGGAACGCGAGGCCTTGCGTACGGCTTTTTGACTCAGATTAGGTTGATGCCCCTGTCTGACCGACTGAGAGAGGCGTCCGCCACCATCCATTGCACTAACTCGTCAGGTTACGCCCGCGAACGCTGCAAGCTATGGAGCGGGCGGCACCCAGGCGCACGGTTTTCGGGCCGGCACCGGGCGCTGCGCGCCGCCAACCTCAACCTTGGGACGTCCTGGTAAACAAAGGGTAAAAGAGGCGTAGGCAGGGGCCGTTTTCGGTCGCTTTCAGAAGACGTTACCCGAGCCGGGCGGCCTCTCAGGCGCGAAAGCGCCCCGAGGCCCGTTTCTCCGCCAAGGCGATCTGGCCGCGCAGGAAAGCCTCGAATGCGATGCCCTGCGCCTTCAGCGCCTTCGGGTAGAGCGAGGCCTTGGTCAGGCCCGGCAGCGTATTGGTCTCCAGAAAGATCGTGCCTTTTGCGGAGACGATGAAGTCCGAGCGCGAATATCCGCCGCATGACAGGGCCGAATGGGCCTTGATGGACTGATCCATGAGGTCGGCGGTGATCTCCGGCGTAAATCGCCCCGGGCAAATCTCCTGAGTCGATTTGGCGAGATACTTTGCCGTGTAGTCGAAGCCGCCTTCGGCAGGAATGATCTCGACCGGCGGCAGCGCGATCAGCGAACCGTCGGCCTGTTCAAGCACGCCACACGTCGCTTCCACGCCCTCGACAAAGGGCTCGACCAGATAGTCTTCCGTCTTTGCGGCGTTGCGCACCGCGACGATGTCCTGCTGGGCGTTGACGAAGATCAACCCGTAGCTGGAGCCGTCTCGCGATGGCTTGGCGATGAGTTTGCCGAACTTCGCCAATGCGCCTTCCATGTCACCCAGCGCAACGTTCGGCGTAATTTTCACGCCCGCAAGGGCTGCGAATTGTTTGGCGGCGATCTTGTCGAACGCAAGATGCGACGATGCCGAACCGGAGCCGGTGAACGCGACGCCGCGCGCTTCGCACATCGCTTGCAGTTCGCCATTTTCGGCGGCGCCTCCGTGCAGGCCCAGCACCAGCAGACAATCGTCGGCGTTTGCCTTGTCGAGCGCGGTCTCGATGTTGCCGAGAGCGCGGCCATCGGATTTGAACGGCTCCTCGAAGGGCCGCGAATGACTCTGGAGCGTTTCCGGCTTTGTTGGATGCACGGTGTCGCCGACATTCCAGAACCAGAGATCGGCGGACGGCAACGCTGCGTTCAACGCCTGCGCGGTCGCGACCGAGACAAGGCGCTCCTTGTTCAGGCCGCCGAAGAGAATGGCGATGCGCGTCACGTTCGCTCTCTCCCAATCCGTTTGATTTCCCAATGCAGCTCGATGCCCGAGTGGTCCTTAACCCGCGTCCGAACCGTTTCACCCAATGTTTCAATATCATGCCCGGTCGCGTCGCCGGTATTAATCAGAAAATTGCAGTGCATCTCGGAGACCTGCGCGCCGCCGATCTTGAGGCCGCGACAGCCTGCTGCGTCGATCAACTTCCACGCGCTATGGCCGGGTGGATTCTTAAAGGTCGAGCCACTGGTTTTTTCGCGGATCGGCTGCGCGGTTTCGCGATGGGTCTGCACCTCATTCATGCGCGCGCGAATGGTTTCAGCATCGGCGACCTTTCCGCGAAACAGCGCGGCGGTGAAAATGATCGACGGATCGACGCCCGAATTGCGGTAGACGAATTTCATGTCGGCATTGCCGAACGTGTGTATCTTGCCGTCGCGGGAAATTCCGGTCGCCTCAGCCAGCACATCCTTGGTCTCGCCGCCATTCGCACCGGCATTCATCCGCAGCGCGCCGCCGATGGTGCCGGGAATTCCGAAATAGAATTCGAGCCCGCCGATATTCG
>JAYVYQ010000258.1:0-2005 GCA_043784125.1 Afipia sp.
TGCCGTCGCGCGCAAAAGTCTGCGCCAGCAACTGGATCAGTTTTTGATCCTCGCTGCCTGATGGACCGACCGCGATCCGCAGCGTGACCGGACGCAGCACGTAATACATCGTGCCGGCGGCGACACCGAACGCCAGCAGCCCCACAGAGAGGATCAAGAGCGCATAGCTCTTCCGCTTCTTTCGCGGACGGGGCGGCGCAGGATTGTCGTTCAGGTCTGACATGATGCTGTCACGATACACGAAAAGGCGTGGAGATGGCCTTAAAAAACAACCTTACAGAACGATGACGTCATACGCCTGAAATATCCATGTCCCAACGTCGGATTTGAGAATCATTAACGAATCTCGGGTCCCGGATATGAAGATACTGGTTGCGACTGACGCTTGGCATCCGCAGGTTAACGGCGTGGTCCGAACGCTGACGTCGCTGGCGCGCAGCGCTGCAGCGCTCGACGGCGACATCAGCTTTCTGACCCCGGAAGGATTTCCGTCGCTGCCGCTGCCGACTTATCCCGGCTTGCGCATCGCGCTGCCGAACCGCGGCGAGATCGCGCGGCGGATCGAGCAGGCGGCGCCGGAAGCCATTCATATTGCGACCGAAGGCCCGATCGGCTGGGCGGTGCGCGGCTATTGCCGCCGCAAAAAGCTGGCGTTTACCACGTCCTACACCACGCGCTTTCCGGAATATGTCGAAGTCCGGACCGGGATTCCGGCAAGTGTCGGCTATGCGGTGCTGCGGCACTTTCACGCAGCCGCGTCGATGACGATGATCGCGACCGCTTCGTTGCGGCAGGAACTGGCCGGGCGCGGCTTCCGCAAGCTCGGCTCCTGGACCCGCGGCGTCGACACCGAGCTGTTCAACCCGGATCAACCAGTGAAACTCGACCTGCCGCGGCCGATCTTCATGACCATGGGCCGCGTCGCGGTCGAAAAGAATCTCGAAGCGTTTCTCTCGCTCGATCTGCCCGGCACCAAGGTTGTCGTCGGCGACGGGCCGCAGCGGGCGCAGCTCGCGCAAAAATATCCCGATACGGTTTTCCTCGGCGAGAAAAAAGGCGCAGACCTGACGTCGCATCTCGCCGCCGCCGACGTCTTCGTGTTTCCGAGCCTCACCGACAGCTTCGGCGTGGTGCAGCTGGAGGCGCTGGCCTGCGGCACGCCGGTCGCGGCATTTCCGGTCACCGGGCCCAAGGACGTCATTGCCGATCATCCGATCGGCGCACTGGATGAGGATCTGCGCAGCGCGTCCTTGCGCGCGCTGACGATGTCGCGCGAGACCTGCCGTCAGTTCGCGCTGGAGCGTTCCTGGGAAAACAGCGCGCGGCAGTTCATCGGCAATCTGACGGCGCTGCAGCCGAACCGTGCGCTGCGTCCGGCGCTGCGCGCGCCGGCACGAAGCGCCGTGCAAGGTTGAGCACCTATTAATTAGTCCAACGAGACAGACGAGAAGGCAGACGGACCATGGCAGAGATCATCAAGCTCGACGGCACAAGGCCGCTGGACTTCGACCGCGAGACGGTCGAGCAGGCCTACGACCGCTGGGCGCCGGTATACGACCTCGTGTTCGGCGGCGTGTTCAGCAAGGGCCGCAAGGCCGCGATCCAGGCCACCAACAAGATCGGCGGCCGCGTGCTCGAGGTCGGTATCGGCACCGGCATATCCCTGCCGCAATATGCGCCGCACTTACGCATCTTCGGCACCGACATTTCCGAAGCGATGCTGGAGAAGGCGAAGAAGCGCGTCAGCGAACTCGGCCTGAAGAATGTCGAGGGCCTCGCAGTAATGGACGCCGAGAAACTTGAATTTCCCGACAACTCTTTCGATGCCGTGATGGCGCAGTATGTCGTCACCGCCGTGCCCAATCCGGAAAAGGCGCTCGACGAATTCGTCCGCGTGCTGCGGCCCGGCGGCGAACTCATCATCCTGACCCGGGTCAGCGCCGATGCCGGCATGCGCCGCTTCATCGAAACGAGGCTGCAGCCGGTGGTGCGTCCGCTCGGCTTC
>JAYVYQ010000259.1:0-2792 GCA_043784125.1 Afipia sp.
AACCGTTGCAAGATTCAAAACAGTGTGTCGGTTTACAACGGTGTCAACATTGGCGATGACGTCTTTGTTGGACCGAATGTGTCTTTTACGAACGACAAGGTGCCACGCGCCTTCAACACCGATTGGAAAATTACGCCAACTGTGGTGATGAACGGTGTCAGCATTGGCGCCAACAGCACCCTGGTGTGTGGCATCACAATCGGCGAATACGCCATGATTGCCGCCGGCAGTGTGGTGACCAGGAACGTCGCCCCCTTCACCCTCGTCATGGGGAACCCAGCCCGTCCAGTTGCGCGGATCGACAAGGCTGGCAACAAGGTCAATGGAGAATGCTGATGGTGCACCCCAACCCCGTGCGAGTGGGCCTGCTTGGTCTTGGAAAGATGGGACAGAACCACCTGCGTGTGCTGTCCATGCTCAAAAGTGTGGAACTGGTTTTTGTTTATGACCTCGATCCAAGGGTTGCAGCTCGTCTGGCTGACGCCCATGGCGTCCACACCGATGCCGACGTGGAGAAGTTGTTGCTCCAGGTTGATGCGGCGGTCATCTGCACCCCAACCGTTACCCACGGCGATTACATCCGCAGAGCGGCCAGGCACGTCAAGAAGATTTTTGTCGAAAAGCCGATGGCCGACAGCTTGGAAGAGGCACAGGCATTGTCCGCGTTTGCCGCCACGCATGGCCTCGGGATCCAGGTCGGCTTCATCGAGCGCTTCAACCCGGCCGTGCAGCAGCTCAAGAGTGTTCTCGACAAATCGGCGCAGGTGATCAGCATCGATTTCACGCGGACCAACAAACTCAGCGCGCGCATCACCGACGTCGACGTTGTCACCGATCTGATGATCCACGATATTGACCTTGCGCTCTATCTCAATGGGCCGGTCAGTTCGGTGTCCGCGCACGGTGTCGCGCAAGGTCAAATGATCGATTTTGCTTCAGCCTTGCTCACGCATCAGAACGGAAGGTTCTCGCGTATTCAGGCCAGCCGTATTACCGAGAAGAAAATCCGCACGATACAGGCGACATGCATCGACATGTATGTCGACTGCGAACTGGTTCGCAAGGAACTGCTGATCAACCGGCAATCGGAAATCCAGCAGCAGGATGGTGGCCCCTACACCATCAGTGCGATTGAGCAAACCATCGAGGTGCGGCAGCAGGAAGCGCTGCTGACCGAGTTGCAAGCCTTCGTCGCCTTTTGCCATGCACAGGATGTAGACGTGCCGACGGCAGCCGATGGTCTGCATGCCGCCGACATCTGCGACCAGATCCAGAAGGCGGTTCGACAATGAGCAAGCGTCTTCCTGGTGCAGGCCAAGGCGTTCTTGTCACCGGTGGCGCCGGCTTTGTCGGCAGCCATCTGGTCGATCGCCTGTTGAGGGAAGGTGCCCGTGAAGTGGTCATCATCGACAACCTGTTCATAGGATCCGAAGACAATCTGACCAGCGCATTGGCGACTGGCCAAGCAGTGTTCTATCGAGATGATGCCGAGTTTTCGCCCAGTCTTGACTACATTTTCGAGCGGCACGTTATTGATGTGGTGTTCAATTGCGCCACCAAGGCCCTCAACTATTCGTTCTTGAATCCGGCCAACGCATTTTCGACCAACGTGACAGTGGTGCTGAATCTGCTCGAAATACAGCGACGCAGAGGCTTCAAGACCCTGTGCCACTTTTCAACGTCCGAGGTTTACGGCAGCGCTGTCTATGAGCCCATGGATGAAGCCCATCCCAAGAACCCAACAACGACCTACGCTGCCGGCAAGGCCGCTGCTGACCACGCCGTGGAGAGCTACGTCAAGATGTTTGATCTCGATGCCTTCATTGTCCGGCCATTCAACAACTATGGCCCAAGACAAAATTACAAGGGCATGCTCGCAGGGATCATTCCGATCACGGCGTGGCGCATTCTCAACAACATCCCGCCTGAATTGCACGGCGACGGATTGCAGAGTCGTGATTTCATCTACGTCCATGACACGGTTGATGCCGTCGTCAAGCTCTACGACCAGATCGAGGCCGGTGATGCCGTCAATATTTCGACCGACAACCAGGTCACGGTGGCCGAATTGCTGACGCGCATTTGCAAGGACATGGGTTATGTCGGCGAGATCGTCAACAAACCAGGCCGCAAGTCCGATGTGCAGTGTCATGTTGCCAGCAATGTGAAGATCCGGGCCATGATTGACTATGAACTGACGCCGTTTGAACAGGGTCTGCGCGATACGCTCGCCTGGTACAAGGCCAACATAAAGGTGCGGACATGAGTGCCATTCGTTTGATCAAACCTTACCTGTCGTTTGACGAGATCGAGGCAGACTTCCGCGACATCTTCGAAAGCGGGATGTTTACGCGGGGCAAACATGTCGACGCGTTCCGGCAGGAGTTAAGCGCCTACACCGGCGCCAAACATGCGTTCCTGACATCCACCATCTGCTTTTGCGCCGCGCCGAGATTGGCGACCACGGCCATCGGATCGACATTGAAATTCAGCGATTGCAGGAATTGCTGGGCGGCAATGGTGATGCCGCGCAGGCGGTTGAAGAACTTCTCGTTGCCGAGGTAGAGGTTTTGGGCCACCGTCATCGACGGCACCAGGCTGGTCTCCTGGAACACCATGACGATTCCGCTGGCCAGCGCCTCGGACGGCGACCGGAATATTTTTTCTGCGCGCGCCACCAGCATCGTGCCATGCGTCGGCGTCGTGACACCGGCGATCATTTTGGTCAGCGTCGATTTGCCCGCGCCATTCTCGCCGAGCAGCGCGTGGATTTCGCCCGGCAAAACCGTGAA
>JAYVYQ010000260.1:0-3299 GCA_043784125.1 Afipia sp.
GACTTTTATTCGGCACTAAAACTCGAACCGCAGGCCGCTACGACTCGCCTACCGGCAATCGGTGAAAATAACCACAACTTCATGGATAAACTGTTCCCCGCTGAGTTTTTTTTCTTGTTTGAATCGGCGTGCTTGGTTGGCTTTCTTTGCTGCCGGTACGTCGCCCGTCTTCTCCCAATTCCGCGTCGAAGTCACCGGAGTCGGCATGACCACGTTGCGAACGGCGGCGTCGATGCTGACCGCGGCCATCTGGTAGGGATCGATTTCAGTGTAGCGGGGGAAGAGCGCCTGAGAAAGCACTGCGCCCGCGTGGGAATCCAACCGCGGTCGGATCGCGCTCGCGAGCCCGTTGACCCGTCCGCGTCCTTGCAGGGGTTTCAGCGCCGAGCCGCCCTGCACTTCGTGATCGAACTGGGATGAGATGAACTCGAAACTGGCCAAGTTCTTCCGGCCGACCATCCTGAGCAGACTCGCGGAAAGGTCATCGTGAGATGGGCGGTTCGCATCCGCGCTTCGACGAATCGGCTGGTGCGTCTCCATGCGCTTCTGAGGCAGGCCGTTGTGGAGAAACGCCATGTCGAGCTGTTGAATCGGTTCGCAATTGAACGTGACGACGCATTCAGGCTCCGCGGTGAAGACCCCGATGCGAGTCGCTTCGACGCCCCGCCGCCGCATGAGATCGGCGAACGCCTCCCACTTTGCGGGCGGAATGGCCAGGGTCATCCGCTCCTGAGACTCGGAGATCCAGATTTCCCAGGGCGCCAGGCCCGGGTATTTGAGCGGGATTTTCTCGAGCTCGACCCGGCAGCCGCCGCACTCGCGCGCCATCTCAGCCACCGAACAGGAGAGACCGCCGGCGCCGTTGTCGGTGATGCTCGAATAGAGTCCGAGCTGGCGCGCTTCCTTCACGATCGCATCGCTCAGCTTCTTCTGGGTGATGGGATCGCCGATCTGGACCGCCGTGACCGGGCTGCCGCTGGTGATCGCTTCGGACGAGAACGTCGCGCCGTGAATGCCATCTTTGCCGACGCGCCCGCCCGCCATCACGATGTAGTCGCCTGGTTGGGCTGCCTTTTCGGTCGAATCGACGCCGTTCAGGCTCCGCGGCAGGAAACCGACCGTGCCCACGAAGACCAGTGGTTTTCCGCGAAAGCAATCGTCGAAATAGACAAATCCTTGCGGCGTTGGGATCCCGCTGGTGTTGCCGCCGTGATTGACGCCCTGGACCACACCCTCCAGGATTCTCCTGGGCGAGAGCATTGGCCGAGTCAGCTCTTGGTCGCGAAAGAGCCTGGCGGAGTCGTCGGGATCGCCGAAGCAAAAGCCGTAAACATTCGCGACTGGTTTGGCGCCGAGACCGAACCCGATCGCGTCGCGATTCACCCCGACGATGCCAGTGATCGCACCGCCAAACGGATCGAGCGCGGAAGGGCTGTTGTGAGTTTCAACCTTGTGCGTGATCAGATAGTCGTCATCGAACACGACGCCACCGGCGTTATCCGTGAAAACAGAGACGCAAAAGTCACGATCGCCCTTCGCGGCGCGGATGTCTCGCGTCGCCTGCTTAATGTAGGTTCGATAGAGACCGGCTTCGATCTCGTCGATCGGGTCCGCGAAGATGGTGTGTTTGCAATGCTCCGACCAGGTCTGCGCGATCGATTCGAGTTCAACATCGGTCGGTCGGCGACCAAGTTCGCGAAAGTGTCTCTGAATCGCCTTCATAGAGAGAAGATCGAGCGAGAGCGGTCCCCGTCGGGTTCCGTCCGCGTTCGCAATGCCTTCTCGACCGATGCGGATCAATTCGTCATCGGACACGTCGAGATCGACGGTCGAAACGCCCGCGCTGGCGCCGGCGATGACGCTTGGGACAACCGCGTCCATTCCGTTTTCCGCGGCGAATTGTTCGAATCCTTTGACTTCCGCCCGCTGGATCAACCGGTTGCTGACGCTCTCGACGATCGCGTCCGCGTCCGCATCGCTCTCAACACCTTCAATCAGCATCAACCGCGACGAAAAGACGCCTTCAGAGCCGCCAAATCTCACGCCGATCAGGTCTTCAATCGCTTCCTGCGTCGTCGTCGCGATGTTATCGGTGACCCCCGGAAGGAACCCAATCTCGATCGCAATGTCGAAGCCATCTGAAATGGCGGGCGAATCGACCGAAAAGCGATGACTGACCGGATTGCAGAGCATTGCCCCGACCTGATCGAGTTGATCGCGCGTCAGGTTCTTGTCGATGACATAGGCGTCGACGATCGAAACGGCGAGAACCGACCCGGCCAGGCCGATGTGATTGAGCCTGGCTCGCAACACGGCCGTGCGCGTGTCATCCACGGTCATCGCGACTTCGATGCGATGGGCGTTGCTCATGCCTGAACCATTGCCTTCGCGCCGATATCGCGCCGAAAATATTTTCCTTCGAATGATATCGAATCAGCGGCGGCCAGCGCCCCGGCGTGCGCAGCCTCGAGATTGTTGGCGGTCGCCACCACGTTGAGAACACGCCCACCCGCGGTTTTCAAAACTCGGTCAGTGCCGCGCGTCGTCCCGGCGTGAAAAATGTCAATGTCAGTGGGCCGGACCGGCTGAACAATTTTGAGCCCGGTTCGATAGCCGCCGGGATAGCCGCCGGACACCAGCACGATGTTGAGCGCGTAGGCGTCCTTGAATCGCATCGGCGAGGAGGCGAGCCGGCCTGCGACGACGGCGGTAAGATGTTCGAAGAGATCGCTTTCGAGCAGCGGCAAGATCGTCGGAATCTCCGGATCGCCACCGCGTACGTTGTATTCGATCACCTGGGGACCGCCGGCATTCGCGATCACCCCGACGAAGAGAATGCCCTGAAACGGCGTGCCACGCTTCGCCATCCCCGCCACCAGGGGCAGAACGATCGCTCGGTGAGCTTCGCGCAAGACCCTGGCTGGCAGCAGCGACTCTGGCACGGGCCCGTAGGCGCCCATGCCACCGGTGTTGTCGCCAACATCCCCCTCGCCGATCCGCTTGTGATCCTGGATCGGCGGGAAGAATTGCACGTCGCGCCCATCGACCAGCGCCATTAACGAGAACTCGACGCCGTCGACCCGTTCCTGGATTACGATCTCGCGCCCCGCCGCGCCGAAGACGAACTCCGCCATCATGCCCGAAATTGCAGCTTCGGCTGCGTCGAGCGATTCGGGCAGCGCGACGCCCTTGCCCGCCGCGAGACCGTCGGCCTTGATCACGGGATTTCGAAATCGCCCAGATCGGATCGCGATTAACGCCGATTTGAGATCCGTGCAGGCTTCGAAGTGTGGCTGTGG
>JAYVYQ010000261.1:0-12968 GCA_043784125.1 Afipia sp.
GAACCGATTCGCCATTCGCAGGTTGCCGAAATTTTCGTGAAGGACAAGTCGGGCAGCTATCGTCCGCGCAATCCGTCGCTGAACTAAATCTCGACCGGCTTAAATCCTCACTGATGAAAAAGAAAAAGGCGCGCATCGCTGCGCGCCTTTTGTTGCGATCAGATGCAAAGGATTACTTCGCTGCAGGACTTGCCGGAGCAGCGCCGCCAGCGCCCTCAAGCTTCGCACGCGCTTCAGCGGCGCGCTTCTGCAATTCTTCCTGAAGCTTCTTCTGATTTTCCTCGAACACTTTCGGGTCCGTCGGCGGACCGTCATAGGCCTTGGCGAATTCCGCGAGTGGCAATGGCAGCGTCACCGGCGCGCCGCTGACCTGAATCGCCTGCACGAAGAGATTCGTTCCCTTCTTCATGCTGGCAACCATTTCCGGCGTGAAGTCGTAATCCGACATGCAGCCGTTCTGGAAGCAGGCAACGAACGGGCTTTGCGCCGGCGCGTTGCTGTCGATGACGATGCGGGTGCCCTGCACCAGCGCCATGCCGAGCGGCAAGGTCACGCGCAGGATCTTCTTCGGCTCGCCCTTGGGCTCGATGATGACAGCTGCCACAACCGTCTGGCCGGATTCAATGCGACCGTCCTTGCCGATGAAGCAGACTTCCTTGGCGTTGGCGTCCTGACCCTTCATGCAGTACTTGGCCCAGGGCTGATAGATCAGCTGAACTTGCTGCTGCTCTGCGGCCGGTGCTGCTGCAGCGCCAGCGGCAGGTGCCTGTGCGGCGGCCGGAGCCGTAGCTGCCTTCGGAGCAGCCGGTGCCTTGGGAGCTTTCGGTGCGGCTGGTGCCGGAGCGGGCGCCTGTGCGAACGAGCTGGAAACGACTGCGGCGGCCAAAACGGCACCTGCAGCTATCGCGGCGACCACTCGCCCGCGCGGCAAGGCCTGCGCGGCCAAGATACGGAAATTCATTGTAGAAAACCCTTTCTGATCGTGGTGCCAATCACCCTCTAGGCGCGGCATCGACTGTCGGCGGCTGTCTCGGAGCCAAATAAGGCGGATACGTGACAGATACCCAAACCACCCTGAATTGGTCGCCTTCAATACAACGGCGGGCGAAAAGATCAATGCCGACAGTCGTCTTTGGCAGGTGCAATCCGCCGGATAGTGTACGGCCATGGTAAATTCCGGCGTGCATTCTCCCGAATCAAAAGCTCTCCGGCGGCGCCGTTGCGACCGCTCGCCCCTGACCATTTCGCGCCTTGGCTGCCTCTTGGCCATGTTGGCCCTCGTAGCTACGCCGTCCGCGAAGGCCGAGCAGGCCGGCGTCATGCACGGTATCGCCATGCACGGCGAACCGGCTCTCGCCGCCGATTACAGTCACATGCCCTACGCCAATCCCGACGCGCCGAAAGGCGGCAGAATCGTATTCGGCGTCGCCGGAACATTCGACAGTCTCAACCCGTTCACCGTCAAAGGCATCGCGGTTCAGCAAATTCGCGGTTACGTCGTCGAAAGCCTGATGACGCGCGGCAATGACGAGCCGTTCACGCTCTATGGACTGCTGGCAAAGAGTATCGAGACCGATGAGACGCGCAGCTATGTGACCTTCCGCATCAATCCGCTGGCGAAATTTTCCGATGGCAAGCCGGTGCTGGCGGACGACGTGCTGTTTTCATGGACGCTGATGCGCGACAAGGGGCGGCCCAATCACCGGCTCTATTACGCTAAGGTTGCAAAAGCCGAAGCGCTCGACGAGCGGACAATCAAATTCGATTTCGCAATTGCCAACGACCGCGAACTGCCGCTGATTCTCGGACTGATGCCGATCTTTGCAAAGCACGCCGTCGATCCCGAACACTTTGAAGAAACATCATTGAGCGCGCCGTTGGGCTCAGGCCCCTATCGTGTCACCAATGTCCGTGCCGGTGCCGCCATGACGATGACGCGCAATCCCGATTATTGGGGTCGCGATCTGCCGCCCAATCGCGGGTTATGGAATTTCGACGAGATGCGGCTCGATTATTACCGCGAGGCCAACGGTGCATTCGAGGCGTTCAAGCGCGGGCTCTATGATTTTCGCGTCGAGAATGAGCCGCTGCGCTGGGCGCAAGGCTATGACTTCCCCGCTGTCCGCAACGGCAATGTGGTACGCGACGAATTCAAGCCCGGCACCCCGCAGCCAGCCGAATATCTGGTATTCAATACGCGGCGTCCGGTCTTTGCCGATGTGCGCGTGCGCGAAGCGCTGACGCTGCTGTTCGATTTCGAGTGGATCAATCGCAATTACTTCTTCGGCCTTTACGGACGCTCTGCGGGTTTCTTCGCAGGTTCAGACCTGTCGGCCTATATGCGCCCTGCCGACGCGCACGAGCGTAAACTCCTCGCGCCTTTTGCAGCGAACGTTCGCGCCGATATTCTCGACGGCACGTTTCGCCTGCCGGTTACAGATGGTTCCGGACGCGACCGCACCACATTGCGCGCCGCATTGGCATTGCTGTCGCAGGCCGGCTACGCGCTGGATGGAACGGTAATGCGCAATCGTGCGACGAGGCAGCCGCTTGTTTTTGAAATTCTGGTGACGACGCGCGATCAGGAACGCATTGCCCTCGCTTATCTGCGCGATCTTGCGCGCGCGGGCATCACCATCACGGTTCGCGCAGTCGATGCCGTGCAATTCGATCAGCGTCGGCTCAGTTTCGATTTCGACATGATCCAGAACCGCTGGGATCAGTCCCTGTCGCCCGGCAACGAACAGGCGTTCTATTGGGGAAGCCAGGCTGCCGACAATCAAGGCACGCGCAATTATATGGGCGCGAAGAACCCGGCCATCGACGCCATGATCGCCGCCATGCTGGAAGCACGGGCGCACACGGACTTCGTGCCGGCGGTACGCGCGCTGGACCGTTCGCTGATCTCCGGTTTCTACGCAATTCCGGTGTATAGCGCCCAGCAACAATGGGTCGCGCGCTGGAATCGGATAGAACGACCTGCGACAACGGCGTTGAGCGGGTATCTGCCCGAAACGTGGTGGCAACGGCCATCGAGGACTCCGCAATAGTTTGAGTGACAGTTGAGCGACCATTTGAGCGATCCGGCGCAAAGCGTATCCAGCACCACGACCGCACCCACAGCGTCGCCGACGCTTGACGATCTGTTTCGGCGCGCAGCCGTGCGCAGGCCGGACGCCGTCGCGCTTGTCGATCCGCCGAACAAGCAACGCGTCAGCGCGCAGAAGCCGGCGCGGCTGACTTATGCAGAAGCCGACCGCGCCATCTCCGGCATCGCCAAGCAATTGGTCGATGCGGGATTGCCGCCGGGCTCAATCGTCGCAATTCAACTCCCAAACATCGTGGAATTTCCCATTGCGCTGCTTGCAGCCATCCGCGCCGGAATGACGGTCGCGCTGTTGCCGCAGCTCTGGCGGCAATCCGAACTCGCGGCTGCGCTGACGCGCATTGGCGCGCGCGCGCTCATTAGTCTCGGCCGCATCGAACTCGTCGATCACGGCGACCTTGCGATGAATGCCGCCGCCGAGATATTTTCGATCCGCCATGTGTTCGGATTCGGCAACCATCTGCCGGATGGAATGACGCAACTGGATATTGCCGCGCATAGCCGCGCGGAATTCGATCCCCCGCCCAAGCTCGACCCGCGACAGCCCGCCATCGTCACCTTCGACATCACCGCCGATGGTCTGTGCGCCGTTCCGCGCAATCATATCCAGCTGATCGCAGGCGGTCTTGCGGTCATGCTTGAGAGCGGCATGCCATCCGAGGCGAATATCCTGTCGACCGTCATGCCGGCATCGTTCGGAACATTCGCGTCCGCGATCGTGACGTGGCTGCTGTCGGGCCGCTCGCTCGCGCTTCATCATCCCGGCGACCTGCAGGTTCTCGAACAACAGATTGCAACTCCGCATCACGATGTTCTGGTGACACCCGCACCGCTCGCGCTGCGGCTTGCCGAGGCACAAGCGCTGTCGGGCCGATCGGGCCTCAGCCACGTCATCGGTCTGTGGCGAACGCCGGAGCGCGTGTCGTCGAGCGAACAATGGAAAGACACCAAGGTCAGTCTCACCGATGTCCTGCTGTTCGGTGAAATCGGTCTGGTCGCGGCGCAACGGTTGAGCGACGGCTCACCTGCGCCGATCAATTCGGGCATTCAATGCGCGCCGCGAGCGGTTGCAAATTCGCGTGCGGTCGGCGAACTCGCGCTGACACCGAAAGGCACGCTGGCGCTGCGCGGCGTGATGGTTCCTATCTCATCCTATCAACGCACAGGTCAATCGGGCGTGTCACTGAGCGAGACCCAGCAACAGGTTGATAGCGGTTACAGCGCGCGGGTGAATCGCAACACGAACGTCATCGAGATCACCTCTCCACCCGGCGGCATTTTCTCGATCGGCGGCTACCGCTTCCTGTCGAAGGATCTGGAAGAGTGGTCCAAGCGTCTCGGATCGGACGCCATGCTGACGGCGCTTCCGGACCAGATCAACGGACACCGGCTGGCGGGGCGCGCTCAGGATATGGGCCGCGTGCGCGAAGCACTCGGCGAACTCGGCCTTAACCCGCTGATGGTGGAAGCCTTTCGTAGCCGCGCCGAACCGGCCTGAGGCGGCGGCCGCTATATCCAGAGGCATCATTTCCGCCGGTATTATTGACCGGTCATTAACAGCCAGCGTCTAGGGTTCCGCTCGCGGCAACTCAGCCGTAGCGAATTGAATTGGCGTGAAGATGTCTCAGCAAGGTCCGATCCTGATCGTCTCGAACGGGGCAAGCTCACCTTTCGCCGATGCGATCGCGGACATGAAGATATTTCCGCTGGTCGAGTCCGAGTGGGCCGACGCTGCCGAGGCGATTGCGCGATTGCAGCCCGCCGCCGTTCTGGCCGGAGATATTGCGGCGAATGAAGTTGGTCTTGAGAAACTCGCGCGGCAACTCAAGGCCGTCACGCCCTATACGCCGCTGATCGTTCTCGATCCGACGGCATCGCTTCCGGACAATGCCCTTCCCTTCGCGCAATCCGGCGCCGATGCAAAGCATTTGATCGCGCGTCTGAAGGCATCACTTCGGGTGCGAACCGGGCACGCGACCTTGCTCCGCCGTCTCGCAAATCCTTCAGCCCCGCGCATACCGCCAGGCGATCCGCTGCAGGACGCGACCGTGTTGCTGATCGGGCGCGGCGGTAGCTTCCCATCCTTGTCGGTGGCGCTCGGCCAGCAGATGGGTATCGTCGGCGCATTGAGCATCGAAGCGGCGGCCAAACATCTCAATGCCCGCGATCTCGACGGCGTGGTGATCGGCGAAGGATTCTCCGCCCGCGTGATCGACGCGTTTCTCACAGTGCTCTCGGAAGATGCGAGATTCCGCAATCTTCCTGTTCTGCTGGCCGCTGCCTGCGGCCTCACCAACACTTACGATCTGCCGAATCTTGAAATCAGTTCGGGCGACGCGACGGCGCTTGCCGCCTTCGCGGTCCCGCTGATCCGCCAGCATGCCTTTGAAGCCCGCATTCAACGCGCATTGAAATCGATCGATGCCGGTGGTCTGCTCGATCCGCGAACCGGCTTGCTCACGCGCGATGCCTTCAATCGCGATCTGAATGCCGCCGTGACTGAAAATCTTGCGCGCGGCGCGGGGCTATCGGTCGCGCGCATTTCCTTCGATCAGACATCGGAGCGCACGCAACTCGATGCCGCACGTATCATCGGCCGCCTGATGCGGCGGATGGATTTCGCGACGCTGGATGACAATGGCGGCATTCTGATCGTGTATGCGGAAACAGGACTGCGTAATGCTCACATGGTGTCGCGCAGGTTCAGTAGCGTTTTGAAGCACACCATGATGAGTTCCAACACCGAACAGCGTTTGGAACCGCAGGTCGCGCTTGCGACATTGCTGCCCAACGATTCAGCGACCTCGATGCTGTCGCGGTTGCATGACGAAGCGCAACGCGCCGCGTCCTAAAAATTCGGACAGAGTTCCCGATTGCGCGGAACAATCGACACAGCCTCGCATTCAACAGCCTTCATGCAACATGGAGGTTTCACATGAACAAGATAGCAATTATTGGCGCATCGCTTGCGCTGCTTGCAACTCCGGCTCTCGCGCAATCGACAACCGGCAGCGCGCCTGCCGAAGCGAAGTTCTCGAGCGTCTCCAAGGACGAGATGTTCAGTTCCAAGCTGAAGGGCCTGAACGTCTATAACCAGAAGGACGAGAAGGTCGGCGAAATCACCGATCTGGCCATCGGCAAGGGCGAACAGCTGCAAGCCATGATCCTGTCGGTCGGCGGGTTCCTCGGCGTCGGCGAACATTATGTCGCGGTGTCGCCGTCGTCCGTCCGCGTCAGCTACAACAAGGACAAGGACACCTGGAACGCGAAGATGAATACGACTAAGGATCAGCTCAAGGCCGCTCCTGAGTTCAAATATCCAAAGTAATCGCAAAGTCTTCGATTGAGTTGTTCGCGGCCGCAAGTGTCAAAACTTGCGGCCGTATTTTTACGCCGCCCTTTTACGCTGCCTTGCGGCCTTCGGCCAGTTCAGCCAGATCGCGCAGGATCGAGGTCGCGCCCTCAACGCGCTCCTCCGGAGTGTTCCACTCCTGAAAGAACACCACCTTCATGTCGGGACGCACTTTCGCTGCTTTGCCATGACGGTTGATGAAGAACATCAGCCGATCAGGATGTGCGAATTTATTGTCGCGGAAGGTGATGACGGCGCCCTTCGGTCCGGCGTCGAGCTTTTCGATATTGGCTCTACGGCAATAAGATTTGATCGCAGCAATTTGAAACAGGTATTTCACTTCGTCCGGCAACGGCCCGAAACGATCGCGCAGCTCCGCGCCGAAATTCGCGATGTCGTCGTCGCTGTCCAGATCCGCGAGGCGGCGATAGAGAGACAACCTGATCGACAAGTCTGCGACAAAATCTTCCGGAATGAGCGTCGGCATGCCCAATGTGATTTGCGGCGACCAGCGATCCGCAACCGGCTCGGAGATGCCAGCCTTGAGCGAGAGGATCGCCTCCTCCAGCATGGATTGATAAAGCTCGAAGCCGACTTCCTTGATGTGGCCGGATTGTTCCTCGCCGAGCAGATTGCCCGCGCCGCGAATGTCGAGATCGTGCGAGGCAAGCTGAAATCCCGCGCCGAGATTTTCCAGCGACTGCAGCACCTTCAAACGGCGTTCGGCCTGCGCGGTGATCTTCTGCTGCGCCGGTAACGTGAACAGCGCATAGGCGCGCAACTTGGAGCGCCCCACGCGTCCGCGCAACTGATACAACTGCGCAAGCCCGAACATATCGGCACGATGCACGATCAGCGTGTTGGCGTTTGGAATATCGAGCCCCGACTCGATGATCGTGGTCGACAGCAGAATATCGTACTTGCCGTCATAGAACGCCGACATGATGTCTTCGATCACGGTTGGCGGCATCTGGCCATGCGCGACCGCAACTTTCATCTCCGGCACATGCTTGTCGAGAAAATCCTTGGCCTCTGCCAGATATTCGATGCGCGGACAGACATAAAACGCCTGCCCTCCTCTATATCTTTCGCGCAGCAATGCTTCGCGGATCATCAATTGATCGAACGGCGCCACGAATGTCCGCACCGCCAGCCGATCGACCGGCGGCGATGCGATGATCGAGAGTTCGCGCACGCCGGTCAGTGCCAATTGAAGCGTGCGCGGAATCGGCGTGGCCGACAGCGTCAGCACATGGACTTTGGCGCGAAGCTGTTTCAGCCGCTCTTTATGCGTGACGCCAAAATGCTGCTCCTCATCGACGATCAATAGACCGAGGTCTTTGAACTGGATGCTCTTGCCGAGTAGCGCGTGGGTGCCCACCACAATATCGACGCTGCCGTCCGCGATGTTCTTCTTGGTCTGGTTCAACTCCTTGGTGGCGACCAGTCGCGACGCCTGCGCGACATTGACCGGGAATCCCTTGAAGCGCTCGGTGAACGTTTTCGTATGCTGCCGCGCCAGCAATGTGGTCGGCACCACGACCGCCACCTGCTTGCCGTCGAGCGCCACGGCGAATGCGGCGCGCAACGCGACTTCGGTCTTGCCGAAACCGACATCGCCGCAGATCAGCCGGTCCATCGGCTTGCCGGCATCGAGATCGTGCAGGGTTGCAGTGATCGCGCCCAACTGGTCCTCGGTTTCCTCATAGGGAAAGCGCGCGCAGAACTCGTCGTAGGTGCCTTGGTGCAGCGGGAACTTCGGCGCAGTGTGAATATGCCGCTCGGCAGCAATCTTGATGAGTTCACCGGCGATCTCGCGAATGCGGTTCTTGAGTTTCGCCTTGCGCGCCTGCCAGCCGCTGCCGCCAAGCCTGTCGAGTTCGACATTGGCCTGGTCTGAGCCGAAGCGCGACAGCAATTCGATATTCTCGACCGGGAGAAACAGTTTGGTCTCGTTGGCGTAATGCAGTTCGAGACAGTCATGCGGCGCGCCGCCGACCTGTAACGTCTGCAACCCCACGAAGCGTCCGATGCCGTGTTCGACATGGACAACGATGTCGCCTGTCGCGAGTGACGTGACTTCGGAGATGAAGTTATCCAGCTTGCGGCTGGGTTTGCGCGGGCGCACCAGACGGTCGCCCAAAATGTCCTGCTCGGTGATGAGAGCGACAGTCTCAGATTCGAAACCGGACTCGATGCCCAAAACCGCCAACATCGTCTCATTGCGCGGGGTCGGCTGCACGGTGCGCCACGCATTGATGCTCGTGATGTTGAGCAGCTTGTGGTCCTTCAACATCGAGGACATACGGTCGCGTGACCCTTCACTCCACAACGCGACGACGACTTTCTTCCGCGCGCTTTGAAGGTCACCGATGTGTGCGACGACGCGCTCGAAGACATTGATCTTCGCATCCGTGCGTTCCGGCGCGAAATCGCGCCCCTGCCGCAGACCGATGTCGAGGATGCTCTTGTCGTCGGCAGGCTGATCGAATGGCGTCAGCCGCGCCAGCGAGGCCTGATCGAGTTCGCGCGTCCAATCAGCCTCAGACAGATACAAACGATCCGGCGGCAGCGGATTGTAAACAGCACCACCACCCGGTGTGTTCACCGCATCGCGCCGCGCCTCGTAATAATCGTTGATCTGCTTGAAGCGCTCGCGCGCGGCGTCTTCGCCCTGCGGCTCCATCACGATGGGCGCGGCTCCGAGATAATCGAACAGCGTGTCCATCTTCTCGGCGAACAATGGCAGCCAGTGTTCCATGCCGGGATGCTTGCGGCCTTCGCTCACGGCTTCATAGAGCGCGTCGTCACGTTGGGGCGCGCCGAACTGCGCCACATAGCCCATGCGAAAGCGCTTGATAGTCTCCGTCACAAGTTGAAATTCGGACACCGGCACCAGATCGAGCGCGCGCATGTCGAGCAGCGTGCGCTGCGATTCCGCGTCGAAGGTCCGAATAGATTCAAGTGTGTCGCCAAAGAAATCAAACCGCACCGGCTGGTCGAGACCTGCGGGAAACAGATCGAGGATGCCGCCGCGCACGGCGTAGTCGCCGGGTTCGCGCACGGTCGAAACCCGGCTGTAACCGTTATGCTCCAGCCATGTCTGGATCGAATCCATCGACACGATCTGCCCCGGCGCGACCGACAGCGCCTGTGCGGCGACGACCTCACGTGCCGGAACACGCTGCACGATGGCATTGACGGTCGTCAGAACGATCAGCGGCTTGGCACTCCCCTTGAGGCGCGAGAGCCGCGCCAATGTGGTCAAGCGTTGCGCGAGAATTCCACCATGAGGCGACACGCGATCATAAGGCTGGCAATCCCACGCCGGGAATTGCATCACCGGCAAATCGGGCGCGAAGAATTCCAGTGCGCGCGCCAACTGCGCCATGCGCGGCCCGTCGCGGCAGACAACCGCAAGACTGACGGCGGGAGGGTTTTGTCGCGCGGCAACTGCGCGCGCCAAATCGGAGACAACCAGCCCCTCGGCGCCTTCCGCGACATTGACGAGCGTGATCGCCTGCCCCGGCCGCAATAGATTCGCTGGTGAAACGCTTGAGGCCATTACGCGCGCGGGCTTTCGGTGGATTTCTTGATGCGCACGAAAATTCCGTTCGCGTAGTCCGGCGCTAGCGGTGCACCGCCAATGAACGCTGCGTATAAATCCGGGTCGGGCAGTTCGATCAGGCGTTCGAGATCGGCGATGTCGGCATCGCTGAGATCGGCAATATGCGCATCCGCAAAGCCGCCGAGGATCATGTCCATTTCGCGGGTGCCGCGATGCCAGCAGCGGAACAGCAGCCGCTTGCGGCGGTCATCCAGACCTTCACTCGATCGCATCGTGCCGGACATGAGCCAAAATTCTCCAACGCCAAAAGCCCGGACATGCCGGGCGAGGTTGATATAGACATGCCTGAGCCGGATGTCACTCCCGTCATTGCGAGGAGCTCTTGCGACGAAGCAATCCAGCTTTCGCGATGTTATAGAAGGTCTGGATTGCTTCGCTTCGCTCGCAATGACGGCAGAGCCGCGATTCGGTTGAACTTGGTCTTAGGTTTCCGCGATGCGCCCTGCACTGCTCAATCCGCTGTTTGCGCCCGTGACAAGCCTGCAGGGCGTCGGCCCGAAGCAGGACAAACTGTTTCGCTATCTGCTGGACCGCCCCGAGACGCCGAGGCTGGTCGATCTGCTGCTGCACCTGCCGGTAAGCGTGATCGACCGCCGCGCGCGACCTAAAATCCGCGACGCGGTTCCTGGCACAGTCGTGACACTCGAAGTGACCATCGACCGTCATCGTCCCTCACCGCCGGGCCGCGCGAAGGCGCCGCATGTCGTTTACGCCAGCGACGAGACCGGCGATGTGATGCTGACCTATTTTCGCGCGCAGCCCGGATATGTCGAGAAGCTGTTGCCGGTCGGCGAGAAACGTTTCGTCTCCGGCACTGCGCAGATGTTCGACGGCACGCTCCAGATGGTGCATCCGGACCGCGTGGTAGATGAAGACGGCCTCGCGAAACTGCCGCAGATCGACGCGGTCTATCCGCTCACCGAGGGACTCGCGATCGGCTCGATCCGCCGCGCGATGGTGCAGGCGCTGCAAAAACTGCCCGAGTTGCCCGAATGGATCAGCCCCGAGGTGCTACGGCGCTGTTCGTTTCCGCCCATCGCAGAGGCCCTGCATCGCGTCCATGAGCCGCAGGAATTGACCGACATCCTGCCGCAAGGACCATTTTGGTCGCGCCTTGCGTTCGATGAATTGCTGGCCGGTCAACTAGCGCTGGCGCTGGTGCGCGCGCAATTGCGCCGTCCAGCCGGTGCGCGCCACGCTGGCGACGGCAAAGTACGCAACAAAATCATCGATGCGCTGCCCTATTCGCTCACGACCTCACAGCAGGATGCTGCAAAAGCCATCGCCGAGGATTTGGCGAAACCGATCCGCATGCTGCGGCTGCTGCAAGGTGACGTGGGATCAGGCAAGACGGTGGTGGCACTTTTAGCGGCGGCTGCCGTCGCGGAAGCCGGGAAACAAACCGCCCTGATGGCACCGACAGAAATTCTCGCGCGCCAGCACATCAAGACCATCACGCCGTTGGCCGAAGCAGCTGGACTTCAGGTTGCTATTCTCACGGGTCGCGAGAAAGGCAAAGAGCGCCGCGATATTCTGGCGCGCCTCGAAGCCGGTGAGATCGATCTGGTCGTCGGCACTCATGCACTCATTCAGGACGACGTGATTTTCAAATCGCTCGCGCTGGCCGTCGTTGACGAACAGCATCGTTTCGGCGTGCGTGAACGTCTTGCGCTGACTGAAAAAGGCGCCACCGTCGATGTGCTGGTGCTGAGTGCAACACCGATTCCGCGCACGCTGGTGCTGACATATTTCGGCGATATGGATATTTCGGAATTGCGCGAGAAGCCCGCGGGCCGACAGGAGATTGACACCCGCGCCGTTCCCAAGAGCCGCATCAGCGAGACTGTCGATGCCATCGGACGCGCGCTTGATGCTGGCAAGCGGGTTTACTGGATTTGTCCGCTGGTCGAGGAATCCGAGGCCGAGGGCATCGAACATCTCACCAACGCGACCAAGCGTTTCGAGACGTTACAAAAACGCTTCGGCGACCGCGTCGGCCTTGTGCATGGCCAGATGAAAGGTGCCGACAAGGATCAGGTGATGGCGCAGTTCGCTGCGGGCGAAATTCAGCTGCTGGTCGCCACCACCGTGGTCGAAGTCGGCGTCGATGTACCGCAAGCCACCATCATGGTGATCGAGAATGCGGAGCGCTTTGGATTGGCGCAACTGCATCAATTGCGCGGACGGATAGGACGCGGCTCGGAGGCATCAACTTGTATTTTGCTTTATCATGAGCCGCTCGGCGAGATCGCAACCGCACGGCTCAAAGTGATCCGCGAAACCACCGACGGCTTTCGCATCGCCGAGGAAGATTTGCGCCTACGCGGCGAAGGCGAAGTGCTCGGCACGCGCCAGAGCGGGTTGCCGGGTTATCGCATCGCGCGGCCGGAATTTCACGAACAGCTCATCGCGCAGGCGCGCGACGAAGCGTTGCGGATCATGCAGGACAATCCGAAGCTGACGGGCGAACGCGGCGAAGCGCTGCGCTGCCTGCTCTATTTGTATGAACGTGACGAGGGGCTACCGCTGATCGGGGCAGGATAGCGTGATCCCCGAAAAGTGGGCACCGGTTTTCGGACAGGATCACGCTCAGATAATTTTTTCCGGTGCCTGCGCCGCATTGGCAATGCGAACCGCATTCGCCATCTCGGCAAGCGCGTTGACTTTCTTCTGCGCATCGCCACCGGGCTGCACCACGCCAGCCGACATAATCAGCGTCGCGGCATCTTCGGCATTCATGTCGATTTCGATGAGCTTCGATTTTGGCACGTAGAAGAAAAAGCCCGTCGTGGGATTCGGCGCGCATGGCAGAAACACCGAAATGAAGTCTTCCTTGCCCGGCAGCTTCGCGGCGATCTCCACGCTCGGATCCTGCGAGATCA
>JAYVYQ010000262.1:0-10607 GCA_043784125.1 Afipia sp.
GGCGTCAACGGCTCGGGCAAATCGACGCTGCTGCGGATCATGGCCGGTCTCGACAAGGATTATAACGGCGAAGCATGGGTCGCCGAAGGCGCGCGCGTCGGTTATCTCGAACAGGAGCCGCAGCTCGACGGCGGTCTGACGGTGCGCGAGAACGTGATGCTCGGCGTCGCCAAGCAGAAAGCGATTCTGGATCGCTACAACGAACTCGCGATGAATTATTCCGACGAGACCGCTGACGAGATGACCAAGCTGCAGGATGAGATCGAAGCCGCAGGGCTTTGGGATCTCGACAGCAAGATCGATCAGGCGATGGATGCGCTGCGTTGTCCGCCGGACGATGCGGATGTATCGAAACTCTCCGGCGGTGAAAAGCGCCGCGTCGCGCTTTGTAAGTTGCTGCTCGATCAGCCCGAGCTGCTGCTGCTCGACGAGCCGACCAACCATCTCGATGCCGAGTCCGTGTCGTGGCTCGAAGGGCATCTGCGCAATTATCCCGGCGCGATCCTGATCGTGACCCATGACCGCTACTTCCTCGACAACGTCACGAGCTGGATTCTCGAACTCGATCGCGGCAAGGGCATTCCTTACGAGGGCAACTACACCGCGTGGCTGTCGCAGAAACAGAAGCGACTGGCGCAGGAAGGCCGCGAAGACGTCGCGCATCAGAAAACGCTGGAGCGCGAACAGGAATGGATCGCGTCCTCGCCGAAAGCGCGTCAGGCCAAATCGAAAGCGCGCTATCAGCGCTATGAAGATTTGCTCAAGCAGGCCAGCGACAAGCAAACGCAAATGGCGCAGATCACCATTCCGGTTGCCGAACGTCTCGGCCAGAACGTGGTCGACTTCGAGGGTCTCTCGAAAGGCTTCGCGGATCGCCTGCTGATCGACAACCTCACATTCAAACTACCTCCCGGCGGCATTGTCGGCGTGATCGGTCCGAACGGCGCCGGCAAGACCACACTGTTCCGCATGATTACCAAACAGGAGACGCCGGACGCGGGCGAGATTACCGTCGGCGAGACTGTGCATCTTGGTTACGTCGATCAATCGCGCGACGATCTCGACGGCAAGAAAACCGTGTGGGAGGAAATCTCCGGCGGCAACGACCAGATTCTGCTCGGCAAGCGCGAGGTGAATTCGCGCGGCTATTGTTCGTCGTTCAACTTCAAGGGCGCGGACCAGCAGAAGAAAGTCGGCGCGCTGTCAGGCGGCGAGCGCAACCGCGTGCATCTGGCCAAAATGCTCAAATCCGGCGCCAACGTCCTGCTACTCGACGAGCCGACCAACGATCTCGATGTCGACACACTTCGCGCACTCGAAGAGGCGCTGGAGAATTTCGCCGGCTGCGCCGTCATCATCAGCCATGATCGCTGGTTCCTCGACCGCATCGCCACGCACATTCTCGCCTTTGAAGGTGAGAGCCATGTCGAATGGTTCGAAGGCAACTTCCAGGATTACGAGAAAGACAAGATGAAGCGGCTCGGTCAGGATTCGATCATTCCGCATCGCGTGAAATACAAGAAGCTGACGCGGTAGTCCGCGAAAGAATAGATGCCCGACTGGAACGCCCAGCAATATCTGAAATTCGAGGACGAGCGCACGCGGGCGGCGCGCGACCTGCTCGCGCAAATTCCGCTCGACGATGTCCGGCACGCGGTCGATATCGGCTGCGGACCGGGTAACTCGACGGAGCTGCTGGCGGCGCAATGGCCGCTGGCGCGCATTACCGGCATCGACACATCGGCGGATATGTTGCGTCAGGCCCGCGAGCGATTGCCGAAGCACAAATTCATTGAAGTGAACATCTCGCACTGGTCGCCGCCTGCGGGCACCGATGTGCTGTTCGCCAACGCGGTGTTTCAGTGGGTGCCGTATCACGTCATGCAGCTCAAACGGCTGGTACAGACGTTGCCGGACGGTGGCGTGCTTGCCGTGCAGATGCCGGACAATCTTGATGATCCCTCGCATGTCATGATGCGGGAGGTCGCCCGGCTTCCGCAGTTCCGTGAGGCGCTTGCGCATGCGGCGGAAGCCAGAGAATCGTTGCCGAAGCCGCGCGATTACTACGATGCGCTGAAGCCGCTATGCACGCGCATCGACATTTGGCACACGGTCTATAACCACGTTCTTGATGACTCTGCGGCGATCGTCGAATGGGTCAAGGGGACAGGACTGCGTCCGTTTCTCGATCCGCTTGAAGCTCCGGCGCGAAAGGAATTTCTGGAAGCCTATCGGGCGCGCATCGCGGCAAGCTATTTGCCGCAGGCCGACGGCAAGGTGCTGCTGCGATTCCCGCGAATTTTTCTCGTCGCGATCCGCTGAACAGAACGCGCGTCAGACGCGGATAATTCTGACGTCATCATGTCAGAGGGCAGATGTTCCTGCGCCCAAACGCCGCTGCGTCATACCTCGACAGAATCGGACAGGCTCCCTAACTGAATACCTTCCGTTCAAGTTGGAGCACTCCCGATATGTCCACGACGCCTGAAACGCCGCTGCCGCCACCGGGCGTGCGGCTGCGCCCGATCCCAATGCTGATTTTCGGATCGCGCTGGCTGCAATTGCCGCTTTATATCGGGCTGATCGTGGCGCAAGGCGTCTACGTCGTGCTCTTTCTCAAAGAGCTATGGCATCTGTTTATGCACTCGTTCGATTTCACCGAGCAGCAGATCATGCTGGCGGTGCTGGGTCTCATCGACGTGGTGATGATTTCAAACCTGCTGGTGATGGTGATCGTCGGCGGCTACGAAACTTTTGTGTCGCGTCTCAATCTCGAAGGCCACCCCGATCAGCCGGAATGGCTGAGCCATGTCAACGCCAGCGTGCTGAAGATCAAGCTGGCGATGGCCATCATCGGCATCTCCTCGATCCATCTGCTGCGCACCTTCATCGAAGCTGGAAATCTCGGTGCGGTGGGCCGCACCACGAATTACACCGAGACCGGCGTGATGTATCAGACCATCATCCACACGGTCTTTATTCTGTCCGCAATCGGCATTGCCTTCGTGGACAGGCTATCCAACAGCGCCATCGACGAGGCCCGCAAGATAACCGCGCATTGATTGTTACAGTAATTTGTATCCCGTCGTGTGGCACGCCTGCATGCCACACTGGACGATCACCGACACGAAATTGATCGCGCCCAGCGCGATCACGTAATAACTCAGCAAGGACTGCGCGCGGCTCATCAGTTCCGGCTTCTCGTCGTCGCGTAAATTGTCGCCGCCCAGCAACGCCATCTTGATCGTGTAGGCGAGCAGGATCGCAACTGAAATAATCACCGACCACACCGGCATGTGAATGACGAAGACGGCGCTGCCGATATAAGTGTGGCCGGCGCGCGGATAAATATCGAGCAGCGTCTGCCGTGCCGAGACGATTAGCAGCAACAGCGCGAACAGCATGCTCAAGGCGTCATGGCGCAGTGAGGCGCCATCGCGGAAATGCAGGATGATTCCCCGAAGCAGACGCCGAACATCGCCACGCGCTGAAGCAGACAGAGCGGGCAGGGGATTTCGCCGCCGCGATATTGCAGGACCATCGCAAAGGTCAGGATTTCGGCCATGACCAGCATCATGGCGAACAGAAAAAGATCGTAGAGCTGCGCGGGCAGGCGAGGGTTCATGCCGGATCTCCAGAAATCATGGCTCCGAACGCGCAGCGGATGCAATCGCGCTGCACCTGCAGCCACGGCATGCGGAAGCCATATTCGGGGTTATAAATCTCGTACAGAAATAGCCCGATCGACAATGCAAAGCATGCCAGCACGAACGATAGCGCAAGCCATCGCGGCCCGAAGCGAGCGGCCAGAAAGGCCAGCAGCAGCGTGGCGAAAATCACCGTCATCATGCGAGAACCCCCATGGTGAGCCTGAGAATCGCTTTATGGTTCGCTCAAGCTATGCCTTCCCCGTTGTGACGATACAGCGAGCCGCCGGATAATGAAGATGAATATGCCGCTGATCGGGAAAATCGCCGCCGCTGTTATTGCGGTGCAAGCAATGGCCGCGGCGAGCGCCCACGCCGCGCCCGATGCCGCCTTCACGCAGTTCATCGCCTCGCTCTGGCCTGACGCGCAAAAAGCCGGCGTGTCGCGCAAGACCTTCGACGAGCAGACGCGTGGACTCGAGCCCGATTACAAATTGCCCGATCTGATTTTGCCGGGCCGTCCCGCAACCGGCGCGCCATCGCAGGCCGAATTCGTGCAGGTGCCGTCCGACTACATCAAGGAGGCGAGCATCGAGCGGCTCGCGGGCGAAGGGCGGCGGTTGAGCGTGCAGCATCGCGCCACGCTCGCAGCCATCGAAAAACGCATCGGCGTGCCGGGTTCGATCATCCTGGCGATCTGGGGCCGCGAAACCGACTACGGACGCTACGCGCTGCCCTATGACGGTTTGCGCGTGCTGGCGACGCAGGCCTATGTGGGCCGGCGCAAGGATCAGTACCGTGGTGAGTTCATCGCCGGCCTGAAGCTGATCGACAACGGCGACGTGTCGCGGAAAGATTTTCGCGCCTCATGGGGCGGCGCGACGGGGCTGACGCAATTTCTTCCCTCGGAACTGGCCAAGCATGGCGTCGATTTCGACGGCGATGGCCGCGTCGATATCTGGAAATCCGTTCCCGATGCACTGGCATCCGCCGCGCAGCAACTCGTCAACAAGGGCTGGCAACCCGGCGTGCGCTGGGCCTATGAGGTGCGCGCGACTGCGAATGCGGATTGTACGCAGGGCGTGCCGGAAGTCACCAAACCGATTGGCGACTGGCTGCGCGCAGGCTTCGTGCCGGTGCGCGGCGAAAAACTCAGTGCCGCCGAGCAGGCGCAGGAGGCATCGCTGTTACAACCCGAAGGAATCTACGGACCGTCGTTTCTGACGACCAAGAATTACTTCGTCATCAAGGAATATAATTTTTCGGATTTGTACGTGCTGTTCGTCGGCCACCTCGGCGACCGCATTGTCAATCTGCCGCCGTTCGCTACGCCGTGGTCGGCATCGGCCCAGATGCGCACCACCGATGTCGAGGCGATGCAGACCAATCTCACCAAGCTCGGACTTTACAATTCCAAGGTCGACGGCAAAGCGGGGATGCAGACGCGCGCGGCGCTCGGCGCGTATCAAAAGTCCGCCGACTTGAAGGTGGATTGTTGGCCGAGCGACGCGGTCTTGAAAGCGATGAACGCGAAACGCTGACGGCCACATTGCCGCCATTCGATTCCAACTCCGTCACCGTCCGGTGAGAATTTCGCCATACGGCGATAAATCGCGCGCAACCCACGGAGATCAAAAGAAAAACCCGGCCGCGAGGGCCGGGTTCTGATGGATCACGTCATGAACTTGCGATTACTCGCAAACGCGGACGCGGCGATAAACGTTCTGGCCGAGATACGGATCCCAGACAGGCTGCTGCGTGAAGTAGCAGCGCGGCTGCGGCGCGTAATACGCCGGGCCACCGTCGTAGCCGTAACGTGGCTGGCTGTTGGCAATCGCGCCACCGACGACGGCAGCGCCGAGAATGCCAAGACCAATCGCAGCGGCGTTGCGGCCGCCTTCGGCCTTTGCGGCAGGCATCGCGGTCGCAAGCGAACCTGCGATCATCGCGACGGTGAGCAAGCTAGTCAAAAACTTCTTCATGTCTCTCTCCTCAGATCACGCCATAGCCCGGCGCAAGGCGATTGGTCTTAAGGATCCAATTCCGGGACGCAAACTACCCCGGCTGTTTCCATTTTCAAAGCGCCGCCCAATGCGTCAGCGCCTTGTTTTCCCTGAATTAATATATCGGGATTCCTGCGGATGCCCTCGAAAATTGTCCCGAGCCTGCAATCCTGCGGCCCGGGACAATTGTTAGACGCCACAATCGCAGATCAGGTTCAGTCGCAGACCTGAACGCGGCGGACGCGCCAGCCGTAACCGTCCCAGAAGCGCTCACGCTGCAAATAGCATCCGCCATAGCCGCCGCCGCCGTAATAGGCTGGAGCGCCGTAATAGCCATAGCCGGGACCATATCCGTATCCGTAGCTATTGGCTGCATGGCCACCCAGAATGGCTGCACCGGCCAAGCCGCCGATAACGCCGGCGGCAATTCGTCCTCCGCGCGCTTCGGCTGGCGCAGGTGCGGCCACTGCCGTGACAGCCAGAGTGGCGGCTGCCGCTGTTGCAAGAATAACTTTCCTCATGGCATTCCCCTTTCCTGTTCGAGGCTCGATAGAAACGAATACCGGACGCCAAGGTTGCATTCCGTGATTGAACGGAACCTGAATATCCTCGCCCGAATTTGCCGCTTTTTGCAATGCGGCGTTCATTTCAAAATGCTCCCGGAACGAAAACGGCGCCCCGCTGGAAGCGAAGGCGCCGTTTAGAAGATGCTAAAATTTCAGTCCGGAGCGGGCCGAAATACGATGTCAGAACATCGATGCGTATTGGGTGAGACCGGCCTTCTGGACGAGACCCTTCGCAACCTGCTTCTGGCTGTCGTCGAGCGTGACCAGCAAAGGCTGCACAGCCGGCGCGAAGCGGCGCATCGCGGCTTCATCGACGTTCGGCTCACGCGCCAAAGCGCGCAGCGCCGTGGCGACCGCAGGCCAATACTGCTCCTGCTCTGCCTTCAGCTTCAGCGCAACACGATAGCGCAGGATTGCGACTTCGCTCATCGCGATACGCAGCGCCGACACGCGTGCGGGCTTGGCTGTGGTTTCCATACCCGTGGACGCAGTGATCTCTTGGGCGGCAACTGGTGCGCTCATGACAACAAGGAGCGCGATCGCGATTGGGAACTTTCGCATTTTTCTCACTTTTGACGTTTCGGAATGAAGGCTTGAGGTAGGGGTCATATGTGACCAAAATGCGATGCAGCGCGTTAACAAACAACCAAAATCTTGCAGTGCAACAAATAATGAAATTTGGCGATAATTTCTATATAAAAAACAGCTAGTTACACGCGCCGTAACATTCGCAAATTAAAGTTGAAAATGGAACCTGAATTAAGCCGGAACGCGATGTGGAACTGCGCCGCACAATCCCGATTCAGGAGGCGTTCGGGGGGGCCTTTTTGATCGAATCGTGCATCAATTCCAGCGCCCGAAACGCAAACGCCAACATGTTGTCCCGGCGGTTGCCGTGGCCGGTTTCAAGCGTGACAGTCTGCATGACCGGCCCTGCCACGCCCATGCAGGAATGACCGGCGAGATCGCCATAACGGTTGCCTGTTGGACCAGTCGCGCCGGTCTCGCTCAATCCCCAAGTGGCACCCAGAAGGTCGCGGGCGCGGGCGGCGAGCAGTGCGGCGTAGGGCTCGGATGAGGCGCGCATGCCCTCCATCTCGTTCCTTGGTTATATTGACCAGAGCCGCCCGCGCGCGCGGCGTATAGATGACGCCGCCACCGCGGTAATAGGCCGAGGCACCCGGTATCGCGAGCAGGGCGGCCGAAATCAGCCCGCCTGTCGAGGATTCGGCAACGCCAATGGTCTCGCCGCGCGCGATGAGGGACGCCGCGATCTCTTCGGCCAGCGGCAGCAGTTTTTCCATCAGGGCCTCGCTAGGGCGGTTTAGATCGATTCCAGACTGCAGCGGGAATTCACCAACGTCCCCAGCAGTTTGGAATAGGTTGAAAGTGGCCGTTTTGGTTTTGCATCAGGTCGCGCAGTGAAATATCGGTACACCGTCTTCCTTACAGGTTTCGTCAAATCATCCCATGATCGTTTGCTCCTGCAACGTCCTTTCCGACCACGACGTGCGCAATGCCGTGGCCAAAGACCAGCCGCGCTCTGCGGGGCAGGTTTACGGCTGTCTCGGTTGCAGCGCCCAGTGCGGCCGTTGCGCGCGCACTATCCGGAAGATCATGGACGAAGCCCTTGGCGCCTGCGCCAAATCCTGCTGCTCGGGTTGCCCGCACAGCCAGCAGCATCACGCCCACGATGAGCCGCAGCTCGATGCCGTGGTTATTCAGGCCGTTGCAGCCTAATCCATTGGTTTCCGCCTGATTTTCACCTCGCCTTACCGTGGCGGGGTTGTCCCGCTTCCTGAACTGATTTAGAACGTTTCTAAATTGGTTTGGAGGCCGTTTTGGTCTCAAAAATTGGAGTGGACCATGAAGGGCGATCCAAAGGTCATCGACTATCTCAATAAAGGCCTTCGCAGCGAACTGACTGCGATCAGCCAATACTGGCTTCATTTCCGCCTGCTCAATCACTGGGGCCTGAAGGACATGGCCAAGCAGTGGCGCAAGGAATCCATCGAGGAAATGAACCACGCCGACCGCTTTACCGACCGCATCCTGTTTCTGGACGGCTTTCCGAACATGCAGGTGCTGGATCCGTTGCGGATCGGCCAGAACGTGAAGGAAATTCTGGAATGCGATCTCGCCGCCGAAGTCGGCGCGCGCGAATTGTATCAGGAAGCGGCGACCTACTGCCACGGCATCAAGGACTACGTGTCGCGGGACCTGTTCGAGAGCATCATGAAGGACGAGGAGCATCACATCGACTTTCTTGAGACTCAGATCGATCTGGTCGGACGCATCGGCCTTCAATTGTACGAGCAGAAGCATGCCGGTCACATCGGCGACGACAATCCGCCGGAAGGCGGCTAACGCAACCGGCAGCCGGCGCGTTCACGACGCGTCGGCGGGCACAAAGCATGTGATCTCGATCCTGCCCAGCAGATCGACGTACCACACCACGGCCTCGCCCAATGGATTGCCGGCATCGCGAATGATCGCCTTGTCCGGCACCTGCCACCATACGCCGCCGATCGGCACCCAGTAATTCCCGGCGCGCACATCGTAGTCGGTGCGGTGGCCATCGGAAATATCGCAGCAATAAGCGCCGCTGCCGCTGCGCACGCCCTTGAACCACTTCCTTATGTGGTCGGGGACGTTCTCGTATTGCCCGCGATCCACGGCCTTTGCCGAGACTGTGATCCCCAACAACGGCAGCATCAGAAAAAATCGCCGAGGAAAACATTGAGTCAATTGCATCGCGCACTCCAGCATGTCCCATCAAGCTACGGGCCAATGCGGCTGCGGGTCCACACACGGCTGCGCGAGATGTCAGGTGTTGGCGCGCCTGCGCCGCTTTTCCACGACCGGCGGCGGAGGCGGCGGTTCGACAACCGGGCAACCGGCAAAGCCGGCTTCGATCGCGGCCTGCGCGCCATCGAGTTTGAAATCCGCAATCGTGCGTCCGGCATTCAGCGAACGAATGCGAACCACCAGCGCGTTCGATGTCGCCAGATCTTGCACGAAGCGATACACCTCGGCGGGGTCTTCGATCACCATCACGGTGTAGCCGATCAGAATGCGGGACTCGACATTGTCGCGGCCGGGTTTTTCGTCAAAGCGATAGCCCAGAATCGAATTCTTGTCGGAGCCGATCTTGAATTCGAACGAAAAGCGCACCAGCGGCGTTTTGTCGAAACATGTCAGCTGCATCATCGCGGGCATCGGAAAGTCCGCGCCCGAATTCGATGCGCGCGTCTTCAACAGCGCGCTTGCGACCGGCGTACCGGTCACGCGGTCTACGGTTTTTTCGATTTGCCAGTTGCCGGATTTTTTGACCTGTTGGGAAAAGACCAAAGGGTCGCGTCCGGAACACGCGCCGAGCAGCAACGCCAACATCACCCACGCAACACAACGCACGGCACTGTCCCCACCCGCGTGCAGTCTGCAACCTGCACGCGGTGCAAGCGCCAACGTCATGGATGGCCTTCCTTGATCTGAATTCCGGCCGCGACGGCGCCGACAACCACCGCGACCGCAAGACACCAGAACCCGATATGGAAAAACAGGAACGCCGACACCGCGCATCCGAGCGCGAAAAACAAGATCGCGATCGCCAGACGGTTGAAACGCCCGCGCACTTTTCCGCGCTCGTCGGGGTTTTCGCCGGTCAGCAGATCGACGGCGTCGATGGTCACCTGCACGGTGCTGCCGGTCATCATCGTGGACGGCGGCAGGCTCGACGTATGCACACGCTGCACGGCATTCTGCATCGCCATTGCGGCAACGCCTGCAAATCCGGTCAACAGCGCCAACGGTGTGTCGCCATCGGGGAACGGCCCGAAGCTGACGGCCAGCACGAAAAAGGCCATCAGCAACGCGACCTTCGCGATTAACAGCGGCGTCATCGCCGGAAGACCATGCGAACGCTGCACGGTGCCGATCAGACGCGCGAGCGCAATGACGCCGATGAATTCCGGCAGCGCCAGGATTTTTCCGATGATGCCGTGTCCGCCTTGCACCAAGGCCGCGCCGAGCGTGACGAAATTGCCGGTGACGTGGGCCACGAACAGTCCATGCAGGCCGAGATAGCCTGCGGCATCGACGAAGCCGCCGTTGAACGACAGCAGGGCTGCGACCGTCATGGGGCCGGTGAGTTTAAGGTCGCGGAATTTCAAATGGCGTTCCTTCGGTAAAGTTGATTATGCGCGGCTGCACGATTCAAGCAAGCCGCCGATTTTTCTTCGTCATGGCCGGGCTTGACCCGGCCATCCACGTCTTTGGATAGCGTGAGCAAGACGTGGATCACCGGGTCAAGCCCGGTGATGACGATTGAGTACGATGAGACGTCATGCGCTTTCTTTCCGATTCCAATGTCAAACAGCCACGCGCCATCG
>JAYVYQ010000263.1:0-24673 GCA_043784125.1 Afipia sp.
AAGGCTTTTGCACCGTCGATACGAAAAGCTCGCGCAGGCCGGTTGCGACGCCGTCGCCCTCGTCGAGCAGATTGTGATTGTCGGCGACCACGCGCATGCGCTCGATCAGCGTGTCGGCAGCTTGCTTGTCGGTGATGGTTTGATTGACCAATGAGGTCATGACCGCAAGCATGTTCTTGTTGCGATGCTCGACCTCGCTGAACAACAACTCCCGGCTGCGTTCCTGATCTTCCAGATCGAACACGATCTGCCGATGCGCGATCGCCAGCGCCACCACCAGCAGGCTCGACAGCGAGAACAGGACGAAATTTGCACCTTGAACCAATGTGATTTTGTTGAATTCGTAGAACGGTTCGATGAACGCCCACCACACAACGATGACGGACATCGGAATGGCGATGAATCCTGCGATGCGTCCGCCGATGAGAGCGGCCAGCAGCACGGCGGGAAAATATGTCGCGAACGGCAATGTCGAGCCGGCGAGACCGAGCAGAATGCGCGCCAGCGTTGCGGCGAGAACGCAGAGCGCGGCGAACGCGATCGCGCCGAACCATCCGAGTTCAGCCCGCCGATATTTGATATGCCGCCACCAGACTTTGACCATTTATTCCTGCCCGCTTTCATGTTCCACATTTTGAAAATGCAAACCAGCATTACATTGTCTGTCCGCTGCCGGACTCTGCGCGGCAAATCGCTGCGCGCCGTTGCGTAAAAGTCTCAACAAATGCATTTGATGATTTTAACCCGCCGCTCGCTCTTTGGCGCGGCTGCGCGGAATTGCCCGTGCGCGCCAAACGGCGGCCGGGTGGAACAAGCGCCCCCTCAAAAGCGCGCGCGAGGCCTGGCTCGTTCGCGCCCCTCAAAAGAATGAGGGGGAATGGAGCGCCGCGAGGCGCAACTGTGTTGTCGTCGCGTCGCGCGTCCATCTCGGGCGGAGGCGAAAACGAAACGCGCATCGCCTTGCGGCGCTCCATCGACGCCGGTGATCTGCCCTCGATTAAGAGAGCCGCAATCGCCGGCGCGCGGACATCGCTGCAAGCAGCAACATCCGCTGCGGCGTTTAGGCATGAGGATCCGCGCAAATTAAGAGCGGGAACGGGGGAGGGTGTTGCTTTGCGCGGACCGCGAAACGAATCCGCGCGCTGCTGATTCCGAAGAACCCGGTGGCTGACGCCACCGCTGACCCGCCCGCTCCCACTACGGGGAGACGCCGTTTGTCCACTCCGCTTTGTGCCGCAAGCGGCGTCTCCCCGTAGTGGGAGCGGGCGGGTCAACCTCAGCCTCCCGAGGCGCGTGTGTGCGTCACGCGCGCGCAGGCGCCGCGTTTCATTCCACTTCGCGAACGCCTCTAGAAGCGCCCTCATGAATGAAGCGATAGGAATATAGTCCGTAAGTGGGGAGATGTCAAGCCTCGAAGCTACATTTGCTCACGTTGACAAATGTAATGACATGCATTACATCATGTCAAAGAGAGAATCGATGCTTCAGCTATCCTCTATATCTGGCCTTTCGTCTCTGGCGACGTGCGGGACGGGTTTGTCTCTGGCGACGTGCGGGACGGGTTCGTCTCTGACTTGGACAGCTATATCGTCAGAGACTCGCACGGTGTCCGTAGGCGTTACTTCCTCAATTTTTGCAAGGGTAGCGTACGCGGACATGGGCATTTCGCCATTAATGTCCACGTCGAGTGGCGGTATTACGTTTGCGAATTTGTTGAATTCTCGTGCGACTGAAGTTTTTCTGCCGCCGTCAATCCACGGGGGGCTGATTAAGGGCATTAATTCGGAATTTGATTCGGCGAGCCGATGGCGCTCCTATCTCGAATCAAATTTCAGAAACGCCAAGGTTTCACAACGAAAGTTTTGGAACCTCGTTGATTACGTATTTGATTGTTCCGACAATATTCTGCTGAGCGAGATCAAGAATCTCGGTAAGCCGCTGTCGATGGATTTTCGCGGGTCACTTCAAAGTGGCCGCGATCAAATCGATCATCTCGATTTATCGGCGCGGCATGTACGCTGGATCATTGATGCCGCATTCGAGCAGTTAGACGGGCGCAATGATTTTGCGCCGTCCACCGTGGCAGACATTGTTGCTACCACCTTTGCAAAAGGCATTTCAAAATTAGCCAAACGCCGCATTTTTGTCAGGCAGCAAGAAACTCGCGTCGTCACATCCTCTATACGAGAGCGAGTTTTAAGCCTGTCCATTCGCACCGGAGTTTCACCACCGTCTGACGCGGATTGTCGCCCCGCCGTCGGCTGGGCGTTCGTGTCAATTACGCCCCAGATGGTGGAAAATGAAAAGATTCAAAGACAAAAGAACTCTCGAAGTCTTTCAGACGCGGTTCGCGAAAGGCCTCCTTTCGCACGTTTCAATCGAAGCTCACGAACTAATTCGCGTTCTCGTCGCAGCGCATGCGATGGAGGACGTCGGTGTTCTGGGCTCGGTATTTCGGTGGAAAAATGTGCGTGAGCGGCTCGGACTTCACGTTCACGGGAAATGGTACGTCACCTTCACTTGGAGTGATGAATTTGGCGCGCACGATATCTGTCTTCAACGTCGCTAAGGCTTTACTATGCGGTCGGTAAAATTGGTGCCAGCCGCCCCCGTAAGTCCTGGCGACGTTCTGCGGAAGAAAATCCTCGGGTTGGAAGTAGATGGAAAAAAGATAACTCAAGAACTTCTTGCTGACGCAATGCGAGTTTCAAGATTCTCGATAAACCAAATTATTAATGGACGACGTTCTGTTACTGCTGAGATGGCTCTTAGGCTTGCTAAGGCTCTCGGGACGACTCCAGAGTTTTGGTTGAATCTTCAGAGAGAAGTCGATTTGCATGAATCCCGAACTAAATTAAAAGAAAAACTAGAGCGGATCGAAGTTTTGCGGCTTGGTACAATTAAATATAAGATGATCTGAAGAGTCTTGTGGCGAGGCGTCCGTCCGGAGGACCAACACGGACAGCTTCCTCCCTCGCCCATCACCCACTATACGGCTTCAGCCGCCCGCGCGTGTAGGCGTGCGACACCGCCTGCATCAGATCGCAGACTTCATACTCAAGATATTCATTCGCCAGAATGAGCGCGCGGATGGTCGAGCGCAGATCGCCGCCGCATGCGGCGATGGCCTGATCTGCTGCCACGTCGAGACGCTCCGATTCCGTTTGGGAATCGGCTGTTGCCGCTTCACGCATTGATGAATGTCCGTTGTCAGTGTGAAAGCATAAAAGAACAAACAAAGAACGATGTCAAACTGAAACTCGCTTGCGGCGCGCGAACGATTTTGCGCCTCGCGCATTGGTCACCGCCTGCGCCGGGTGACAACCGGGCGTAACGGGGATGATGGACGCAGCCGATTTTCCCGGTTTCCGGCTGCGGCACCAACGCATCGGTACGCGTTTTGTCTAACCCGTTCCCGGCGCAGGAACCTTGGAGTCACTTATGAAGCGACTGCTGGAATGGATTCGCATGATCTGGAAAGGTGATGAACCGCCGAAGCCGGATGTTGGAACGGGATCGCCCCTGTGTCGTTAACCCGGCAACCAAGGAGGATCACATGAAGAAGATTTTGTTGGCGAGCGCATGCGTATTTGCATTCACCGCCGTCTCGACGATGGCGGATGCCGGCCAACGCCGTCATTTGCGTCATTACAGTTCGCATCATCACGGTTGGCAGCATCAAGGCTGGCAGCAGCAAAATTCATCACGCGCCGCACATGCCCAGTGGCTGTATGGCGGCAATCCCGACGCCGGCGGCGGACCGCGCGGATCGGTGCAGTCCACCAATAGTCCGAACGCAAGCAAAGAACTCGGCGGCGGCCGATAGAACTTGCGCGCGATCTCAGAACAAAAAAGCCGCCCGGTTGGGCGGCTTTTCATTGCATGATTTATGAGACTTCAGCGCGTTCGTGTCGCGGGCGATGTCGTCGTGTTTGAAATCGACTGAACGGTGGGTGGCTGGTCGAACACGCTCTTGCATCCGTCGCTGAGTTTCACTTTCTGCGCCCGCATGCACAGCGTCACCTGCTCGATGTCGGGGATTTTATCGCCGCAGAGGCGGAAGGCATCATTCGTACAGAGCCGCGCTTGTTCGTCGCTATAGGCATTTGCCGCCGACGCACACAAAAGGAGTCCGAGCACCATGATCGACTTCACGAAAACCTCCCCAGGCTGTTTCGAGAAAAAATAATGTCCTATGGCGAGGATTCGTTCCAGCGATTTCCCGCTGCGTTTTTTAGATAACTCGCTTCACGCAGGCTATTGTGGGCGGCTGTCGCGATCAAGCAACATCGCGGCGACATACGGGCGATATTTCGTCTCGCATCTGCGAGGAATTGTGGCGAAGCCGCTGGAAAAAATGCCTGCGCGCGACTTACGCCGCCATGACGTCCCGAAGAAGGTCGGAAACCTGCTTTGAACTATAGGGCTTCGGCAGAAAGCGCCCATCGTCGGGCAGGTCGCCCGCCTTTAATTTGAAATGACC
Organism: Afipia sp.; assembly: GCA_043784125.1. Lineage (GTDB taxonomy): Bacteria > Pseudomonadota > Alphaproteobacteria > Rhizobiales > Xanthobacteraceae > Afipia. The sequence goes on from JAYVYQ010000263.1 coordinate 4,484, forward strand.
GGATGTGGCGATGATCTTGATTGGCGGCCAGCGCCCGCGCACCGCCTGCGCAAGCTTGATCCCATTCATGGAACCCGGCATGTCGATGTCGGTGAAGACCACCTGAATATCGAGGCGCGCTTCCAGCAGCACAATCGCCTCGTCGGCGTTCGCGGCTTCCAGTACGTCGAAGCCGGCGTCCTTGATGATCTCGACCGTGTTCATCCGGATCAGGACTTCGTCCTCGACCACCAGCACGACTGGTTTTGTGGTCGCTGCGCTCATCGACCTGCACTCCCCGTCATCAGTCGTGCACCAATAGCAGGCGGTTCAAATCGTTCCGAAAGGAATTTTAAATTCAATGGCTTGACTTGCCCCGGCGTCGCGCGACGGAACTACGGACAGGTTTTCACCTGCGCTGAGAGCTTGGCGGCTGCCGTCAGAAGGGATTGCCGCTCGTGATCGAACAGCTTGCCGGTCCGGCCGAGACGGATTCGAATTCCACCGTGTTGCCGGTCGTGATGCTGCGCACGACAACCGATTTTTTGCCGGGTGGCATGCCCGTTATGACTTGCGCGGTGCAGCTCGAGAAGCCCGGATCGAAGCTGATCTGGGTTTGTCGTGCGGCACCTTGAAACGCGGAACTCGATACGATCCTGTTACCGCTGAATGACACGTTCCGCGCATCACCCCCGGCGCCGCTTCCGCTGGTTCCGACCCGGTCGACGGAACCGGCGCCACCCAGGCTTCTCGCCGATCCGCGCGTGAACAATCGGCCTTCAGTGCTGATGTAATAGACATTGGTGAATGGAATGCCGACTGGTTTGAAAGTCGGTCCGGCCTGTGAGTCTCTTTGGCTGCGCGTCTCCAGCCACGACACGGTGATCGATTTTCCGTAAAGCGGTTTTGGCGTGGCGGCAAACGCAGCCGATGGCAGAGCGCAAGACAAGAGGATCGCTACATTCAGGACGCGCATGTGGGTTCTCTCGTTCTAGAAACGTTTGTTCTCGCAACAGTGGAACAGGTTCAACCGGCTTAGAGATATTTTTTCATCTCTGCCAGTAGATCGCTGCGCAAATCTTCGCGATCCATCGCGTAGGCGATGTTGGCAGCGAGCAACCTCGACGTCGATCCGCAGTCGCAGCTCTTGCCCTTGAACTTGAAGCCACAAGCGCCTGCGATTCACGGCCGCCCCTCAAAACAGCTTCACCCACCGGTCCGTCGCCTTTTCGGTCAATGTGACCAGTGTCGCCAGCGCAACGAGGAACACGATCCCGAGGGCGCTCACCGCGATCTGCATTGCGATGCCGCCGGACCAATTTTTCAGGAGTTCGCCCGCGAGAAACGCGAGCGGCACGCCGCCGATACAGTAGACGATCAGCGATTGCTCGCCGCAGCGGATCGCCGCAACAGACAGCGGGGATTTCAACCAGCGCCAGTCATGCGGCACGAGATTGTAGACGACGACGACAAGCGCTGCAAAATGCGCGACGCGCAGCGGATCGAGATAGCTTTTGTCGATCGGGTAGATCATCTTCTTCAGGAATTCTGGAACGGTCGCTTCCAGCGGCTTGATATGCCAGCCCATCACCACGTAGAGGCTGAACAGCAGATAGAGAATTGCGAGCGTCATCGCCGTGCGCGTGCGCAGCCATGGTCCAATACGTTCAGCGCCGCCCATCGCCGCCCATGCGCCCGCCACGAACAGAAATTGCCAGACGAAGGGATTGAAGAACCAGCCGTTGTGTTGCCACGTGTGCAGATCGAAATCGAACAAATGAACGGCCGCATATAGCGCGAACGAAGCGCCCATCGCCAGCGCCATCGAACGCGTCATGAGTCAGACTACAAGCGGGCTCACCAGATGCAGCAGCACGAAGGTCGGCAGCACGTCGGTGTTCACCGGCATATAGCGCAGCAGCGCCGCGTTGATCATGCCCTCGCCGGGGGAGTTGAAGAACACCCTCATGTTGGTTTCGTCGAGCACGCTGCCGTCGAGGCGGCTCATCGCGAACACGACCGCGCCGAACAGGAACACCAGCAGCAGGAACGCAGCATAGATATCCAGCGCCCGCCGCGCCCCGTGCGCGACTGCATTCAGCAAGCCTTGCTCGCGCAGCGCCGCTCCGTAGGCGAGGGCGCAGGTATAGCCGGAGATAAAGAAGAAAATCTCGGTGGCATCGCTGAATCCGTAGTTCTTCAGCGTTAGCCATCCGGCGATATTGTTGGGAACGTGGTCGAGATAGACGAACCACAACACGATACCGCGCGCGAGGTCGAGCCGAAGGTCGCGCGGGTGGGGCTCGACCGTGGGCGTCAGTGCGGGGGTCGCGAAGCGATCATGCATCTGGCGACAATACGGTAAGAGGCGGGCGGGCTCCAGCCTGCCGGTCAAATATACTTCTTCATCTCGGTGAGCAGCTCGCTGCGCAAATCTTCGCGATCCATCGCGTAAGCAATGTTCGCCGCGAGGAACCCAGACTTCGATCCGCAATCGTAGCTCTTGCCCTTGAACTTGAAGCCGTAGAACGGCTGCTGCTTGGCAAGCGTCAGCATGCCGTCGGTCAACTGGATTTCGCCGCCGGCTCCTTTGGGCTGCGTCTCCAGAATCTTGAAAATCTCCGGCTGTAAAATATAGCGACCGGTGATCGACAGGTTCGAGGGGGCGGCTTCCTTCTTCGGCTTTTCCACCATGCCGTTCAACTCGAACATGTCGCCTTTGGTCTTGCCGACGCCGACCACACCATAATTATGGACCTGATCCATCGGCACTTCCTCGACCGCGATGATGTTGGCTTTATCCGCGCCTGCCGCGTTCGCCGCCTCGATCATCTGTTTCAACCCACTCGGCTTGTTTTTCACCAGCACGTCGGGAAGCAGAACGGCGAACGGCTCATTGCCGATAATTACGCGCGCGCACCACACCGCATGGCCCAAACCTAAAGGCGCCTGCTGCCGGGTGAATGAGGTCGCGCCGGCTTTGGGTTGATTGGCTGCAAGCAATGAAATCTCTTTGGTCTTGCCGCGCTCCTTCAGCGTCGCGTCAAGTTCGTACTGCATGTCGAAATGGTCTTCTATGACGCCTTTGTTACGCCCCGTGACGAACACGAGATGTTCGATGCCGGCCTCCAGCGCCTCGTCCACCACATGCTGGATCAGCGGGCGATCGACCACGGTGAGCATTTCCTTCGGCATCGCCTTGGTGGCGGGCAGAAAGCGTGTGCCGAGACCGGCAACGGGGAAGACGGCTTTGCGGATTTTCATGAGGCTCTTTGCGGGTGAGGAGAGGCGTTGAATCGGTCGTAGCAGGTTTTGCTGCGCTGAAAAACGCTTACCCGCGCGCTGTCCCTAATGGAGCGTCCATGAACGGAACCTGACTTTCGTGCGTCTGCGCCATTTCGCCGCCGGAAATGGACGCTCCGTTAAGGCGATGGAAACCCTGTCCGGGCCTCTTATATCGGGGATATTGCGTGGGTACGGGTGCGTGATGATGCAGGATATAAAGGCGGCAACTGGCCGCGCCATTATAATGGGAATGGCATCGGCGTCATTGCTGGCTGCTGATTTGGCTCATGCCCAGTCGGCCGGTGGCCGCGGGCCGATGATGCTGCCGAGCGCGACTTATACCGGCACGATTCCGCAAACCGCACCGCAGGCGATACCACCGGCACGCCCAAATGTTTTGCCGAAACGTCTTGCGCAGGCGACGCCCGCCAAGGAATGGAGCGGCGAGGATGGCGCGTCCGGCGATCCGCGCATGACCGCGTCCGCCATTCGCGAAGCGGCGGCGAATTTCCCGCGTTGCGTGGCTGGCTTCTGGCCCGATGCTGCACGGCGCGGAATCTCTGAAGCGAGCTTTCAGCGCTTCACGGCGGACCTCACGCCGGATCTGCGGATCATGGATCTTGTGGATTCGCAGCCGGAGTTCACCAAGTCGGTGTGGGATTATCTGGATGTGCTGGTGACGGATGCGCGGATCGCGCGCGGCCGCGAAATTCTCACGCAGAACGCCGCGACCTTTGCGGCAGTGGAAAAGGAATACGGCGTCGATCGCTACATCATCGCGGCGATCTGGGGCATCGAATCGAATTACTCGACACAAGGCGGCGACCGCAGCGTGCTCAACTCCACCGCGACGCTGGCCTGCATTGGGCGGCGCACGGCATACTTCAAGGACGAGTTTCTGGCGGCGCTTGAAATTCTGCATCACGGCGATCTGACGCCGCAGCAGATGCGCGGCTCATGGGCGGGAGCCTTCGGCGCGACGCAATTCATGCCGACGGCGTTCAAAAGGTTTGCGGTCGATTTCGATCATGACGGCAAGCGCAATGTCGTCGACTCCACGCCGGACATCATCGCCTCCACGGCGATGAAGTTTAAGAAAGACGGCTGGCAGCAGGGCCAGACCTGGGGCTTTGAGGTCGAAGTGCCGCAAGGCTTCGACTATCTGCATGCCGATCGCGCCAAATCCTACACCATTGCCCAGTGGGAACAGCTCGGCATCAAGCGCGCCAACGGCAAATCGTTTCCGCACCCGACCGACAAGGCCTATCTGCTGGTACCGGGCGGGGCAGCAGGTCCGGGTTTTTTGATGCTCGGAAATTTCCGCGCCATCATGCGTTACAATCCGTCCGAGGCTTATGCGCTGGCCATCGGTCATTTCGCGGATCGTCTGCGCGGCGGGCAGCCGCTGGTGCAGCCTTGGCCGCGCGACGAGCGCGTGCTGTCTCGCGACGAGCGTCTGGAATTGCAGCAGCTTCTCGCACAGCGCGGATTCTACAAAGGCGAGCCGGACGGCAATCTCGGCAACGACACGCGAAAAGCGCTGCGCAGTTATCAGGTCAGCATCGGTTCGCCTGCTGACGGCTTTGCATCGTCCGGCGTGCTGGACCGGCTGCGGGGCGGTGGATCGACCGGCAACACAAACTCCGGCTTCAATCTGTTCGGACGCTAACCGCGTTGAACGACTTCGCGTCTTCCTTGGTGAAGGAAGCGACGGGATGGTCCAGCAGGTCGAGCACGGCTTCGGACGGGCGGCATATCCTCGTGCCCTTCGGTGTCTCGACAATGGGCCGCTGAATCAAAATCGGATTCGCCATCATGAAATCGAGCAACTCGCCATCCGACCATTTCGGATCGCCCAGCTTCAACTCCGCATAGGGCGTGCCTTTTTCGCGCAACAAATCCCGCACCGACATGTCCATCGCTTTTGCAAGCTGAACGAGACGCGTACGATTCGGAGGCGTTTTCAGATATTCGACCACGACGGGCTCTTCGCCGCTGGCGCGGATCATCGCCAGCGTGTTGCGCGAGGTGCCGCAGTCCGGGTTGTGGTAGATTGTGACGGTCATCGGGTCAGATAGCCGCAAAACCCGTTCACCTTCAAACCGACATTTTCGCGGTTCACGCAAGAAACCTTGCGATCCGGCGTTTCCGGGGTCGATTTAACGCCGTGAGGGCGCTATTTTCGCCCCGGTTTTCAGCCCCCGAGCGACCGAACCGATGCCGAACAAGAGATCATTGCTGCGCCTCCTTACCGAACCCGGCCCTTTGATGGTGCTGGCGCTCACGGGCGCGATGCTGTTCGGAATCATGGGGCCTGCCTCGGCGCAGTTTTTCAATTTCGGTGGCTTCGACCGCAGACCCACCCCGCCGCGCGGCATCCCTGGAGGCCAGCCTCCGGGCCCGCCGCAGCAAGGTGGATTCTTCTCGCCATACGGCGATCCCAATCAACCACAACAGCCGCCGCCGGTGGCCGATTCATCGCGTGCGCCGCCGCCCGCCAAGCGCACCAATCCGGCTCCGATTGCGAAAAACGTTCTCGTGCTCGGCGACGCGATGGCGGACTGGCTCGCCTACGGTCTGGAAGACGCATTGGCCGATACGCCCGAACTCGGCGTCGTGCGCAAAGCAAATCGCTTGTCGGGCCTCATCAAGTATCAGCCGCGCGGCGAGCCGTCCGACTGGGCGGCCGCGGCCAAGCAGATTCTCGCCACCGAAAAAGCCGACGTTATTGTCGTCATGCTCGGCCTCAACGACCGCGTTCCGCTGCGCGAGCCGGTCGCCGAGAAGAAGGACGAGCCGAAGAAGGAGGCCAAGACCGCAAAGAAGGGCGCCAAAAAAGACGCCAAGAAGGATGACAAGAAAGACGACGCGGCAAAACCGAACGACGCTGCGGATAATTCGGCAAAGCCCGACGACGAAAAATCATCCACCTCCGCCGACAACAATCCGTCTGCCGATGTTGCAGATGACGATGACGGACCGGCATCGATCGTGGCGCCTGAGACAGCGCCACGCTCCGCCAACGGCATGTATAATTTCCGCGACGAGCGCTGGGTCGAGCTTTATTCGAAAAAAATCGCGGAGATGATTACGGTGCTGAAATCCAAGGGCGTGCCGGTGCTCTGGGTCGGCCTGCCTGCGGTGCGCGGGCCGAAGGCGATGGCCGATGCGCTGTTTCTCGATTCGCTGTATCGCGACGCAGCCGGCAAGGCTGGCATCACCTATGTGGATGTGTGGGACGGTTTCGTCGATGAAGCCGGACGCTTCATGCAGCAAGGCCCGGACTTCGACGGCCAGACCCGCCGCCTGCGCTCCTATGACGGCGTGTATTTTACCAAGGCCGGCGCGGTGAAACTTGCGCGCTTCACCGAGCGCGAGATCACGCGGCTGCTCGCGGCCCGAACCTCGATTTCATTACCGAGCGAATTGCAGTCGCCGGATGCCAACATCCGCCCCAACGTCGCGGGGCCGCGTCCGTTGTTCGGACCGATGGTGCCGCTGGTCGCATCCAATGTCGGTACCACCGAATTGCTCGGCGGCGCGGGCTCGCGTCCCGCGCTGGTCGATGCGTTGGCGGCGCGCACGCTGGTCAAGGGCGAAGCGCTCGACGTGCCTGCGGGCCGCGCGGATGATTTTTCCTGGCCGCGCCGCGAGATCGGTGCGCTCGAAGCGCCGGCCGGCGATCCCAATGTGGCCACCGTCGCGCCGAACGGCGCCATCGTGAAGCCTGCGCCGAAACCGGTCGCCGTGCGTCCGCAGCCGCAAGGCGGCGCGCAGGTTTTCCAGCCGGGCGCTGTCCAGACTCAACCGGGCGCACCGCGTCCTGCTGCGCCGAACGGTGTGCCGCGTCAGCCGGGCAATGTGGGGCCATCGGCCTCTGCGCCGGGGTTCTTTATGCGGTGATGTGAATGGTGCTGAAATAAAAAAGCCCCGTCATGCGACGGGGCTTTTTATTGCGCGCTGAAAAAGATTAGCGCGGCAGGGTGGTCGAACCCATCAGATAAAGATCGATCGACGCCGCGCATTGGCGGCCCTCGCGGATCGCCCAGACGACGAGGGACTGACCGCGCCGCATGTCGCCGGACGAAAACACTTTTGCGATTGAGGTCTGGTAGTCGCCCGTTCCTGCGCGGACATTGCCGCGCTGATCGAGATCGACGCCGAGCGTATTCAAAAGACCCTCATGCACGGGATGCACGAAGCCCATCGCCAGTAGGACCAGTTCGGCCTTCAGATCGAACTCGCTGCCGGGCACCGGCTGCATCTTCTCATCGACATGGATGCAATGCAGCTTGGTCACTTTGCCGCCGTCGCCTGTAAATTTCTGCGTCAGTACGGCGTATTCGCGCTTCGCGCCTTCGGCCTGCGATGACGACGTGCGGTACTTCAGCGGCCAGTTCGGCCAGGTCAGCAATTTGTTCTCATGCTCCGGCGGCTCTGGCATGATTTCGAGTTGCGTCACCGATGCCGCACCCTGACGGATCGACGTGCCTATGCAGTCCGAGCCGGTATCGCCGCCGCCGATCACGACCACATGCTTGCCCTTGGCGGAAATCTCTTTCACGTCGCCCAAGGGCTCCTTGCTGACACGGCGATTTTGCTGCGGCAGGAAATCCATCGCGTAATGAATGCCGTCGAGTTCACGGCCCGGAATCGGCAGATCGCGCGGGGCTTCCGCGCCGCCGGTCAACGTGACTGCGTCGTAGCCTTTGAGAATGTCCTGCGGATCGAGCGCGCCGTTCGACCAACCGCCGACCGAGCGGCCGTAGTGGAAGGTCACGCCTTCGGCTTCCATCTGCGTCACACGGCGGTCGATGATCTGCTTTTCCATCTTGAAATCGGGAATGCCGTAACGGAGCAATCCGCCGGCCTTGGCGAATTTCTCGAACACATGCACGTCGTGCCCCGCGCGCGCGAGTTGCTGCGCGCAGGCCATGCCCGCCGGACCCGCGCCGACGACGGCGATTTTCTTTCCCGTTTTCTTCGGCGCGATCTCGGGCTTGAGCCAGCCATTGTCCCACGCGCGATCCACGATCGCGCATTCGATGGTTTTGATCGTGACGGGGTTGTCATCGATGTTCAGTGTGCACGACGCCTCGCACGGTGCGGGGCAGATGCGTCCGGTGAATTCGGGGAAGTTGTTGGTCGAGTGCAGATTGCGCGAGGCTTCTTCCCAATTGCCGTTGTAGACGAGATCGTTGAAGTCGGGGATCTGGTTGTTGACCGGGCAGCCGGGCGTGCCGGGCGCGACCGAGCCGGTGCCGTGGCAATAGGGAATGCCGCAATTCATGCAGCGCGCTGCCTGATCGCGGGTGTCCTTCTCGCTCAACGGTACGACGAACTCCTTGAAATCCTTCGTGCGCTTTTCGACCCGCTCGTATTTGCGGTCGCTGCGCTCGATCTCAAGAAAACCAGTAGGCTTGCCCATTTACCCCAACGCCCCAATCACTCAATTCAGTTTGCCGTGCGCGATCCGATCCCAACTGGATTTACGCCCCAATCGCGATCTTTGGTTCTTCCGGCTCGCGCGATTTCATTTCCTTCAGCGCGCGGCGGTATTCGACCGGCATCACCTTGCGGAACATCGGCAGATACTTCTTCCAGTTATCCAGAATGTGTTTCGCGCGCCCCGAACCCGTCAGTCTGGCATGACGCGAGATCAGGATGTGCAGGCGCTCAATATCCTCGCCGAGCAGGTTGGCGAACACATCGACGCGGCCATGCGCTTCGAGATCGTTGAGCGCGTTGAACGCGCTCTCATTGACCAGTTCTTCCGACAGCACAGGTTCAAGCTCGACCATCGCCATGTTGCAGCGTTTGGCAAACGTATTGTCCTCGTCGATCACGTAAGCGACGCCGCCCGACATGCCGGCCGCGAAGTTGCGCCCCGTGCGTCCGAGCACGACGACGATGCCGCCGGTCATATACTCGCAGCAATGATCGCCCGCGCCTTCGACCACAGCAATTGCGCCGGAGTTGCGCACGGCGAAGCGTTCGCCCGCGACGCCCTGGAAGTAACATTCGCCTTCGATGGCGCCGTACATCACGGTGTTGCCGACGATGATGGATTCTTCCGGCACGATTCCCGAAATCTTCGGAGGCCGCACGATGATGCGCCCGCCCGACAATCCCTTGCCTACATAGTCGTTGCCTTCGCCTTCGAGGTCGAAGGTGATGCCGCGCGCCAGCCACGCGCCGAACGCCTGGCCCGCTGTGCCTTTCAGGCTGACCTGAATGGTGTCATGCGGCAGACCGTTATGGCCGTAGGTTTTTGCCACCACGCCGGAGAGCATCGCGCCCGCGCTGCGGTCGGTGTTGTTGATCTCGGTTTCGATCTTCACCGGCGCGCCACGGTCGATCGCCGCCTGCGCTTCCTTGATGAGCTTGCGGTCGAGCACTTTCTCCAGATGATGGTCCTGCGCCTCGGCGTGATAAATCTTCTGGCCCGGGAGCGCCGGTTGCTTGACGAACAGTTTTGAGAAATCGAGACCCTTTGCCTTCCAGTGCGAGACGAGCTTGCTCTGGTCGAGCATCTGGGTCTGGCCGATCATTTCCTCGAACTTGCGATAGCCGAGTGCGGCCATGATCTCGCGCACTTCCTCGGCGACGAAGAAGAAATAATTGATGACGTGTTCGGGCGCGCCTGTGAAGCGCTTGCGCAGCACGGGGTCTTGCGTCGCGACGCCGACCGGGCAGGTGTTGAGATGACACTTGCGCATCATGATGCAACCCGCCGCAATCAAGGGTGCGGTGGCAAAACCGAATTCATCCGCGCCCAGAAGCGCGCCGATCACGACGTCGCGGCCCGTTCTAAATCCGCCGTCGACCTGCACGATGATGCGTGAACGCAGCCGTTCGCGCACCAGCGTCTGGTGAGTCTCGGCGAGGCCGATTTCCCAAGGTGAACCGGCGTGCTTGATGGAGGTCAGCGGCGATGCGCCGGTGCCGCCCTCAAAGCCCGCGATGGTCACATGATCCGCGCGCGCTTTCGCGACACCTGCCGCAACCGTGCCGACGCCGATTTCTGAGACGAGCTTCACGGAGACTGCGCCGTCAGGGTTCACGTTCTTCAGGTCATAAATGAGCTGCGCGAGATCTTCGATCGAATAGATGTCGTGATGCGGCGGCGGCGAAATCAGGCCGACACCCGGCGTCGAGTGACGAACTTTCGCAATCACCGCATCGACCTTGTGGCCAGGCAATTGGCCGCCTTCGCCGGGCTTGGCACCCTGCGCCATCTTGATCTGCATCATGTCGGAGTTGACGAGATACTCCGTGGTGACGCCGAAGCGTCCCGAGGCGACCTGCTTGATGGCCGAGCGCATGCTGTCGCCGTTCGGCAACGGCTTGAAGCGATCCGACTCTTCGCCGCCTTCGCCGGTGTTGGATTTACCGCCGATGCGGTTCATCGCAATCGCCAGCGTCGTATGTGCTTCGCGCGAGATCGAGCCGAACGACATCGCGCCGGTTGCGAAACGCTTCACAATGTCCTTGGCGGGTTCGACTTCGGCGAGCGGAACGGGCTTGCGCTTCTCGTCTTCGGCGGTCTTCACACGAAATAGCCCGCGCAGCGTCAGCAGCCGCTCGGATTGCTCGTTGAGAATTTTCGCAAACGACTTGTAGCGGTCGAGCGAGTTGCCGCGCGCCGCATGCTGCAGCAGCGACACGGACTCGGCGGTCCATGCGTGATCTTCGCCGCGCGTGCGGTAGGCATATTCGCCGCCGACATCCAGCGCGGTCTTGTAAACCGGCGAGTCGCCGAACGCTTCGGCGTGGCGCTGCGCGGTTTCTTCGGCGATTTCAGCGAGGCCCACGCCTTCGATGCGGGTATGCGTGCCGGCGAAGTATTTGGCGACGAAATCAGCCTTCAGGCCAACCGCGTCGAAAATCTGCGCGCCGCAATAGGACTGATAGGTCGAGATGCCCATCTTGGACATCACCTTCAGCAAGCCCTTGCCGATGGACTTGATGTAGCGCTTGACGATTTCCTTGTCCTCGAGCTTCGCCGGAAGCTTGTCCTTCATGGCGATGATGGATTCGAACGCGAGATAAGGATTGATCGCTTCCGCGCCGTAGCCCGCCAGGCACGCGAAGTGATGCACTTCGCGCGGCTCGCCCGACTCGACGACAAGACCGACCGACGTGCGCAGTCCGGTGCGAATGAGGTGATGGTGTACGGCGGCGCAAGCCAGCAGCGACGGAATCGGGATGCGATCCGAGCCTGCGGCACGATCCGACAGGATGATGATGTTGACGCCGTCGCGCACGGCGGATTCTGCGCGCGCGCAAAGTTCTTCGAGTACCTGTTCGAGTCCGGCAGCACCAAGGCCTGCATGGAAGGTGGTGTCGAGTTCGCGCGACTTGAAATGATTGTCGGCGACATCGGCGATGGAGCGGATCTTCTCCATGTCGGCGTCGGTCAAAATCGGCTGGCGCACTTCAAGTCGCTTGGTCTGCGACTGGCCGTCGACATCGAACAGGTTCGGGCGCGGGCCGATGATCGACACCAGCGACATCACCAGTTCTTCGCGGATCGGATCGATCGGCGGGTTGGTCACCTGCGCGAAGTTCTGCTTGAAGTAGGTGAACAGCGGCTTCGGCTTGTTCGACAGCGCCGAGATCGGCGAATCGTTGCCCATCGAGCCGTTGGCTTCTTCGCCGGTCGATGCCATCGGCGTCATCAGGATGCCGACATCTTCCTGCGTGTAGCCGAAGGCCTGCTGTCGATCGAGCAGCGTGAGGTTGGAGCGCATTCCCTTCGGCGCGGCGTCCTTCATGTCTTCGAGCACGATCTGCGTGCCGTTCAGCCATTCGCGATAAGGATGGTTCTTGGCAAGCTGCGCCTTGATCTCGTCGTCGGGAATGAGACGGCCTTCTTCAAGATCGACCAGCAGCATCTTGCCGGGCTGCAGGCGCCATTTGGTGATGATCTGGTCTTCGGGAATTTTCAGCACGCCCATCTCTGACGCCATGACGATGCGGTCGTCCTTGGTGACGAGATAGCGGGCAGGGCGCAGTCCGTTGCGGTCGAGCGTGGCGCCGATCTGGCGTCCGTCGGTGAACGCGATCGCGGCGGGGCCGTCCCACGGCTCCATCAGGGCTGCGTGATATTCGTAGAACGAGCGGCGCTCTTCATCCATCAGCGGATTGCCGGCCCATGCTTCCGGAATCATCATCATGACGGCGTGCGCGAGCGAGTAGCCTCCCTGAACGAGAAATTCGAGACCGTTGTCGAAGCAGGCGGTGTCGGACTGGCCTTCATAAGAAATAGGCCACAGCCGGCTGATGTCTTTTCCATACAGCTTGGAATGCACCGACGCCTGTCGCGCCGCCATCCAGTTGACGTTGCCGCGCAGCGTGTTGATCTCGCCGTTATGGGCGATCATCCGGTAAGGATGCGCCAGCGACCATGCCGGGAAGGTATTGGTGGAGAAGCGCTGATGCACAAGCGCCAGCGCGCTCTCGAAATCGGTCTCGTGCAGATCGGGATAATACTTGCCGAGCTGGTCGGCGAGGAACATGCCCTTATAGACGACGGTCCGACATGACAGCGATGCCGGATAATAACCGGCGAGGCCTCGGTCGCGACGCTGATAGATCGCATGCGAGATCGACTTGCGCAGGATGTAGAGCTTGCGCTCGAAATCGTCTTCGCTCTTGATCTCTTTGCCGCGGCCGATGAACACCTGCATGCAATGCGGTTCGGTCGGCTTGACGGTTTCGCCGAGCGATGAGTTGTCGGTCGGCACGTCGCGCCAGCCGAGCAGCGTCAAGCCTTCGCTCTCGGTCTGGTCGGCGATGATGCTCTGAATGATTTTGCGCCACGGCTTCTCGCGCGGCATGAACAGCGCGCCGACGGCGTACTCGCCGGGCTTCGGCAGCGTAAAGCCTGCGTCCTTCGCCTTGCGGGCGAAGAAGGCGTGCGGAATTTGCACCAGGATCCCCGCGCCGTCGCCTGCGCGCGGGTCGGCGCCGACAGCGCCACGATGTTCGAGGTTGCAGAGAATGCTGATCGCGTCGGAGACGATCTGGTGCGATTTCTTGCCTTTGATGTTGGCAATGAAACCGACGCCGCAGGAATCCTTTTCCAGCGACGGATCGTAGAGACCGAGCGCGGGCGGACGCCAGGTAAACTCGCGAGCCGGTTCGGGTTGAGTCAAAGCGTGGGTTGCCTCAGGCACACCCATCTCCGCTTCGTCACGCTCGAACTCAAACCCACTCATCGACTGCCCTCAAGCCTCATAGAGGCATTCTAACTTCGCCCATTTTGGCCGCAGCTTGGGCGCTCGCGGCACCCTCTGTGAAATCCGCGCGGGATTTCGGGGCCTCCGCTCGCGCCAAAACGAGCCTAACTTAAGAAATCGCAGCCCGCAGTCGCCGTTCTGGCTGCCTCTGGGCCTTGCAGGAATTCCGGCGTCGCAAATGCTGTGCCAGACGACCCGGAATATTACGACAGTATTACTGTCCTACCGCCCAGACTGCCAAACTTTTTTCTAGCACACAAGCGGATGGGAGTCCTCGGAGGGCCGCTCTCCCAGGCTGGGCGGGCTGCCTTGAACCTTCTCCCGTTTGAGGCAAATCCGCCGCCGTTCGGCCTAAGGCCTGCCCAAATCTGAAACGAGCCTTTGCGCGGTCCGTATCGTCTTTTGGGGGATGTGTGTCATGGGAGAAACAAGGATGCGGTTTTTGTCCGGAGCATTTCGGCTCTGCGGGGCTCTTTTCGCAACGACGTTGTTGTTTGTGGGTGCTTCGACCTCGGCGTCGCAGGCCGGGGAACGGTGGGACGCCTTCATCGACGATCTTCCACCGATCCCGCGTGTGTCTGTCCCGGATATTCCGATGCCGCGTGTCTACGTGCCGGACGTCCGGCTCCGCTGGCGTGAATACGGAGAGCCTGTCGCTCTCCAACCGCCGGTTGTCGTTCCAGCAACGCCGGTCGCCGCGTATCCGCCCGACCGTTTCGGCGGCATCGCCTTGTCGCCCCCGGACGTTGCGCACGCATTGAGGGCCAATGGCTATTCGATCCTCGGACAGGTCAGCCGGCGCGGCCCGGTGTATACAGCGGCGGTGCTGAACCCGCGCGGCGATGACGGCGTAGCGGTGATCGATGCGCGCAGCGGAGTGATCGTCCGCTTCATCCCGGGGTTCGCCGGGAACGGGCGTCTCGATGCGCAACTCGCCGGATTGTACGGACCTTCGGGTTCGCCGGTCGCGCAGGAAGTGAGCCGCTCGCCGAAGCCTGTACCGCGTGTTGCGAAACGTGATGTGCCGCCAAAAGTGACCGCGCCGAAAATCGCGGACCGTGCGCCGCTCACTCCGCCGACGGCGGCGCAAGCCAAGCCTGCGGATGCGCATGCAGAAATGAAGCCGGCGTCAGCGGCGTCAGCGGCGCCCGTGGCTGCGGTCGTGTCAAAACCCGCGGAAGTGAAACTTTGGCCGACCACGGCGATGCCGGACGTGCAGACACTGGATTGATCGCAATAATTTTCACAAAACAAAAAAGCGCCCCGAGGCACCGGGACGCTTTCTCACCTAAAAATTAGGTCTTGGAGATCACATCAAGTCGCGGCTTAGGCCGCGGCTTTGGTGCTTTCGATTACCTTCGAGGTGGACTCCGACGAACTGATCGGAATCACGCGCGGCTTTTTGGCTTCGGGAATCTCGCGGACGAGATCGACATGGAGCAGGCCGTTCTCAAGCGTCGCGTTCTTCACCTGCACGAAATCGGCAAGCTGGAACTGGCGCTCGAACGCACGCGAGGCGATTCCGCGATAAAGCACTTCGCTTTGGTTCTCGGTGTTTTCGTTGGCGGCTTTTTCGCCCTTGATCGTCAGAGTGTTTTCCTTGGCGACGATCGAGATTTCATTCTGCGAAAAGCCGGAGACCGCAACCGAGATGCGGAAGTCGTTCTCACCCGTGCGCTCGATATTGTAGGGCGGGTAGCCCGTAGCGCCGTCGCCGTTGGCCTGATCGAGCAGGGAAAACAGCCGGTCGAAACCGATGGTGGAACGATAAAAGGGGGCAAGGTCGAAAGTGCGCATGATAGTCCTCCAAAGTTGAGCGACCGGCGCGTGTATTCAGGCGAGACGGAATCGTGACGAGAGCCGAAACGCCGAGCACAACGCGCCACTCTTTTTCAAAGAGCAGACAACCCGCCACAGCTGGCCGGGTTTTCGTTCTGCGTGCAGCCTTAACCGGCCTGCACGAAGGTGATATGGGAGGGGCATCGCGACGTTCAAGAGGGCCGATGCAACTTGCCTTTTTGCCGTTTCACTCTTGATTTTCAGCACTTTTGGCATATCGGCACCCGCCCATGACGCTCGTTTCCATTCCGGCCAATCCCGTTCCCGATGGCGTCGTGACCGGCACCATCAAGACGCCCGACGGCGCGGAATTGCGTTTCGCGCGCTGGCAGCCGCCGGCCAATCGCAAGGGCACGGTCTGCGTATTTGCCGGGCGCGGCGAATCCATCGAGAAATATTTCGAGACGGTGCGCGATCTGCAGGAGCGCGGCTTTGCGGTGGCGATGATCGACTGGCGGGGCCAAGGCCATTCGTCGCGGCAGTTGCGCGATCCGCGCAAGGGCTACGTTCACAGCTTTGCCGATTACGAGATCGATGTTGAGACCTTCATCAATCAGATCGTGCTGCCGGATTGTCCGCCGCCATACTTTGCGCTGGCGCATTCGATGGGCGGCGCCGTGATGCTGCGCGTCGCGCATGCCGGTAAACGATATTTCGATCGCATGGTGCTGTCGGCACCGATGATCGATTTGCCCAATCCCAGCATGTCGCTGCCGGTGCGCGTCTTGATCCGCGCGCTGAGATGGGCGGGCATGGGCGGCAATTTTGTTCCCGGCGGCAACGCCGTGCTCACCGGCACGTCGAATTTCATCAACAATCCGCTGACGACCGACGTGGTGCGCTATGCGCGCAATGCTGCGATCTATGACGAAGACCCGACGCTCGGCATTGCGTCGCCGACGGTGGCCTGGGCCGATGCGGCGTTTCGCACGATGGTCGAGTTTCGCGGCACCGATTATCCGGTGCGCATCCGTCAGCCGATCCTGATGCTCGCGGCGAGCAATGACACGGTGGTCTCCACGCCCGCGATCGAGGAGTTCGCCTATCATCTGCGCGGCGGTTCGCATCTCGTCATCGCGGGCGCGAAGCACGAGATCTTGCAGGAGCAGGATCGCTTCCGCTCGCAATTCTGGGCGGCGTTCGATGCGTTCGTGCCGGGGACGCCGCTGTTTAAGTAAGCGCCTGAAGCACGATCTCGCGCCGATGCGGTCGGCTGCGATGCTCGATCACGTAAATTGCCTGCCATGTACCAAGCGCAAGCTCGCCGCCGATCACCGGCACATGCAGCGTCACTGACGTCAGCATTGTCTTGATGTGCGCGGGCATGTCGTCCGGCCCTTCGGAGTTGTGCCGGTACTTCGCGCCCTCCGGTGCAAATCCCTTCAGTGCCGTCATCAGATCGCGCAGCACATCCGGGTCGGCATTTTCCTGAATGGTCAGCGACGCCGATGTGTGGCGCATGAACAGGAATACCATGCCGCTCTGGATTTTGAATTGTTTCGCGAAACGCCTCACGTCGGCGGTGATGTCGGTGAAGCCTTCGCCCGGCGTTTCGACTGTCAGGATCGATGAGGCAATCGCTTCAGTCATGGCTTGCTTTCTTGAGGCGCGCGATCATCCATAAATCTTCGCCAGCATGTCGCCCGCGAGATAAATCCCGAGCAGCATCATGGCGATCAGGAACCAGCGGCGGAACGTGTCTGCATCCATGCGCGCGCGCAGCACCTGTCCCAAATACATGCCCGTAAAAGCAGCCGCCATTGCGACCCCGCCGGGCAAAGCAACCGTTGCGTTGAGAAGTCCCGCACCTGTGAGGTTGAACGCCAGCGCCAACGTTGCGGTGGTGAAGAACACGCCGAGCGCCTGAACCAGTTCGTCTTTCTCCATGCCGATGGCCTGCATGAACGGCATCGACGGAATGACCTGCACGCCGGTCGCCGCCGAAATCACGCCGGTAACGAGGCCGACAATGCCGCCGAGCCATTTTTCATGCGGCCGCGCGACGCTGAATTTCACTTTGGTGAGACCGATGATGGCGTAGACCACCAGCAGGACGCCGAGCACCACGGTGCCGTAACGCGCGTAAGGCCCCGTCATCAGTCCGGCGCCTGAGAGAATCCCGATCACGGTGCCGACCATCAGCGGCCACAGCCGCCGGACGATGTCGCGCAGATATGGGCCAACGAAGGTCTGCCAGATGTTGGTGACGATGGCGGGCACGATGACGATGGCGAGTGCCTGCGCGGGCGGCATTCGTGTCGCAAGCAGGCCCATCGCAACCGTTGGCAGGCCAAGGCCGATGGTGCCTTTCACAAAACCGGCAAGCAGAAACACGCCCGCGATGAGAAACAGAAACGGGTCCATGAATTACTTAGCCTGCAGCAATTTGAGCGCGGCCTCATGCACGCGCCTGTCGCCGGCAGCGACGATGCGGCCGCCGGATTGCGCGGGCTTGCCGTCCCATGTCGTGATGATGCCGCCCGCGCCGCTGACAATCGGGATCAGGGCTGCGACATCATAAGGTTTGAGTTCGGTCTCGATGATGAGATCGAGATGACCCGCCGCCAGCATGCAGTAGGCGTAGCAATCGCCGCCATAACGCGACAGCCGCACGTCTTTCTCGACGCGTTCGAATTGCGCGCGGTCGCTTGCGTTCATCAGGCGCGGACTGGTGGTGAACAGCGTGGCATCCGCGAGCGAGGCGCATTTGCGCGTCGAGAGTTTCCGCGAGCCTGACGGGCCGGTGTATTTCGCCGCGCCGTTGTCACCGGAGAAACGTTCACCGATGAAGGGCTGATCCATCATGCCGTAAGCGGGCGAGCCGTTGTGCATCAGCGCGATCAGCGTGCCCCAGATCGGCATGCCGGCGATGAAGGATTTTGTGCCGTCGATCGGATCGAGCACCCAGACATATTCGGCGTCTTCGCGCTCGGAGCCGAATTCCTCGCCCACAATGCCATGCTGCGGGAAGCTGTCTTTTATCATCCGCCGCATCACGGCTTCGGCGGCGCGGTCGGCTTCCGTCACCGGATCGAGATCGCGGCCGGAATTTTTATTTTCGACGCTGAGTGAGGTACGGAAAAAAGGAAGGATGGTCTCGCCCGAGGCGGTCGCCAGTCGTCCGATGAAGGCGGTGAAATCGATGACCGTCACGAATGATCCCCTAGGACGACTGCGCGGCGGACTGTAGCCGCCCACGCCGCGTTTGATGAGAGCATCGCGGTATAAGACTCTTTGCGTCGGAGCAATTGCACCGCGCGCGAACCCCGGTTGCGCGGCAAATATGAGGTTCATTCTTTAACTGTTTGATGAGGACTCGCGCGCGCCGGAGCGGTCAGTTTGGCGTTAAAATGTAATTCGTATTCATTCTTTGAGGCAAAACACCTGCATTTTTGCCGAGGCGGGTGATCGCTAAAACAGATCATCTATATGATTTTACTGTAGAATTTTGTATTGTTGCATCGAAGACACTGCAATCCAGTCATGCGTTCCCGGCATGCAAAATGTCAGAAATTTTCTTGATTCCGTTGCGGTGCAAATGCATATTGTTGCGGTGCGATAACGCCTTGCGTTATTGCTGCCCTCCTTGGGCGTTTCCTCCCTAGACTTGGGCCACTTGCTTTTGCGAGTGGCCCTTTTTTCTTGGGCGATCGGGGACAAGATCATGCGCAAATAAGCGCCACGCCTATCGCGTGCGCAGTTATTCGGCGGCTGCCTGGAACGGGCCGAACCCATCGAGCGGAATCTGCGCCAGCGCATCGGCAAGCATTACGAAATCATCGGAGACCTTGGCGAATTTCGGCCCGCGTTCGCGCCGCCGCTCGTCCATGTAGATCGCGCGATTGAGTTCGCGTCTGCGAGCGGTCGAATGCTTGCAGGGGTTGGTTCAGCCAGACGCGCATCGCACCGTGATTTGAACTTAAACAGGAGTTGATCATGTCTGGCACCCAATTTATCGAGGCTTTTTCCACGGATCCGTTTGTCAGGGACATTCATCGAAGAGCTTTGGCATATTTAAACGATCCTTCTATGGATCGCAAGGAACGCGAGACCCAAATCAGGCGATTGCAAGCGCTTCTGGTGGACCATCAAAGGACGGAATCGACTCAGGCGGATAAGCTGGCGGACAAAACCGCGGTGCGCGAACAGGCTTCCCGACTGACCGGCAACAAGAGTGTGGCAGCAGCGAGCCAGATCACGGCGCGGCGGCGCGAGTTTGCAGCGGTGATCCGGGGACAATAAGCAATGCGGCAATCCGCGCGGTACAGGCGGCTGTGGTGATGACCGGAACATGCCACGGCCTCCCCTCGGATTGCCGAGGCGCGCATTGATTCGTCAGCAGCCCCTGATTTACCTTGTTCTCCTCCGCAAAGTAGTGACCGCATTGGACATCTCGATACGGCAATCTCGTCACCGGCACTGACGTTGCAAATCCCGCCACAATTGGCGGGTTTGAATAAAACAGTTCACCACGAATCGAAGGGCCACGAATTGAGTGAGTTGATTGACCGTTGCCACTTTGGCGATTGCCTGGACACGTTAAAGCTGATGCCAGCCGCCATTGCCCACACCTGCGTCACGTCGCCGCCCTACTTCGGCCAGCGTGACTATAAGGATCCGAGGCAGATCGGGCTGGAAGTGACGCCAACGGCCTACGTCGCAAAGCTGGTGGCGGTGTTTCGTGAGGTCCGTCGGGTCTTGCGGGACGATGGAACGCTGTGGCTCAACCTTGGGGACAGCTATGGCACCAACACCAAGCAGTTGCTGGGCATTCCCTGGCGGGTCGCTTTTGCACTGCAGGACGATGGCTGGGTGTTACGCCAGGACATCATCTGGCACAAAT
>JAYVYQ010000264.1:0-6557 GCA_043784125.1 Afipia sp.
CCGGTCGAGCCCCAGCGCAGCGGCGACCAGTCCCAGCACACCGGATTTCGAAGCGGGGACGTGGAGATTCACCTACACCACGACCGCGACACGGCCGACGGCTTCCGCGACAAGATCGTCGCCTTCAAGACCGCGCTGCACGACCGCCACGGCCTGCTCCGCCGCGACCCGGCCACCGGCCAAATCACCTACGGGTTCATTCACGGCACAAAGTCGTTCGCAACAGCGGCGCGTTCACGCGCGGATCGAACCTGCTCTCGCATCAGTTTTTCATGTTCGTCGGCGGAGCGAAATGGCCGCTCTATCTGTTCCTCGGCCTGCTGGTGTTCTGGATCTTCGCGCTGCATTTCGTGATGATGGGGCCGTTCCAAATGCGGATGGTCGTCACCAAGATCATCTACGATATCGCGCTGTTTGCCGGGCTTCCGCCGACGCAACCCTACACGCTCATTCTCAATCACAATTGGGTGCGGCATACCTATGTTGGGTTGCTCGATACCGACCCCTACGTCGTCCGCGCGATGCACAATTTCTGGGGGCTGATCATGGGATCATGCGGCGCTGCGCTCATCACGGCGGCGATCCCGAGCTACCTTTATGTCCGCCAGGCTCAGCAGCGCGGCAGCGCCTTGATGAAGGACCACCACAAGCGCGGGGCGGTGCTGCTGCCTTACGAACAAGTGCGCAACAGCATCCTGGCCAACAACGAGGCCGAGGCGCGCGCCCGCGCGCGCGATGTGTTCCCCCAGAACTCATATGAACAGGTTATCCGGTTCTCACCCCAGGTACTCAACCAGGCTGAGTTCCCGCTGCCCTATCGCATTGCCGGCTTGCAGTTCCCCTTCGGCCTTGAGCTCAGCCATGTGATGCTGATCGGCACGACCACGACGGGCAAGACCGTGGTCTTTTCCGACCTCCTCGCGCAGGCCCGGGCGCGGATGCACAGCGCGGTCATCTTCGACATCACGGGCACGTTCACCGAGCGATTTTACGATCCGGACCGCGACTTCATTCTCAACCCCTACGATCAGCGCTGCGTGCGCTGGTCGCTGTTCGACGACTTCCAGACCGAGGTTGAAATCAAGACCGCTGCGCTGTCGCTGATCCCCTCGACCAGCGAGGGTGCCGATCCATTCTGGTCGATGGCCGCGCGTACGCTGCTCACCGAAATGTGCCTCAAGCTGATCGAGGATGATCGCGGCACAAACGCCGATCTCATCGACGCGCTGATGACCGCAGAACTCAAGGACATCCACGCGCAGCTCGTTGGAACGATCGCCGATCCGCTGACCTCGCCCGATGTTGCCCGCATGGCGGAATCGGTGCGCGCGGTGCTCAATGCCAATGCCGACGCGCTGCTGTCGCTTCCCGATACAGGCGAGGCATTCTCGATCCGCAACTGGATCAACTCCGAACGCAAGCACGGCAGCTTCCTGTTCATCTCGACCCGCTACGACGACATGGCGGTCACGCGCAGCCTGATCACGCTGTGGGTCAACACCGCAATCTATGGGCTGATGAACCAGCAACATTCGCGAGCCATCAAAATGTGGTTCATGCTCGACGAGCTGGGAGCGCTGCACCAGCTGCCCTCGCTCGAATATGGCCTTCAAACCTCGCGCAATTTTGGCGGCGCGGTTGCGCTTGGCGTTCACGACTTTGCCCAGCTGCGCCAGATTTACGGCGACAACGGGGCGATGAAAATCATCGGGCTCACGAACAACAAGCTGTTCCTTCGCGTCACCGACGATGAGACCGCCGAGAAGTGTTCGAACCTGATCGGCAAGCGCGAAGTTCGCGAGATGGACGAGAGCTACTCGATCTCAAATTCCAATTCGCGCGACACGTCGACGCTGACCGCGCGCACCGAGGTGCGCGCGCTGGTGCTGCCCGATGACCTGATGAACCTGAAGAACCTGCACGGTTATGTGAAGCTGTCAGACGGCTACCCGGCGACCAGGGTCGTACTCGAATACCAGCGCTATCCACGGCGCGCGGACCGCTTTGTGCCCAGGGTTGGTCCGACCCGGTCGCGGCGGCTCAGGAAACCAGACAGCAGCAACGGAGAAGCAGGCGGCACAGAAGTGAAAATGCCGGCGATACGCGCCAGGAAATCAATCGATCTGCTGATGCAGTCCGGCATCGAGCATGTGCCTAATTCCGCAATCTCGGTCATCACCGATGGCCAGGATGCCGAGCCGCTCTTGCGCCTCGTTGGCGGATCGGACCATCGCGACGCTGCCAACGATCCCGTGCAGCCGGCTCCCACCGTGAAGCACGAACAGTTTGCCCTTCCGACCGCCAAGCAAACTGTCGATCAACCCGCTGGAGATCGGAAGAGCCCTCTTAATACAATCGCTGTCCAACTCGCCCAACGCGGAATTGGCGACGGGGATATACAGGAGGGATCAGGCAAGAGGCCCACGCTCGACGAGCCTGATAATGAGCCCGAAATCTGATGCTCAACGTCGGTTCGATTGGTTCGTCGGGCGGCATGGCAGGGTACATGACCAGCCTTGAATCGCAGCTGGACACGCTCGAACTTCAAGGTGCGCAATGGGGTGGATCGGGCGCTGAAGAACTCGGGTTGCGCGGGGCAGCCGATGCAGATGCCATCGAGCGTGTGCTCGACGGCGAATTGCCAGCACCCCGATCGGGCACTGCGCCTGTGCTCCCCGGTGTCAGCGATCCGGCGCGCCGCAAGGGCACCGAATTTATCATCTCGGCACCCAAGTCGGTGTCGATGCTGGCGGTCACTTATGGTGACAAGCGGTTGATTGAGGCGCACTCGCGCGTGGAGAAGAAGGTCATGGCTTATGCCGAAAAGGAATCGGCCAAAACCCGGATCCAGGAGAACAACGAGGTCCGCACCGAAAAGACCGGCAAGCTTGTCTATGCACGCAGCACGCACGGCTATGACGATGCCGGCAAGCCGCATCTGCACAGTCATATCGCGATCGCCAACATGACGCAGAGCGCCGACGGCAAGTGGCGTGCGCTCGACAATTCTGGGCTGTGGGCCAACAGCGCCAAGTACGGCGCCAACTACCTGCGGCTGATGGCCGACGAAGTGCGCAAGCTCGGCTACGCGATCGCGGTTCACGCCAATGGCAAGGGCTGGGATATCGTCGATGTACCCAAAGAGGCGATCGCCAACAATTCCGCGCGAGGCACCGAGATCAAGGCGGCGTTGGCCATGCTTGGCCGTGACAGTCACGGCGCGAACCGCGTTGCCCGCTTCGAGACCCGCGAAAATATCGGCAAGGAAACCGCACCGGCCACGCTCAACGAACGCAATCAAGCGAGCGATCGCGCTGCGGGATTTGATGGCGCAAGCGTTGTTGCCGATGCAGCGCGGCGCGGTGCCGCGCCGACAACGTTGCTCGGCGCGGTCGGTCAGACGGTCACGCAGGCCTATCGCGATGTGATCGAACGGCTTGATGCGCGCAGCGAGGTCAAACTTCTGGACTCGCCCTATCTGCCCAAGAACATCCGCTCGCTAACGCAGAGTCCGGGGCAGGCCCGTGCCTATGTCGCAATCGCGCATGCCATCGCGCACAACGAACAGCGCGAAGCTGCCTTCCTCGAGCGTGTGGTCATCCGCGACGCGCTCAATCTGCAGCACGAGGGCGTGACGATCGAGATGCTCGACAAGGTGCTTGTCGAGCACAAACAGGCGGGGCTGATCGTCGAGGGCAAGAACGCCAATCCGAACAATCCGATGATCACCACCAAGTCTTCGCTCGAACGCGAACAGGCGATCATCGATGCGATCACTGCGGCGCGGCACACTTCGGAGCCGAGACTGCCTTCCTCAGCCGTCGAGGGCGCGCTGCGTGAGCATTTGCGCCTCGACGCGAACGGCGCAGCGATGACGCTCAACGATGGCCAGCTGGGCGCTGCGCAGCTGATCCTGTCTGCCAAGGATGGGATCGTGCTCGTCCAGGGGTTTTCGGGCACCGGCAAGACCGCCACGATCGGCCCGGTCGCCGCACACGAAACAGCAAACGGGGGCGCCATCTTTGGGATTGCGCCGAGTAAGACGGCGGTCGAAGAATTGGCCAGTGTCGGATTGGCCTCGACCACGATTACTGCGTTCCTCAACGAGACCCGCGCTGCACTCTTGGGCGACAAGACAGCCTTGATGGCCGCGCATGAGAAATACAAAGGTGCGACGCTAATTGTCGATGAATCCTCAATGGTCGGCAATCGCGACTTTGAGGCGATCACCGCGCTCCACGCAAAGCTCGGGCTCAACAAGACCGTGTTTGTGGGAGACAAACGCCAGCTCCAGGCCGTCGATCAGGGCAAGGCGTTTGAAGTCGTCCAGACCATGCGCGTCGCCAGGGCAGAGATCAGCGACGTCGTCCGTCAGCGCGATCCGGCCCTTAAGACCTACAATGAGCAGATTCGGACCGGGAATGTCGGCCAAGCATTTGCCGCCATCCGCGACCATGTCCACGAAGTCCAGACCGGTTACGTCGAAGCCGCTGTCAATCATTATCTGCGGCTTGACCCCAACACCCAACGAGACACGCTCTTGATCACTGCGGGCAACGCCGACCGCCAACGCGCCGATCAGCTCGTGCAGGCCGGCTTGAAGGCGCAAGGCCGCCTTGAGGGTGAGGCCCGCACAATCACGATCCATGACGACAAGGGCCTGACCGATGCGGAAATGCGCCAGGCCAATCGCTATGAACCCGGCGATGTCATGCGACTGGCGAAGTTCAGTCCGAGCCTTGGGCTCAAGCGCGGCGACTATGCGGTCGGCTCGGTCGGTCGCAACGATGTTCGGTTGGTTGGCGAGGATGGTCGGCGGCACAATGTCGATGTCCGCGCCTTTGAGGGCCGTGAAGCCAATGAGGCGGCCAAGCTCCTCGAGCCGCGCGAGATCGACGTCCACGTCGGTGAAACGATCCGTTGGACCAGCAACGACAACACCCGCGGTCTCGTCAACAACAAGCAAGCGCAAATCACGGCGATCGAGCGCGACGCCGTCAGCTTCCAATTGGCTAACGGTGAAGCGCTAACGCTGTCGACCAGCGATCCCCAGATGAGCCGGATCGACCTCGCCTATGCGGTCAATGCACACAAGGTTCAGGGGGCGTCGAGCAGGATGGCGATCTGGGCGGCGCAATCCGATCACCGGCTTTTGACGACGTTGCGCCAGGCCTATGTCAACGGAACCCGCGCGATCCACCGCATGCATGTCTATACCGACGACAGCGCCAGGCTCGAGGCTACGCTCGGCGCCACCAACAGCGACAAGACTTCCGCGCTCGAAGTGACCGGGCGGCTCGACCAGATCCGTAAAGAGGCCTTCGATGCCGAGCTCATGGCTGGGCTTACATCTGACCTGCTTGAACCCGATGGCGATCGCGTCCTGGAACAGGTGCTCCCCGGCCAGCATGATCGCGAGCCTGCGACGTTGAAGCAGGACGAGCACGATGACGAGGGCCTGTTCACGAGCTTGCGGCAGATGGCGGCTGATCTGGGGGTCGACTACGAGCCGGGGCGGCATGACCAAGGCCACTCGCTTTCGCTCGCACACCTGGTGCCGATGATCATCGATCAGGAACGCGACATCATCACCGCAGGCGTTGCCGGGATAACTCTCGAGCTTGCCGTCCCGCCAATCCCTGGCGCCGATCCGAAGACCACACCTCAGGCCGATGCCGCAGTGAGCCCTCCCTCGCAGCCCGAGCCCGTCGTCATGATCGAGAAGCGACTGGACTTTGACATTTCGTGAACCAGGCGCGCGGCCAACCCACCCACAGATCTACTGAAATCATCATTTTGATCCGCGAACCGGCAACGGCAATTAAATCTTGAATTTGATCCGATTTGGCTGCGGTTGAGCATTTGAATGTTTGCCACAATCGACTAGCGCCGCATTTATATCGTTGATTGAATTGCAAAAATAATACGGATCGTCGCACGATGTTCAGAGTTCTACTTCCGCTCACGACGCTCCGTGACCCTCAATTTACACCGCAAATGAAGCTAAACGCGCTGGAGCAAGCGTACTGCAACGCGTTCGCCTGCCTCGATGCCTGTGACCTGCCAGTTGCGCAGGACGCCGCCTTGCGCAAGCATCTGGACGTCTTGATCGCCATCGCCCTGGGAATTGATGTGACCGGACTGCCGGAAGAGATCTTCGACGTGGTCGACCTCGATCATGCGAGGGAGCAGGGCCAACCAGTGGTGAGCGCTGGTTAGTTTGCGCACTTTGACTTCGATCTCGGCGATCGGAGAAAGTGCGGGCAATTGCAGCACCAGCGTCGTGATTGCTACGGTAGTGATCGACCCCGTATGCAAGAGCCCGGATCGTTGGATCTCGGGCATATCCAAATCTCGAATATCTTTGTCGACAAGTTGGAACAAGGTCTTATATAAGCGACCAAGAGCCGATTTCGATCGCCTATATGAGACCTTATTGTGAAATCTACCGTTGCCGAAACGCTCCCGCCGCGGGTCAAGCGGTCCCTTGCCAAGCTGGGGGCTGACATTGCGCTCGCCCGCCATAAGCGTCCACTGCCTGGGCCCAGCGCTGGGCG
>JAYVYQ010000265.1:0-18409 GCA_043784125.1 Afipia sp.
TGCGCGCCAAATTGGTTCTCGGCATCGCCGACGGGTGGCTTTCATCGGACGGCGAGATTATCTATCGAGCCAAGGATCTGAAGGTCGGGCTGTTCCAGCAGCCGGAAGCCGCAATGAAGCCTGGAACGTGATGCAGTTTGCGCTGACTGAACAGTAACTGGCGCTGCAATTTGCGCCGCAAGACCAAGTAACAAGATTAAGCAACAAAGAGGGCGAGGCGATCATGAGGCGGGTTGTCGTCACGGGGATGGGCATCGTCTCGTCCATCGGTAACAACACTCAGGAAGTGCTTGCTTCGCTCTATGAAGCGAAGCCGGGAATTTCACGCGCGGAAGATTACGCCAAGCTCGGCTTTCGCTCGCAGGTTCACGGCGCGCCGACGCTCAACCCGTCCGAAGTCGTCGATCGCCGTGCAATGCGATTTCTCGGCGAAGGGGCTGCGTGGAATCACGTCGCCATGGAGCAGGCGATCCGCGATTCGGGTCTTGAGCCCACGGATGTGTCGAACATTCGCACCGGTATCATCATGGGTTCGGGCGGACCATCGGCGCGAACCATCGTCGAGGCCGCCGACATCACCCGCACCAAAGGTCCGAAGCGCGTCGGGCCTTTCGCCGTCCCGAAAGCGATGTCATCGACCGCCTCCGCAACGCTTGCGACATGGTTCAAGATCAAGGGCGTCAATTATTCCATCTCGTCGGCCTGCGCGACCTCGAACCATTGCATCGGCAATGGCTATGAGACCATTCAGATGGGCAAGCAGGACATTATTTTCGCGGGCGGTTGCGAGGAACTCGACTGGTCGCTGTCGGTGCTGTTCGATGCGATGGGCGCGATGTCCTCGAAATACAACGACACCCCATCGACCGCATCGCGCGCCTACGACGTCAATCGCGACGGCTTCGTGATTGCGGGCGGCGCTGGCGTTATTGTGCTGGAAGAACTTGAGCATGCCAAAGCGCGCGGCGCGCGCATCTATGGCGAAATCGTCGGTTACGGTGCGACGTCCGACGGCTACGACATGGTGGCACCTTCGGGTGAGGGCGCGGAGCGCTGCATGAAGATGGCGTTGGCCACGACGGGCGGTATCAAGATCGACTACATCAATCCACACGCCACTTCGACGCCGGCTGGCGACCCACCCGAGATGAATGCGATCCGCAACGTATTCGGCGCGGGCGACAAGTGTCCGCCAATTTCCGCGACCAAATCGCTGACCGGGCATTCGCTCGGTGCGACTGGCGTTCAGGAGGCGATCTATTCGCTGCTGATGATGAACAACGGGTTCATCTGCGAGAGCGCCAACATCATCGAACTCGACCCGGCGTTCGCCGACATGCCGATTGCGCGCAAGCGCATCGACGGCGCGAAGATCGGCGCGGTGCTATCGAATTCATTCGGCTTCGGCGGCACCAACGCGACACTGGTGTTCAAGCGTCTTGAAGCGTAATTTTCTTTTCAACCTCATCGAAGAACTTTGATTGGCGTAACGGGATTTCATATGGCTGGGTTGCAAGGACTGATGCAAGGCAAGTGCGGGCTCATCATGGGCGTCGCCAACGATCATTCCATCGCGTGGGGGATTGCGCAGGCGCTTCACGGGCAGGGCGCCGAACTGGCTTTCACCTATCAGGGCGACGCACTCGGCAAGCGCGTTAAGCCGCTGGCGGAATCGCTGAAGTCGGATTTGGTTCTGCCGTGCGACGTCGAAGATATCAAATCGGTCGATGATACATTCGCGGCTCTCAAGAAAAAATGGGGCACGCTGGATTTTCTGGTCCACGCCATCGGTTTCTCGGACAAGAACGAACTGAAAGGTCGCTACGCAGACACCACGCGTGAGAATTTCTCGCGCACGATGGTGATCTCGTGTTTCTCCTTTACCGAAGTCGCCAAGCGTGCCGCCGACATGATGCCGAATGGCGGCGCGATGGTGACGCTGACGTTCGGCGGCTCGACACGCGTGATGCCGAATTACAATGTGATGGGCGTAGCCAAAGCCGCGCTCGAGGCATCCACACGCTATCTCGCGGTGGATTTCGGCGGACGCGGCATTCGCGTCAATGCGATTTCGGCGGGCCCGATTCGCACGCTGGCGGGTTCAGGTATCGGCGATGCGCGCGCGATGTTCGCGTTTCAGCAGAAGCACTCGCCGCTCGGACGCGGTGTCACGCTCGATGAGCTTGGCGGTACGGCACTTTATCTGTTGTCGGAGATGTCGGGCGGCGTCACCGGCGAAATTCACTTCGTCGATTCCGGCTACAACATCATTTCGATGCCGCATCCGGATGCCCTGAAGGCCGCGGGCGAATTGTAAGCGTCAACCCGCCGCGATGGCGGACGCGCGCTGAAACGCGGCGCGCGCAGAGCATCGCTCGATGTAGCGATCAAATGACGGTCGCGTCGGCACCATCTTGAAAATCTTGATTGCGAAGTTCAATCCCGAGCAGATGACAACGTCGGCAGCCGAGAATTCCTCGCCGAGAATCCACGGGCCTTTTTCCACTGCTGCGTCGAGCACATCGAACACCTGCGTGGCCCCGCCCCATCCTGCCATCATGCTGGGCACCTGCATTTTTGTATAAAGCTGCATGATCGCAGGCTCGATGCAGGTGGGAGCGTAGAACAGCCAATAGAGATATTTCGCGCGCCGTGGATCACCGAGCGGCGGAGCGAGTTTTGCTTGCGGGTGACGCTCGGCAACATATGCACAGATCGCCGCAGCCTCGGCCATCGTTGCCTCGCCGTCTTTCAGCGCCGGCACCTTGCCCATCGGATTGATCGCAAGATAATCCGGTGACTTCTGAGCGTTCACCGACATGTCGATGAGGACACGTTCGTAGGGTTGGCCGGCTTCTTCCATTATCCACAGCGCGGTGAACGACCGTGTTCGCGGCGCCCAATACAGTTTCATCATGATGCCTAATCCATGCCGACGTGCCGGTCACTTTGTGCGCAAGCTCGATGAAAATGGCAAGCCAAAGAAAAGCCCCCGCGATGATGTCGCGGGGGCCAGGCCGTCATAACCTTAGACCGAGCGGACTATTCCGCAGCTTGCAGCGTCTTTGGTTTTGCTGCGATATCGAACCGGTCCGCATTCATCACCTTGGTCCACGCCTTGACGAAGTCTTTCGCAAATTTTTCCTTCGCATCCGCGCTGCCATAGACTTCAGCGATGGCGCGGAGTTGAGAATGCGACCCGAATATCAGGTCGGCGCGGGTGGCGGTCCACTTCACTGTCTTCGTCTTGCGGTCGCGCCCCTCATATTCGTTGTCCGAACCAGTCGGCTGCCATTCCGTTCCGATGTCGAGAAGGTTCAAGAAAAAATCGTTCGTCAGTGTTTCGGGCTTCTTGGTGAAGGCACCGTGCTTCGCGCTCCCCGCATTGGCGCCGAGCACACGCAGGCCGCCGACGAGGACTGCCATTTCGGGTGCCGTCAGCGTCAGCAGTTGCGCGCGATCCACCAAGGCTTCCTCGGGCGCCATGAACTGCCGCTTGCCGCCGATGTAGTTGCGGAAGCCGTCAGCACGGGGTTCGAGCGGTGCGAAGGAAGCGGCGTCGGTCTGCTCCTGCGACGCATCCATGCGCCCCGGCGTAAACGGCACCTTCACGTCAATGCCGGCATCCTTCGCAGCCTTTTCGACTGCGGCGGAGCCGCCGAGAACGATCAGGTCGGCGAGCGACACTTTCTTGCCGAACTCCTTTTGAACTGCTTCGAGCTTTGTCAGAACGGTCTTCAATTGTGCCGGCTGATTGACTTCCCAATCCTTCTGCGGGCTCAGGCGAATGCGCGCGCCGTTGGCGCCGCCGCGTTTGTCGGAGCCGCGGAATGTCGATGCAGACGCCCAGGCGGTTGAGACGAGTTGTGACACAGTGAGGCCTGAGGCGAGGATTTTTGCCTTCAGCGAAGCGGTATCCTGCTCGCTGACGAGTTCATGATTGACCGGCGGGATCGGGTCCTGCCAGATCAGCGTTTCCTTCGGCACGAGCTTGCCGCGATAGCGCACGGTCGGTCCCATGTCGCGGTGGGTGAGCTTGAACCATGCGCGCGCGAACGCATCGGCGAACTGATCCGGATGTTCGTAGAAGCGCCGCGAGATTTTTTCATATGCCGGATCGAACCGCAGCGCGAGGTCGGAGGTCAGCATCGTCGGCAGGTGCTTTTTCGACTTGTCATGCGCGTCAGGAATCGAGGCTTCCGCACCCTTTGCCTTCCACTGTTGGGCGCCTGCGGGACTTTTCGTCAACTCCCATTCGAATTTGAACAGGTTGTCGAAAAAGTGGTTGCTCCACTTCGTCGGGGTTTGTGACCATGTGACTTCGGGGCCGCCGGTGATGGTGTCGGCGCCGAAGCCGGTGCCATGCTTGCTCTTCCAGCCGATGCCTTGATCTTCGATGGCCGCGCCTTCCGGCTCGACGCCCATCAGCGACGGATCGCCAGCCCCGTGAGTTTTGCCGAAGGTGTGACCGCCAGCGATCAGCGCTACGGTTTCTTCATCGTTCATCGCCATGCGGGCGAACGTCTCGCGGATGTCCTTCGCAGAACCGATCGGATCCGGCTTGCCGTTCGGACCTTCCGGATTGACGTAGATCAGGCCCATCTGCACCGCGCCGAGCGGTTCGGCCAATTCGCGTTCGCCGCTGTAGCGTTCGTCGCCCAGCCACGAGCCTTCGGGCCCCCAATAAAGTTCTTCAGGCTCCCACACATCGGCGCGTCCGCCGGCAAATCCAAACGTCTTGAAGCCCATCGATTCGAGGGCGACGTTGCCGGTGAGGACAAACAGATCGGCCCATGAAAGCTTGCGGCCATATTTCTGCTTGATCGGCCACAGCAGCCGTCGCGCCTTGTCGAGGTTCGCATTGTCCGGCCGGCTGTTGAGCGGAGCAAAGCGTTGTTGACCGGCACCGGCGCCGCCCCGACCATCGGTGGTGCGATAGGTGCCAGCACTGTGCCACGACATGCGGATGAACAATCCTCCGTAGTGACCGAAATCGGCGGGCCACCAATCCTGCGAATCCGTCATAAGCGCATGCAGGTCTTTGATAACGGCATTCAGATCGAGGCTTTCAAATTCCTTGGCGTAATCGAAGGCGTCGCCCATTGGATCGGCGGCAGCGGCGTTTGTGTGCAGGACGCCGATATCGAGATGCTCTGGCCACCAATCGCGGTTCCTATGTCCGCGCGCTCCGCCAGTGAATGGGCATTTGCCCGCGTCTTTATCGTCGGTCTTCGCGTCCATGTTTTTCTCCGATCGTGTTCGTTAATTTTTTTCGGCTGTGAGGATTGTACTGACTTTGGAAGACTTCCAGCATCAGGTCCAGTCGAATTGCTTTCACATGTCGATAAGCTAAGCTGATCGATGTGATCACATTAAGACAGCTCAAATACCTGTCCGCACTCGCCAAGCACGGCCATTTCGGCCGTGCCGCGGACGATTGCGCTGTGACGCAGCCCGCACTGTCGATGCAGATCCGCGATCTCGAAAAGGAGCTGGGTTTGGCGCTGGTCGAACGCCGTCCCGGAGACGTCACGCTGACGGAGGCGGGTTTGGAAATCGTGCGCCGCGCCGACGAGGTGCTGGCGAAGTCGCGCGATCTGGTGGACTTTGCGCAGCATCGCGCGCAGCCGTTGACTGGACGCCTGACGCTGGGACTCATTCCCTCGCTTGCACCCTACGCGTTGCCGAAAATGCTGCCGCAACTGCAATCGCGGTTTCGCGAATTGCGGCTTGAGTTGCGCGAGACGCAGACTCGGCAATTGCTCGACGACGTGAGAGGCGGCGCGCTGGATGCCGCTATGGTAGCGCTTCCGGTGCATGAGAGCGAACTCGAGACGCTGCATCTGTTCGACGACAAATTTCTGCTGGCCGTGCCGGTCGACGATCCGCGCAAGGAAAACGTGCGTGTTGCCGCACATGACATCGATCAGGAGAGACTTATTCTTCTTGAGGACGGACATTGCCTGCGCGATCAGACGCTGGCGTTTTGCGCCACCGCACAAGGCGGGCGCCGCAACGGCGCGATGAGCAGTGACCGCATGACGTTCGGCGCCAGCAGTCTTGCGACTGTGATGCAAATGGTTGCGAACGGATATGGCATCACGCTCATTCCGCAGATTGCGGCCGATGTCGAACGCCGCGACAGCCGCGTAAAATTTTTGCGATTCAAGGAGCCGCAGCCCGGCCGCAGCATCGGTCTGGTTTATCGCCGCACATCGCCGCGCAAGCGCGATTTCGCAGTGCTGGGAGATGTCGTGAAGGAAACGATCCGGCTCGATTGATGGGCCGGTGAGTGGCCGATAAACGAGACAAACAAAAAGGGCGGCTGAAAAGCCGCCCTTCGTTTTCTGTTGGTGCGTGGAGGCTTACTCCGCTGCAGATTCGGCCTTCTGCTTGGCTTCGAGATCTTCGCCGGTGGTCTGATCCACGACCTTCATCGACAGGCGAACCTTGCCGCGGTCGTCGAGACCGAGCAGCTTGACCTTGACCTTGTCGCCTTCCTTGACGACGTCGGAGGTCTTCTGCACGCGGTTGGCTGCCAACTGGCTGATGTGAACGAGACCATCCTTGGGGCCGAAGAAGTTCACGAACGCGCCGAACTCCATCACCTTGACGATGGTGCCGTCATAGATCTGGCCGACTTCGGGGTCCGAAGTGATCGACTTAATCCACTTGATCGCAGCGCGGATGGACTCGCCATTCGCGGATGCAACCTTCACGGTGCCGTCGTCCTCGATGTTGATCTTGGCGCCGGTCTTTTCCACGATCTCGCGGATGATCTTGCCGCCGGTGCCGATCACGTCGCGGATCTTGTCGGTCGGGATCTGCAGCACTTCGATGCGTGGCGCATGTTCGCCGAGTTCAGCGCGGGCGTCGGTCAACGCCTTGGCCATTTCGCCGAGGATATGAATGCGTCCGTCCTTCGCTTGGGCGAGCGCGATCTTCATGATCTCCTCAGTAATGCCGGCGATCTTGATGTCCATCTGCAGCGAGGTGATGCCGGTTTCTGTACCGGCCACCTTGAAGTCCATGTCGCCGAGATGATCCTCGTCACCGAGAATGTCCGACAGCACCGCAAACTTCTTGCCCTCGAGAATGAGGCCCATCGCGATGCCTGCAGTCGGCCGCTTCAGCGGAACGCCCGCATCCATCAGCGCGAGTGAAGCGCCGCAGACGGAAGCCATCGAGGATGAACCGTTCGACTCGGTGATTTCTGAGACGACACGCAGCGTGTACGGAAATTCGTGCGGTGCCGGAAGCACCGGACGCAGCGCGCGCCAGGCAAGTTTGCCGTGGCCGATTTCGCGTCGCTTGGTGCCGCCCATACGGCCGGTTTCGCCGACCGAGTAGGGAGGAAAGTTATAATGCAGCAGGAAGCGCTCTTTGTACGTTCCCGACAGCGAGTCGATATATTGCTCGTCCTCGCCGGTGCCCAGGGTCGTGACGACGAGGGCCTGCGTTTCGCCGCGGGTGAACAGCGCCGAACCGTGGGCGCGAGGAAGCACGCCGACTTCGCAGACGATCGGACGAACGGTGGTCTTGTCACGGCCGTCAATGCGCTTGCCGGTGTCGAGGATGTTGTTGCGAACGACGTTCGCTTCCAGTTCCTTGAAAACGCCTGCAACGCGCAGCTTGTCGAACTTCGGCTCAGCGCCTTCCGGGAAGAAATGCTCCATGACCTTCTTCTTCACAGCGCCGACCGCTGTATAGCGATCCTGCTTAATCGGAATCGCGTAGGCGGTGCGCAATTCGGCTTCGCCGATGCCGCGCATTTCCTTGTCGATAGCGCTGTTGTCGTCGGTCTTGACCTCGCGCGGTTCCTTCGCGGCCTTCTCGGCGAGTTCGATGATCGCCTTGATGACCGGCTGGAAATGCCGATGACCGAACATCACCGCACCCAGCATGATGTCTTCGTTGAGTTCCTTGGCTTCGGACTCGACCATCAGCACCGCGTCAGCGGTGCCGGCGACCACGAGATCCAGATTGGTGTCGGCCATCTCGTCGAGCGTCGGGTTGAGAACATATTCATCGTTGATGAAACCGACGCGCGCAGCGCCAATCGGGCCCATGAACGGTGCGCCCGAAATGGTCAACGCAGCAGAAGAAGCCACCAGCGCCAGAATGTCCGGATCGTTTTCCATGTCATGCGACAGCACAGTGACGATGACTTGGGTTTCGTTGCGCCAGCCATCGGCGAACAACGGGCGGATCGGGCGATCAATCAGGCGGGAAACCAGAGTTTCCTTTTCGGTCGGACGGCCTTCACGCTTGAAGTAACCGCCGGGAATACGTCCGGCAGCATACGTCTTTTCCTGATAGTCGACGGTCAGCGGCAGAAAATCGATGCCGTCTTTCGCGGTCTTCGCGGCAACGACGGTGGCGAGCACGATGGTCTCGCCATAGGTCGCCATCACGGCACCGTCGGCCTGACGCGCGATCTTGCCGGTTTCCAATTTGAGTGGACGTCCACCCCAGTCGATCTCGACTGAATGAGGTTTAAACATTGCCTTTATCTTTCATGGTTCACGAAAGAACGGACGCCAGAAACACAAAAACCATGCGCAAGATTGCGAGACGCTGATGCGACATCAGCGTCCGGCGATCCTGCCATGGTTCTTGAATTTGAAATGGCGTCCATCCTTCCGATGGTACGGGCATATTACCCGTTATCGCCCAGCCGCCGGATTGCTGCTGGACACGCCGCATGGTCATTGTCGGAAAACAAAATCGACCATGCGAAAACGCGCGCAAACTGCGCGCGTGAATTTAGCGGCGAATGTTGTGCTTATCGAGCAGCGACTGATAACGCTTCTCGTCCTTCTTCTTCACGTAATCGAGAAGAGAACGGCGCGTCGCCACCAGTTTCAGGAGACCGCGGCGCGAATGGTTGTCCTTGCCGTGGGTCTTGAAATGGTTCGTGAGGTTGGTGATGCGTTCCGAAAGGATCGCAACCTGAACCTCTGGCGAACCGGTGTCGCCGGATTTCTTGGCATTCGTCTTGATGACTTCCGCTTTGCGTTCTGCGGTAATCGACATCGTCAAACTTCCTCGTTGCGGCCGGTGCTGGCTGTCAGCCCGGTCAGGTTGAACACGCGCTTGGGGATGAGTTCGCCATTGCCAATTTCGGCGAGGGCCAAAAGGCGGCCTCCGACGGTGACATAGACTGTGCCGCTTGAATTTGGCGCATCCCGTCCGCGCAACAAAACCGCTTGGCCCCTGTGGAGCTTTGCGGCATCAGCCCGTGTGACGGCCAGTGCCGGGATGTCGTCCAGCGCGGTCTCAACGGGCAAAAGCGCGTCGGCGAGGCTTCCCTCGCCAGACGCCGCTCTATTGCATACCGCCTCCAATTCTTCCAGCGGAATCATGTCCAATTCGCCGAATGGGCCGCAAAGCGTGCGACGAAGTGCGCAAATATGCCCATAACAGCCCAGAATCCGGCCCATATCGCGGGCCAGCGCCCTCACATAGGTGCCCTTGCCGCATTCGGCCTCGAATACCGAGCGGCCGTTACCCTGGTGTTCCACCAGCGTTAATTCGTGAATTTCGACCGGGCGCGGCTGCAGCGGCACGACTTCGCCGTCTCGCGCCATGTCGTAGGCCCGCTCGCCCGCGATCTTGATGGCCGAATATTGAGGTGGGGTTTGCTCGATCGTGCCGGTGAACTGCGGCAGCAGGACGCGAATGGCCTCTTCGTTCGGGCGCGCATCGCTGGTTTGAGTGGCGCGGCCTTCGGTGTCGTCGGTGTCGCGTTCCTCACCCCAGCAGACCGTGAAGCGATAACGCTTTCGGCCATCCATCACATAAGGAACCGTCTTCGTCGCTTCACCAAGCGCAATCGGCAGTCCGCCGGTGGCCAAAGGGTCGAGCGTGCCGGCATGACCTGCTCGCTTGGCGCTGAAGAGGCGCTTTACGACGGCGACCGCGTGGGTCGAGGTCATGCCAATCGGCTTGTCGAGAATGACCCAGCCATGGACATCGAACTTGTCGCGGCGCGGTTGGCCCTGACGCGATTGCTTGCCGCCGCGCTGCTGATTCGCCTCTGCGGGCGCGGCAAAATTATTTTCGCGCGGCTCGTTGGAATCGTCATTTTGCGGCGCGATCACGCCCGCCGGAGTGGTCGCAGTCATCAGGTTTCGTCCGAATCTGTTTTGAGATCGCGCTGGACCGCAGGTGTTCTCAGTAATTTCTCGATCCGTTCCGCTTCGTCGAATCGTTCGTCAACGCGAAAGCGAAGATCAGGTGCAAATTTTAGATTAACGCGATGCGCCACTTCACCGCGCAGGAACTTCTTGTTGCGCTCAAGTGCCGCCACGACATCCTCAATGCCGCGTCCACCGAGCGGCATGACGTAGATGGTCGCAAGTTTAAGATCGGGCGACATCCGCACTTCGGGCACAGTGATGATCTGCCCTTCGAGCGCCGGGTCGTGCACGCCGCCTTGCGCGAGAATATCCGCGATGGCGTGGCGGATGATTTCACCGACGCGCAACTGCCGCTGCGAGGCGCCGGTCGTGCCGCCGCGAGGGTCACTGTCTTTTTTGCGCGAGGCCATGGTGTTCCTGTTAAAATCGACGTCATGCCCGGGCTTGACCCGGACATCCATCGTTCTTTGTTAAAGTCCGCCTTCGCGGATGGATTGCCGCATCAAGTCCGGCAATAACGAGTGGAGAGTAACGCGCCTGTAAGACTTGGACTTACAAGGAGCGCTGAATGGTCTCCACGCGGTAACATTCGATCACGTCGCCGACGCGCATGTCCTGATAGCTCTCGAACGCCATGCCGCATTCCTGGCCGGACTGCACTTCCTTCACTTCGTCCTTGAAACGCTTCAGGGTCGAGAGCTTGCCTTCGTGCACAACGACGTTGTCGCGGATCAGGCGCACATTGGCGCCGCGTTCCACGGTGCCGTCGGTGACGCGACAGCCTGCAATCTTGCCGACCTTCGAGATGTTGAACACTTCGAGGATCTGCGCATTGCCCAGCATGGTTTCGCGCAGTGTCGGCGCGAGCAGGCCGGACATGGCCTTCTTCACGTCATCCACCAGATCGTAGATGATGTTGTAATAGCGGATTTCGATGCCGTTACGCTTGGCGGTTGCGGCCGCTTCCTTGTTGGCGCGGACACTGAAGCCGATGATAGCGGCGTTGAAGCCTTCAGCCAGCGTCACGTCGGATTCGCTGATGCCGCCGACACCCGCATGAAGCACGCGCGCGGCGACTTCGTCGGTACCGAGTTTCTCAAGCGAACCCAGAATGGCTTCGAGCGAGCCCTGCACGTCGGCCTTCACGATCAGCGGGAAGTCCTTGCGGCCCGTGGTCTTGAGCTGCGACATCATCTGTTCGAGCGAACCGCGCATGCCGGTCGATGCCGACAATTTCTCGCGCTTCTGATGCGCACGATAGCTGGTGACTTCGCGGGCGCGAGCTTCGCTCTCAACAACGGCCAGACGGTCACCGGCTTCCGGCGGCCCGTTGAAGCCGAGAACTTCGACAGGAACGGAAGGGCCGGCCGTATCGACGGTGTCGCCCTGATCGTTGATGAGCGCGCGAACGCGGCCCATCTCGGCGCCTGCAACAATAATGTCGCCGACCTTGAGCGTGCCGCGCTGAACCAGAACGGTCGCAACCGGGCCACGGCCGCGATCGAGCTTGGCTTCGATCACGGTGCCTTCGGCGGGACGATCCGGATTGGTCTTGAGATCGAGCAGGTCCGATTGAAGCGCAATCATCTCAAGCAGCTTGTCGAGATTGGTCTTGTTCTTTGCCGACACTTCAACGTCGACGACGTCGCCGCCGAAGGATTCAACCTGCACTTCATGCTGCAGCAATTCGGTGCGCACGCGCTCCGCCTTGGCGTCCGGCTTGTCGATCTTGTTTATCGCAACGATCATCGGCACTTTCGCCGCCTTGGCGTGATTGATCGCCTCGATGGTCTGCGGCATCACGCCGTCATCGGCTGCGACGACGAGAATGACGATGTCGGTGACTTTTGCGCCGCGCGCGCGCATCGCGGTGAACGCGGCGTGGCCCGGTGTGTCGATGAAGGTGATTTTCTTGCCGCTGTCGGGCGATGTGACCTGATAGGCGCCGATGTGCTGGGTGATGCCGCCGGCTTCGCCGCTGACCACATTGGCGTGGCGCAGGGCATCGAGCAGCGACGTTTTGCCGTGATCGACGTGACCCATGACTGTGACGACCGGCGCGCGAGGTGTCGTGTCGGTGGCGTGATCGTCGGCGACGTCGAACAGGCCTTCTTCAACGTCTGACGCGGCAACGCGCTTGACGGTGTGACCCATTTCTTCGGCGACGAGCTGTGCGGTATCGGCGTCGATCACGTCGGTAATTTTAACCATCTGGCCTTGCTTCATCAGCAGGCGAATGACGTCCACGGCGCGTTCCGCCATGCGGTTGGCGAGTTCCTGAATCGTGATCGCTTCCGGAATGACCACTTCGCGGATCAGCTTTTCTTTCGGCTCGTTCGATGCATGGCCCTTGAGGCGCTGGGTACGGCGACGGAACGATGCAATCGAACGTTCGCGCACGTCGTCGGCGGTGAGCGCCGTGACCAGCGTGAGGCGGCCGCGCTGTTTTGCTGGCGCAGGTTTTGCCGTCGGCTTGGGTGCCATGACGGGACGTGCAACGCCGCCGGGGCCACGGCGAATCTGGCGCGGGCCTTCGTCTTCGTCGGACCCGTCGGCTGCGACGCCGGGTGCGCGCGCGGCGGGAGCACCCGGACGCGCCGCAGCCGCTTTCGCTTCGGCTTCGCCGAAACGCTTCTTGGCTTCGCGCTCGGCTTTCGCTTTGGCTTCTTCGTCGGCGCGGTGGCGATCTTCTTCAGCCTTGCGGCGAGCTTCGGCGGCTTCACGCTCGGCCTGTTCGCGGCCTTCCTTGCTGTTGCGGCGAATGGCTTCAGCTTCGGCAATCTTGCGTTCTTCTTCTTCGCGGACTTTGGCATCGGCGAGCGCGCTGGCGCGTGCGGATTGTTCGTCGCTGGTCAGCGTTCGCAGCAGCATGCCGCCGCGCGGTGCGGTCTTGGCGGGTGCCGCCGGTTTTGCAGGCGCAGCCTTGGCGGGGGCTTCCTTGACGACGGGCGCGGGTGCGGCTTCGACAACAGGGGCGGGGTCGCCCGCGAGCCGGCGCTTGGTCTTCTTTTCGACCACCACCTGTTTGGAACGGCCATGGCTGAAACTCTGGCGCACGACGCCGGTCTCTATCCGCGGCTTCAGCGACAGAGTTTTTGAACCGACGCCCAGTTTTTTGTCGCCAGAATCTTTATCGGCCATTCAGCAGTCCCAATCTCGTTCGTTTTGCTCGCGTGCCAATCGTGCCAGCCCGGCCCGATGTCTTAAGCGAAGTCTCAGGCTTCTTTTCTTGTCGCGCCGCTCACCTTGTCGCCTGCCGTCATCCGGTACCGGATGAGCATCTGGCAACGAGCTAAGAAGGTCTTGCTTCCCGGGCCCGCGAGCAGGGCAGCATGTACCACATTTGCCCGCCCCAGTGCCAAATCCAATTCATCCGTGGTCAGCACACTGACAACGGGGAAATCGGCCGAATCCGCGGCGTTTCTCCGTGCCACGCCGTCGATTTTGGCCTTCAGCTTGCGGATTCCGTCCTCAGCCCCGTCGGTCGCGTGAATGACAGCGATGGCCTGCCGGTTTTCGATCGCAGCCTCGACCTTCGCAAATCCGGTGATGACCTGACCGGCTTTTGCCGTCATGGCCAGTGCTTCGGCAAGGCCCCGGACCATCAGGGCGTCCGCATCGTCCGCCAGGGTCTTTGAGACCTTAAGTTCGCGTTTGAAGCTTTTGACGAAAACACTGCGCCGTACGGCGTCCGCAACCGTCGCGTAGGACAAGGAGATCCATAATCCGCGTCCGGGAAGTTTTCGCTTCAGGTCGGGGATCACCTCGCCGGAAGGCGAGACGACAAACCGGATCAGATTGTCGATGCCGGAAACCTGCCGCGTGACGGCGCACATCCGCTCGACCCCGGGCTTGGTCCGGGGTCCATTATCGAGATCGTTGGGATCAGCGATTGCGAGCATGCGCGGGGCATTTCCTTAAACCGGATTTTCTTCGGAGGCCTCAGCCTCCTCGGCGGGCTTGGCCAGGTCGGCTTCGGTGATCCATCCGGCAGCGACGCGCGCCTGCATGATGAGAGCCTCGGCGTCTTCGCGCGAGATTTCATTGGCGTCGAGAATGCCCGGATGCTTGGTGGTCTCGCCGTCCTTGCGTTCGACCCATCCGGTCAAATCATCGGTGGCGCAGCCAGCCAGATCCTCGATTGTCTTGATGTCGTTCTCGCCGAACTTCACCAGTATCTTCGAGGTCATTCCCGGCACTGTCGTCAAAGCGTCTTCCACGCCTAGTTCCTTTCGCTTGGTTTCAAGCTCGGCCTCGAGTTGCTCAAGATATTCGCGCGCCCGGCTCTGCAATTCATTCGCGGTGTCTTCGTCGAAGCCTTCGATGCTCGTCAGTTCCCTTGGATCTACCAGCGCCAGATCCTCGACGGACGTAAACCCTTCGGAGGCGAGCAACTGACCGACGACTTCGTCGACGTTGAGGGCTTCCACGAATACGCGTGTGGAGTTCTCGAAATCGGCCTGACGGCGCTCTGATTCCTCTTGCTCGGTGAGGATGTCGATGTCCCATCCGGTGAGCTGCGAGGCCAGACGCACATTCTGTCCGCGACGACCGATCGCAAGGGACAATTGGGTATCCGGCACCACGACTTCAATACGTTCGCGCTCTTCGTCGATCACCACCTTGGCGACTTCGGCGGGCGCCAGCGCGTTGACCACGAAGGTCGCAATGTCGGGCGACCACGGAATGATGTCGATCTTCTCGCCCTGCAATTCGTTCACCACGGCCTGCACGCGCGAGCCGCGCATACCGACGCAGGCGCCGACTGGGTCCACTGACGAGTCACGCGAGATCACGCCGATCTTGGCGCGCGAACCCGGATCGCGGGCAACCGCCTTGATCTCGACGATGCCGTCATAGATTTCAGGCACTTCCTGCGCGAACAGCTTCGCCATGAACTGCGGATGGGTGCGCGACAGAAAGATCTGTGGCCCGCGGGTTTCGCGGCGCACGTCGAAAATGTAGGAGCGCACGCGGTCGCCGTTGCGGAACACTTCGCGCGGCAGCATTTCGTCGCGGCGCACGATGGCTTCGCCGCGTCCGAGATCGACAATCACGCTGCCATATTCGACGCGCTTGACGATGCCGTTGACGATCTCGCCGATACGATCCTTGAATTCCTGATACTGCCGGTCGCGCTCGGCTTCACGCACCTTCTGCACGATGACCTGCTTGGCGCTCTGCGCGGCGATGCGGCCATATTCCAGCGGCGGCAGCGTGTCTGCGATGGTGTCGCCGACTTGCGCGCCGGGATTTGCGCGCTGCGCGTCCTTCAGCGAAATCTGGTTGGCGGAATTCTCGACCGTCTCAACCACCAGCATGTGGCGCGACAGGCGCAGTTCGCCTTTCTTGGCGTCGATCTCGGCATGCACGTCCGTCTCTGAGCCGTAACGCGCGCGGGCGGCCTTGGCGATGGCGTCTTCCATCGCCGAGATGACGATCGAGCGATCAATCGATTTCTCGCGCGCAACCGCGTCCGCGATCTGCAACAGTTCGAGTTTATTGGCGCTGACAGCTGCCATGGCTCAGTCTCCTGGTTAAAAGTCGTCCTGGGTGTCGTTAAGGCCCGCGCGCTTTTTGGCTTCGGCGGCGAGGCGGTGTTCCTTGGTATTCTTCGGCGGGATTTTCGGTTTAGCTTTCAGCTTCGGCTTGAAACTTTTTGAAATGGGCAATTCCGCGCGGGCTTTCTTGGCATGCAGCGGCGGCGCGGGTTTAAGGCCGAGATTCTCTTCAATCTCGCGCGCGGCGGTTTTTCCGCGCCGCATCGATTCTGCGACCAGCGCATCGGTCAGAACCAGTCGCGCGTCGGAAATGTCTTCCATCGCCAGCAACACTGTCGCGTCCTTGTCGTCACGGACGTCGTCGCGCGCGATACGGATGCTGTCGCCCTCAACGCCGTCGAGCTTGCCGCGAAAGCGCTTGCGTCCTTCATACGCAACCGCCATTTCGATCTTCACAAGATGGCCGGCGTAACGCTCGAAGTCCGAACGGCGCACCAGCGGCCTGTCGATGCCGGGCGACGAAATTTCCAGCCGATAGGCGCGCTGCACCGGATCGGCGATGTCCATGACCGGCGACAAAGCGTGCGAGATCGCCTCACAATCCTCGATCTGCATGGTGCCGTCCGGCCGTTCGGCCATGATTTGCACCGTGCAGCCGGCTTCGCCGGAAATCTTGATCCGCACCAGCCGGTAGCCCATGCCCTCAAGAACGGGGCCGGCCACAGCCGAAACGCGCGCACCCATGCCCGGCTCGACCACAAGGCGCGGTTCTGCCAGAAGCTCGTTGAGCTGATCGGTTCCCGTTGAGGTGTCAGTCGGGTCGGTCATATTCAGCGTCAAAATCGGTCCGTCGGGTTGCTTGGGGGCCATTTGGGGCCATCCGGGTAATAAAAAAGAGCGGGTCCCGAGGGGCCCACTCTCCTACGCGATCGTATGAGAATTTGTATGTGGCAGGGGATATAGCGGTTTCCGGCCATAGCGGCAAGGCATTCGGCGGCGTTTAGCGGCCTTTGGAGGCCGGTTCCGGCCGGTTTAGCTAACCCTTCTTTCACCTCGGAGCCGTAGATAACCATGGTCGCGCTCCTGCGACCGGGCCCATCATGGCAGCAGCCTTCTCCCTCATTCCTGAACTCGACGAGATCGTCAAAAACGGCACGCCCAAAAAGCGTGCGGAGGCGATCGATCGGATTTCGAGCCTGTTTTTGCAGGGGGCGGAGCATTTCGAATCCCAGCATATCGAGCTGTTCGACGACATTCTGATCGGTCTTGTCCCGGCAACCGAGATCGAAACCCGCATTGACCTTGCCGAGCGGCTGTCGAAGCTCGACAACGCGCCGCCGACGCTGGTGAAACAGCTCGCGCGCGAAGATGAAATTCGCATCGCCGGACCCATTCTGAGCAACTCGCCGCTGATCGATGAGCCGACGCTGATCGACATCGCGCGTATGAAGGGCCAGTCGCATCTGGCTGCGATCTCCGAGCGGCCAACGCTTTCGCCTTCGATCACCGATGTGATCTTGCGGCGCGGCGACCGCGACGTCGTCCGCGCCGTCGCCGGAAACGCGGGCGCGCAATTCTCCGACAGCGGCTATTCGGGACTGATCAAGCGCGCGACCGATGATGGCATGCTTGCGCTGACGGTCGGCCAACGCGAGGACATCTCTCCGAACTCACTCAAGGAGTTGCTGTCGAAGTCCGTCGATATGGTTCGGCGCAAATTGTTCGACGTCGCCAAGCCGAAACAGAAGGTCGCCATCAACAAGGCGATGGTCGAAATCTCCGGCGCGCCGAAGGCGCAACTCGTCACCCGCGACTTCGCCCCCGCGCAGCGCGCCATTTTGGCGCTCCATCGCGAAGGCAATCTCAATGAAGCCGCCCTCATGGGATTCGCCAAGGAGCACAAATACGAGGAAGCCATCGCGGCCTTGTCGGCGATTTCCGGCATGCGGCTGTCGACCGTCAATCAGCTCGTGCTGGGAGATCGCTATGATCCGATTTTGATCCTCGGAAAATCGATCGGTCTGGAATGGGCGACCGTGCGCGCGCTGATCGTGCTGCGGCTGGGCCCGGGCAAGATTCCGTCAGGGCCGGACATCGAAGACGCGCGGGTCAATTTCGAGCGCTTGTCGCAAGCAACCGCGCAGCGCGTGCTGACCTTCTGGCGCACGCGCGATAAAGCCAAGTCGGCTTGACCTTACAACCGTCTGAAAATGAGATACGCGGCCTTGCGGCCTTCGCGGTCGGCTTTGCGACCGTAGCGTGTCATGGTGTAGTTCGCCCATGGCAGCCGCCAATCGTCGGCGCGCTCCGCTGTCCATAGGAAGTCCCTGGCGCGCAGCAGATGCGCCAGCGTCCAGGCGCAATAGCTGTCGATGTCGCTGACAAATCGAAACTCGCCGCCCGGTCTGAGCAGTCGGGCCATCGCCGCAATCGTCGCGTCCTGCACGAAACGTCGTTTCCAGTGCCGTTTCTTCGGCCATGGGTCGGGATGGATAAGATCGATGCGCGCAAGGCTCGATGCAGGCAGCCACACAAGAAGCTCGGCGGCGTCACCCGCGAAC
The DNA here is from genome assembly GCA_043784125.1 of Afipia sp. GTDB lineage: Bacteria > Pseudomonadota > Alphaproteobacteria > Rhizobiales > Xanthobacteraceae > Afipia. Next base: position 18,205 of record JAYVYQ010000265.1, read on the forward strand.
AGCCGGATGTTCGGGATGTTCTGCGCCTCAATCTGCGCGAGAATTTTTGCCATGCCGTTGACGTAAGGCTCGCATCCGATGAACCCGGTGGCCGGGAAGGCGCGGGCCTCGGCAATCAGGTGTTCGCCGCCGCCGAACCCGATTTCAAGCCTGACATCCTGTACGGCGGCTTCAAAAAGACCATTCAGATTGACGCTGCATGGTT
>JAYVYQ010000266.1:0-8408 GCA_043784125.1 Afipia sp.
TGTGGCTTTTCGTTTCGATTTCCGCCGCGGTCGCGCTGACGCTTTCCGCTTGTTCACAATGAGGATCGTAAGGCTTGCCCGCAAGGGCCGGGAACTGGAAATAGTCGAATTGCACCGCAGTGCGATGCTTTCGGGGAAGAATAATTTTCAAAAACGGCGCTGCCGAATCACGCTTGCGCGAATTTGCGTGTGGCGGGACTCACATGTCCGAGATCGAACGCCACGCGGCGAATTGTCAGGGCATAGAGCGCCAGCATCGCGATCAGACCCAGCGGAATGAAGGTGACGCCTGCAACGCTGCGCGAGATCAGTGGTACCGCCCATGCGGACGCCACAATGGTAATCTCGTAAGGCCGGAAGCCGCGCGCGAAACTGTGCCGCACGAAAAACGCAATCGAGATCGCAAGCACGACGAGATCGTAGTCCAGCACATAAGGCGTCGCGAGCAGGCTTGCGGTGGCGAGCGCGGAGGCTTTCAGGTCGAACGCCGCGCCGCTGCGCCACAGCCACACGATGCTCACGGCCAACACAAGCGCGAGCGAGAACTGCGCGGCGTAGGCCGTCTCGATTCCGAAGCCCCAAGAGCGCACGGCGGAAAAGATCGACTGGATTTTCTCCCAGCCGGTGCCCCCTTGTTCGAGGACGACGCTTTGCGTGAAAGCTGTTGAGTCCAAGAACGCTCGCCAGATATTTGTGCCGAGCGCAGCCGTCGTGGCGAGCACAAGGGTGATGACCGTCGCGCCGGCCGCAACGATGACGGACCAGCGCTGCGACACGAGCAGCGCGATGGGAATCAGAACGCCGAATTGCGGCTTGTAAGCCAGCAGACCGATCAGCACACCCGCGATCCACGGACGGCGATCCATCAACTGCAGCGCGCCGCCGAGCAAGGCAGCGGTGAAAAATCCATTCTGGCCGTGACCGATGTTGACGAACACGGCGGGGAAGGCGAGCGCGATCAGCCACGTTTCCGGGCGCGGCACAATCGCGCGCAACGCCGCCAGATAGGCGGTAAGGCTCAGCCCCAGCCAAATGAAAAGTCCCCACGCATACGGAACGGCAGCGACCACAATCGCGACGGCGAAAAAGAACGGCGGATAGTGCCAGCCGTAAAACGGCACATCGCGCCCGTCGAACACCGCCTTCTCAGCCGCGTGCTGAAGCGCCGGCACATAGGCGTCGGCGGGCCGTCCGGTCCATGCCAGCGTGCCGGCGGCGTAAGGATTTGAGAAATCCGTGCCGATGGGTTTGCCGTTGGGATCGACCATACGGTCCGACATCGCGATCCACGCGGTCAGCGCCACGACGCAGACCGCGAGCAGGATGGCGCTGTAGTTGCGCGCACGATCCGCAGTGAGCCAGTCGCCGGATCGCAGCGCCGATATGAAGGAAAGCCAGAAATGGGCCATTCTTGCGCTTAACTTTATGAATGTTGCGCCGATCCTATGGCGTTGCTTTTAATGTTTCCTAAAGCGGATCACGAGTTTTGGCGTTTGGAACCTCTGTTCTTGCGATGCAGGGCATCGCGCTTTAGTGTGTGTTTGCTCGCTCGAATTCGCGAATCCGGGCATTCGCAAACCCCACAATCAGGAGATCACGATGCCGTTTCTGTCCGCTGCGCTTGACCGTGTGAAGCCGTCCGCGACCATCGCGGTCACGGATAAAGCACGTCAGCTCAAAGCCGCGGGCCGCAATGTCATCGGTCTCGGCGCCGGCGAACCCGATTTCGACACGCCGGCCAACATCAAGCTTGCGGCCATTCACGCGATCGAAGCCGGCAAGACGAAATACACGGCGGTCGACGGCATTCCCGAACTGAAGGACGCGGTGATCGCGAAATTTCAGCGCGAGAACGGTCTGACTTATAAGCCGAGCCAGATCACGGTCGGCGCCGGCGGCAAGCAGGTGCTCTACAACGCGCTGATGGCGACGCTGAACCCCGGCGATGAAGTCATCATCCCGGCGCCGTATTGGGTGAGCTATCCCGAAATGGTGGCGCTTGCGGGCGGCACGCCGGTGTCGATTGTCTGCAGCGCGGAGCAGGGCTTCAAGCTGCAGCCGGATGCGCTGGAAAAAGCGATCACGCCGAAGACCAAGTGGATTATCCTGTGCTCGCCGTCGAACCCGACGGGCGCTGCCTATACGCGCGCGGAATTGAAGGCGCTGACCGACGTGCTGCTGAAGCATCCGCAGGTCTGGGTCATGACCGACGATATGTACGAACATCTGGTCTATGACGATTTCGTATTCACCACGCCCGCGCAGGTCGAGCCGAAACTGTTCGACCGCACGCTGACGGTGAACGGCGTCTCGAAAGCCTATTGCATGACCGGATGGCGCATCGGCTACGCCGGAGGGCCGGAGCAACTCATCAAGGCGATGGCGACGATCCAGTCGCAATCGACCTCCAACCCGTCGTCGATTGCACAATGGGCGGCGGTGGAAGCGCTGAACGGCACGCAGGAGTTCATTCCGCAGAACAACAAAGTGTTCAAGGAGCGGCGCGATCTCGTGGTGTCGATGCTCAATCAGGCGTCCGGCATTTCATGCCCGCGGCCGGAAGGCGCGTTCTATGTCTATCCGTCCTGCGCGGGCACGATGGGCAAAACCGCGCCGTCGGGGAAAAAGCTCGAGAACGACGAGGACTTCGTCACCGAACTGCTGGAGACCGAAGGCGTCGCGGTGGTGCAGGGATCGGCGTTCGGTCTTGGACCGGCGTTCCGCATTTCCTACGCGACCAAGACGTCGGATCTCGAAGAAGCCTGCAAGCGCATCCAGCGCTTCTGCGGAAACCTGCGGTAAGCGAATAGGTTTCGGCGCATTCTCACGACGCCGTGACGACAATCCCGGAAAGCGCCATGTTTTTGACACGGCGCTTTCCTCTTGTCCGCCCGCATCGAAATTCAACCATCGGGGAGTCAAAATTCATGCGCATTTCCACCATCGTTGGCATCGCAGTTGCGGCGCTTATCACCACCGTTTCGGCAGCCAGTGCGCAATCGCGCGTTCAGGTCGGCACCATCGAGTGCGAAGGCGGCCCGAATGTCGGTTACGTCATCGGATCGGCGACGCAGTTTCATTGCGTGTTCCGCGCGCAGGGCCGCCGGCCGGAGCCATATCTGGCGAACGTGCAGCGCATCGGCATCGATCTCGGGATCACCGAGCAGACCGGATTTGCCTGGGCGGTGTTCGCACCGACCCGTCAGATCGGCCCCGGGGATCTTTCGGGAAGCTACGGCGGCGTTGGCGGCAACGCCTCGATCGGCGTCGGCGTCGGCGGCAATCTGCTATGGGGCGGATCGCAGAATTCCTTCGCGCTGCAACCGCTCAGCCTGCAGGGCCAGACCGGCCTGAACGTGGCCGGTGGCATTGTCGGCGTCGAACTGCATCAGGACGGCATTTATCCGCCGCGCCGCCATCATCGCCGCCACAAGCGCTGAACGCAGTTTTTTAAAAATTCCAAAGGCCCGCGCGAGCGGACCTTTTTGCTGCGCAGCGTCAGTGCCGGCAATTGAACATTGTCGTGCGGTGTGACTAGATGGGTGCATTCTTTGAACCCGTTTGCGACATCCAGCCGGAGACCGACCGATGAACCGCCTCTCATCTTATTTGTATGTTGTCCTCGCGAGTCTCGTCGTCTCGATGACCGGCGTGCAGGCGCAATCTCGCACCCAGGTCGGCGTGCTTGAGTGCCGCAGCCCCGGCGGCGTCGGCCTCATCGTCGGCTCTGTGACCAATTTCGGCTGCGTGCTTCGCGTCAATGGCCATCCAGATGATCTTTACACCGCGCGCATCACCAAGGTCGGCGTCGATATCGGCATCACCGGCGAGACCGGTCTGTCATGGGCCGTGCTTGCACCGACCGCGCAGCTCGGACCGGGCGACCTGTCTGGAAATTATGCTGGCGTCGATGCCAGCGCGGCAATTGGCGTCGGCCTCGGCGGCAATGCCATGGTCGGCGGCTCGAACAATACGTTCGCGCTCCAGCCGCTCAGTGTTCAGGGCCAGACCGGACTCAACGTCGCAGGCGGCGTGCAGAGCATGGAGCTTCGGCCGGGACGCTACTAAGATTCAACGCAAGGGCAGTCGTGCCGATCCGGCGTGACCGCCGGCCCCTGACCGCCTCGTGAAAGGCGCACCCGCTTCATGCATCCTGTGACAGCCGAAGCGAAACCACCCGCGCCGACATTCGCCGATCTGTTCATGCCGAAAATCGTGACGGTGCTGCGCGAAGGATATGCGCTCGGCGATTTTCGCGCGGACGTCGTGGCCGGTCTCACCGTCGCCATCGTGGCGCTGCCGCTGTCGATGGCGATTGCGATTGCGTCCGGCACCACGCCCGATCGCGGACTCTATGCGGCGATCTTCGGCGGCTTTCTGGTGTCGCTGCTCGGCGGCAGCCGGTATCAGGTCGGCGGACCTGCGGGTGCTTTCATCGTTCTGGTTGCGGCGTCGGTGGTGCGCCACGGCATCGACGGCGTTCTCCTCGCGACGATGATCGCAGGCGCGATCCTGATGGTCGCGGGTCTCTTACGCATCGGCACCTACATCAGATACATTCCCTATCCGGTCACGATCGGATTCACGGCCGGCATCGCCGTCATTATTTTTGCGAGTCAAATTCGCGATCTGCTCGGCCTCACACTTGTCGGAACCGAGCCCGGCGAGTTGATTGCAAAACTTGCAACGCTTATGCGCGCGGTGCCGACGGTGAATGGCGCTGCAGTTGCGATTTCGGTTGCGACGATTGCGATCATTCTTGGACTGCGAAAAGTTCGCCCGGTATGGCCCGGCATGCTGATCGCCGTGATTGTCACCGGCCTCGCCGCCGGATTGCTGGCGCTTCCGGTCGAGACCATCGGTACGCGCTTCGGCGGCATTCCGCAGAATTTCCCCTTGCCGTCGTTTCCGGAAATTTCGGTCGCGAAGATTACGGCTGTGTTACCGGATGCGATGATGTTTGCGCTGCTCGGCGCCATTGAATCGCTGTTGTCGGCTGTGGTTGCGGACGGCATGACCGGCCGCCATCATCGCTCCAACAGCGAGCTGGTGGCGCAGGGCGTCGCCAATATCGGCTCGGCGCTGTTCGGCGGCATTTGCGTGACCGGTACGATTGCGCGCACCGCGACGAATGTGCGTGCAGGCGCGCATGGACCCATCGCCGGAATGTTGCATTCGGCTTTTCTGCTAGCGTTTATGCTTCTCGCCGCACCGCTTGCGAGTTTTATTCCCCTCGCAACACTGGCAGGCGTGCTCGCCGTGGTGGCGTGGAACATGGCGGAGAAGCACGCCTTCGCCGAACTGCTGCGGTCGTGGCAAACCGCCGTCGTTCTGTTGGCGACGTTCCTGCTGACGATCTTCATGGGTCTTGCCGAAGGCATCGCGGTTGGCTCTTTGATCGGCGGTCTGATATTCCTGTGGCGCAAACGGCAGGGTCAATCCGCGCCGATTAAGCCCGCCTCGAGCGACGAATTTCTGTAGCATAGCGACATGAATCAGATTCCCGCCGCGTGTTTGATCGGTTGGCCGGCGGCGCATTCGCGCTCGCCGATCATTCATAAATATTGGTTGCACCAATTCGGTATCGGCGGCGATTACCGCATCGAAGCCGTGGCGCCTGAAGCCTTCGCGGATTTTATCGGCAGCCTGGCATCGCGCGGCTATCGCGGCGCGAATGTGACGATCCCCCACAAGGAGCAGGCGCTGACGCTGTCGGCGCCGGACGAACGCGCGCTCGCAATCGGTGCTGCTAACACTCTCTACTTCGCGGACGGCGTGTTGCGCTCAACCAACACCGATGTCGAAGGTTTTATCGGCAATCTCGATGCCAGTGCGCCGGGTTGGGACAAGACGGAAGATGTGCTGGTGCTGGGTGCAGGCGGTTCGGCGCGCGCGGTGGTGTTCGGATTGATCGAGCGCGGCATCAAGCGCGTCCATCTCGCCAACAGAACATCTGCGCGGGCCGAGATGCTGGCGGCCCAGTTCGGCGAGCAGGTTCAGCCGCTGGCTTGGGATAAAATCGACAGCGTGCTGCCGCGTGCCGCCTTATTTGTGAACACCACATCGCTCGGCATGAAAGGCCAGCCGCCGCTGGAGGTGAAGCTTGATCTGTTGCCAGAAAAATCCGCAGTCGCCGATCTGGTCTATGTGCCATTACAGACGCCGCTGCTGAAGGCCGCGCAAGCCCGCAAGCTGAAAACCGCCGACGGGCTCGGCATGCTGCTGCATCAGGCGGTGCGCGGGTTCGAGTTGTGGTTCGGCAAGCGTCCCACCGTCACGCCCGAATTGCGCAAGCTGGTCGAGGCGGATTTGTTGAAGGCATAAAAAGCCTCCGGCGGTGTTGAATAACGAGCCACCGGAGAATCGCCATGACAATTGTCAAAGCCAATTCGCGCATCCTGTTCGCTGTCCTGTTGATCGCTGGTTGGTCGCATCTGCCCAGCAGCCGCAGCCGTCGCGCATTCGCGGCACTGTCGAGCGCGTCGATGGCGAGACCGTCCAGATCAAGACACGGGACGGCAGGATGTGACGGTGCACATGCCGAAAGACGTGCGCGTCGCGGGTGTCGCGAAGATCGCGCTCTCCGACGTCAAGGTCGGGTCCTATGTGGGTGCGACGACAACGCCGGGGCCGAACGATACGCATCTCGCCGTCGAGGTGCATCTGTTTCCGGAAGCGCAGCGCGGCACCGGCGAAGGTTCGCGGCCTTGGGATCTGAAGCCGAACAGCAGCATGACCAACGGTGCGGTGGATCAGACCGTCGCCGGCAATGACGGCCATACGCTGATCGTGAAATACAAGGACGGCGAGAAGAAAGTCGTTATCACGCCGGAGACGGCAGTCGTGACTTACGTCCCGGCAACGCAAGACGACATCAAGACGGGCGCGAAAGTATTCGCGGTCGCGACCAAGAATGCCGACGGCACATATGAAATGACGCGCGTCAGTGTCGGGCGCGATGGCATCGCGCCGCCGATGTAGTTTTCAGTTGCGCGGGCTGCTCACTGCATTGGTGTTGAGATAATCGGTAAGCACGCCGCGGTCGATGTCTTCGATGCGGTTGACGCCGGTCAGGCCCATCGTGACGCTGAGTTCTTTGCCGATCACGTCGAGCGCGGTTTCGACGCCCTCCTGTCCGCCGGCGCCGAGGCCGTGGATATAAGCGCGCCCGATCATGCAAGACTTTGCGCCGAGCGCGAGTGCGCGCATCACGTCCTGACCGGAGCGAATGCCGCCATCGAAAATGATTTCGGTCTTGCCGCCGACATCCTGCACGATTTCCGGCAGCACCGAGATCGACGACGGCGCGCCGTCAAGCTGCCGTCCACCGTGATTGGAAACGACGATCGCTTCCGCGCCGGTCTTTACCGCTTCGCGTGCGTCCGCAATATCGAGGATGCCCTTGATGACGAGCTTGCCAGGCCAGATCGAGCGAATCCACTCGACATCTTTCCAGTTTAGCGACGCGTCGAACTGCGAGGCGATCCACACACCGAGCGAATTGATGTCGCTGTCCATTTTCAAATGTCCGGCGAGGTTGCCGAAGGTGCGGCGCTTGCCGCGCAGCACGCCCGACACCCATCCCGGCTTTGTAGCGAAATCGAACACCTTACCGAGCGACCATTGCGGCGGCACCGTCATGCCGTTCTTGATGTCGGCGTGACGCTGGCCGATCACCTGCAGATCGACAGTCAGCACGAGGGCGCTGCATTTTGCCGCGATGGCGCGTTCGATCAGCGCCTTGACGAAGCCGCGATCTTTCATGACGTAGAGCTGAAACCAGAACGGCTTGTCGACATTTTCCGCCACGTCCTCGATCGAGCAAATCGACATGGTCGAGAGCGTGTAGGGAATTCCGATTTTCTGCGCGGCGCGGCAGGCGTGAATTTCACCGTCGCCGTGCTGCATGCCCGTCAAGCCGATGGGCGCGAGGATCAGCGGCATGGAGGCCGCTTCGCCGAGAATTTTCGTCTCGAGGCTGCGCTTTGAAATATCGACGAGGATGCGCTGGCGGAATTTCAGTTTCGACATGTCGCTAATGTTGGCGCGCAACGTCTCCTCGGCATATGAGCCGCGGTCGGCGTAATCGAAGAACGCTTTGGGCACCCGGCGCTTGTGAATTTGGCGCAGATCCTCGATGCAGGTGATGTTCTTCAACATGGCATTTCCCCGTGCGGTCTTGTGTTGTCGGTTTCGGTCATCATCTATCATGGTTGAAGTTCGCGCCAATAGTTAGCGCAATAGGGAGACGGACATGGTCGATAAGGATCGTGCATCGCACAGCGGCAAAAACGCCGATGCGGAGAAGCGCAAACTGGACGATGAGCTCGATGAAGCGCTGCGGGAGACTTTTCCGGCCTCCGACCCGGTCAAGCTGACCCAGCCCTCCCCGCATGCCGAGCCCAAAA
>JAYVYQ010000267.1:0-2630 GCA_043784125.1 Afipia sp.
CGGCATAAACCCTGGCGAACAGGTCGTGACGGGCGCCAATTTCCTGATCGACGCCGAAAGCAACATCCGCGCCGCGCTCCAGACTTTCGTGCCGCCCGACCCCGCCGAGGCCGCCGGCCAGACAGGGCAAACACCATGATCGCGCACCTCATTGAAGCGTCGGCGCGCAATCGTCTGCTGGTGCTGCTCGCCACATCGATCGTCGTGGGCATCGGCGTCTGGTCGGTGTTTCAGACGCCGCTCGACGCGCTTCCCGATCTCTCGGATACGCAAGTCATTGTCTACACCGAATATCCAGGGCAGGCGCCGCAGGTGGTCGAAGATCAGGTGACCTATCCTTTGAGCACCGCGTTACTCGCGGTCCCGCACGCCAAGGTGGTGCGGGGTTTCTCCAATTTCGGCGTCTCGTTTGTCTACGTCGTATTCGAGGACGGCACCGATCTTTACTGGGCGCGTTCGCGTGTCCTCGAATATTTGAACTTCGCCGCCAAGCGTCTGCCGGACGGCGTAACGCCGGCGCTCGGTCCCGACGCCAGCGGGGTCGGCTGGGTCTATCAGTATGTCGTGCTTGGAGCCCAACGCACGCTCGCCGAGTTGCGCGGTATCCAGGATTGGATCGTGCGCTATCAGCTTGTGACCGCCAAAGGAGTCGCCGAGGTCGCCAGTGTCGGCGGCTTCGAGCGGCAATATCAGGTCGTCGTCGATCCGAGAAAATTGCAGGCCTACGGGATCCCGCTCGACCGCGTCGCGGATGCGATCCGCGCCAGCAACCGCGACGTCGGCGGCCGGACAATCGAAATGAGCGAGACCGAGTATATGATCCGCGGGCGCGGTTATCTCCGCGACACAACGGATCTCGGCAACGTCGTCCTCAAGACCGACGCGAAGGGCAATGGCACGCCGATATTGCTGAGGGACGTAGCACGCGTCCAGCTTGGGCCGGACGAGCGGCGCGGCATCGCCGAGATGAACGGCACCGGCGAGGTTGTCGCCGGCATCGCGTTGAAGCGGGATGGCGCCGATGCGCTGACGACGATCGGCAATATCAAGGCGAAGCTCGCTGAGCTGAAGCCAGGCCTGCCGGATGGTGTGACGATCGAGCCGGTCTATGACCGGTCGCAGCTGATCGATGCGGCGATCGACACGCTCAAACATACGTTGCTCGAAGAGAGCCTTATTGTCGCTTTGGTATGCGTCGTCTTCCTGCTGCATGTCCGCAGCGCGCTCGTCGCGATCCTGACCTTGCCGATCGGTATCCTGATGGCCTTCGCCGGCATGCACGCGCTTGGTATCGGCTCCAACATCATGAGTCTCGGCGGCATCGCGATTGCGCTCGGTGCGATGATCGATGCCGCCATCGTCATGATCGAGAACGCGCACAAACACGTCGAACGGCTACAACCGGGCGAACCGCGCGGCCCGGCCCTGATCGCGGCGGCCAAGCAGGTCGGGCCGGCCTTATTTTTCAGTCTGCTGGTGATCGTCGCATCGTTCCTGCCGGTGTTCGCGCTGGAAGATCAGGAAGGACGGCTCTTCAAGCCGCTCGCCTATACGAAAACCTTTGCCATGGCGGCGGGGGCGCTGCTTTCGGTCACCTTGGTGCCGGTGTTGATGCTGTTTTTCGTGCGCGGTCGTATCGTCCCGGAACACAAAAATCCTATCAACCGGATGCTGATCTGGGTCTACAGGCCGATGATCCGGTGCGTCTTGCGCGTGCCGTTCATCGCGGTGCTGGCGGCACTTCTCATTCTCGCGGCCTCGCTATGGCCGATCGCACGAATCGGAAGCGAGTTCATGCCGACGTTGAATGAAGGCACGCTGCTGTTCATGCCGGTGACACTCCCAGGCATATCGGTGACGAAAGCGGCGGAACTTCTGCAAACCCAGGACCGCATCATCAAAACATTCCCGGAGGTCGCGTCCGTGTTCGGCAAGGCGGGACGCGCGATGACCGCGACCGATCCCGCACCGATCGAGATGAGCGAAATCGTCGTCAATCTCAAACCCGCGAACGAATGGCGGCCGGGACTGACGCTTGATCGATTGATCGCGGAGATGAACGCCGCGCTTCAGCTTCCCGGCGTCAGCAATGCCTGGACGATGCCGATCAAGGCGCGGATCGATATGCTCTCGACCGGCATCCGCACGCCGGTCGGGGTGAAAGTCTTCGGGCCCGATCTAGAGGAACTGGGACGGCTGGCGGCCGAGGTCGAGCGCGTGATTCACACCGTGCCCGGCACCACCAGCGCCTTCGCCGAACGGCTGGAAGGTGGTCATTATGTGGAAATCGAACCGGATCGCCTCGCCGCGGCGCGTTACGGAGTGAGCGTCGAAGACGTGCAGAAAGTCGTCGCCGCGGCGCTTGGCGGCGAAACGATCACCACGACCGTGGAAGGTCGCGAGCGTTACGGTGTTAACCTCCGCTACCCCCGCGATTTGCGCGACAATCCGCACGCTATCGCGAGCGACGTGCTTGTGCCGACCATGGCGGGCGCCATGGTGCCGCTCGGCCAGGTGGCGAGCGTTCGCATCACGCAAGGCCCGCCAAGTATTCGCACGGAGAATGCGCAACTCGTCGCCTATATTTACGTCGATTTTCAGGGCCGCGACCTCGGCGGTTATGTCGCCGA
>JAYVYQ010000268.1:0-3473 GCA_043784125.1 Afipia sp.
ATCGTAGGCGGTCGCCCAGCTCTTGGCGGAGGATTCAATCGTCCAGTCGGCTTGATCCGCCTTGAAGGCTTCGAGCGATACTGTCGTATCGCGAAAAAACTCGTAGCGAAGTTCATCGAAATTGTTCTGACCGATGCGCGTCGGCGTATTGGCGCCCCAATATTTCTTGACGCGCTCGAGCGTGACCGAGCGTCCAGCGACGAATTCCTTGATCGCATATGGCCCGGAGCCGATCGGCTTCTCCAGTGTGGTTGCGCCGATGTCGCGCTTGCGGCCTTCGGAGTCCTTGCCTTCCCACCAATGCTTCGGTAGCACCGTCAATTCGCCGACGATTGACGGCAATTCGCGATTGCCCGGTGCATCGAAGATGAACTTGACTTCATGCGCGCCGGTCTTCTCGACCGCCATCACATGCTTGTAGTACGAAGAATACATCGGGCTGTATCGCTTCAGCGCGTTGATGGAGAAAATCACGTCATCCGGCGTGATCGCTTTTCCGTCGTGCCATTTCGCATCCTTGCGCAACCGATAGATAACCCAGGAGTGATCGTCGGGATAAGACGCCGACTCGGCCAGAAGGCCATATTGCGTCGTCGCCTCGTCCAGCGACCTCGTCATCAACGTCTCGTAGATCAGCCCGACGGCGGGCGCGATGGTGCCCTTCACGCCGGCGACCGCGATATTAAAATTGTCGAACGTGCCGATGGATATCTGGCGCGCGACGCCGCCCTTCGGCGCATCCGGATTGACGTAGTCGAACCGCTTGAAGTCGGCGGCGTATTTGATGTCGCCGAAAAGCGAAAGTGCGTGGCGCGACGGTGTGTCTGCCTTTGGATTGGCAGCATCGGCAAAATCGATCAGCGATCGTCCGGTGGCAGCGCTCAGTGCGGGCGCGGCTGCGATGATGGCTCCGCTTTGAAGAAGACGACGCCGGGAAATGGTCAAAACAAAAATCCTGTTTCTGTTCAATCGATCGCTGCGGCGGGGCCGAATTTCCCTGCGATCAGGGTCAACAGGGATTATGTCGGTTTTTGGATACGACGCCAGCCTGTCGCGACGTCCCGTTCGCGGCCAAACGTCCCAATAACGCAGCATTGATCGGACGAAAAACGGCCGGGCGAACCCGGCCGTCAATGCATTAAATCTCTGTCACTTGCCGGATGTTATTTGCTGGCGGTCGGCATCGGCGCCGGCGTGTCGGCCAGCGAGCGCAGATAAGCGATCACGTCAGCGCGCTCGCTGTCTTTCTGGATGCCGGCGAAGCCCATCGCGGTGCCCGGAACAAAGCCCTTCGGACTGGCGATGAACTTGTTCAGGTCATCATAGGTCCACTTGCCGCCCTTGGCCTTCATGGCTGCCGAGAAGTTGAAGCCGTTCTTGCCTTCACCCTTCGGCTCATCGATAGTGTTGTAGAGGTTCGGACCGGCTTTATTCGGACCGCCCTTTTCGAAGGAGTGGCAAGCACCACACTTTTTCGCGGCTGCCGCGCCCTTTTCCACAGACGCGGTCTGCAGCAATTTCTCGATCGGCTCGGATGGCGCCGCAGCAGCGGCGTCCTTGCCAGCGCTTTCAGCTTCCTTCACGGCGATTTCAAAGCCCGGCTTTTCAGCTTTGATCGGGGAGAACAGCGCGCCGGCAGTGAAATTCGTCACAAGCAGGACGAGACAGGTGCCGAGAATGGCGCCCATGATTTTATTGAGTTCGAAGGAGTCCATTTTCGATCAGGCCCCGGACCGGAATGTCGTTGGCAGGCCGATTTTTCGGCCCTGAATATGCCTCCAGCATTCGCGTGCGTCGCAATACCGGCAGCGGGATCGAGATAACGCCTTGCCTGCCATCTGGCAACCCGTATAAACGCGCGACCCCTTGAAAACACCCGTTATTTCCTCATCATTTTGGCTGTGCGAACCGTTCATTGCCGATGCTAGACGCCCGTACCCTCGTGTTGATTCCCGCCCGCATGGCCGCGACGCGCCTGCCCGGAAAGCCGCTGCTCGATATTGCGGGCCTGCCGATGATCGTCCACGTCCTGCGTCGCGCGGCGGAAGCCCGCATCGGCCGCGTCGTGATCGCCACCGACGCGCCGGAGATTGCCGAGGCCGTCAAAAGACTTGGCGGCGAGGCCATCATGACGCGTGGCGATCATCCGTCGGGCTCTGATCGCATCCATGAAGCGCTCGAAGCCCTCGATCCGTCGCACCGGATCGACATCGTCATCAATGTGCAGGGCGATCTGCCGACCATCGCGCCGGCGGACATCCGCGCGGTCCTCGGACCGCTGGATGACCCGTCGGTGGATATCGCAACGCTGGCGGCCTTCATCACCAAGCCCGACGAGCATGCCAATCCCAACGTCGTCAAAGTCGTCGGCTCGCCGTTGACCAAGACGCGGCTGCGCGCGCTTTACTTTACGCGCGCGACTGCGCCGTCGGGCGATGGGCCGCGCTATCATCACATCGGGCTTTATGCCTATCGCCGCGATGCGCTTGCCCGCTTCGTGGCCCTGCCGCCCTCGCCGCTGGAGTTGCGCGAAAAGCTCGAACAGTTGCGCGCGCTCGAGGCCGGGATGCGGATCGATGTGACAGTGGTTGACAGCGTCCCGCTGGGCGTCGATACGCCTCATGATCTGGAGACAGCGCGCCGGATGTTGGCGTAGGCATAATGATGACCAAACCGATGAAAATCGCATTTCAGGGCGAACCCGGCGCGAATTCGCATATCGCGATTGCGGAAGCCTATCCCGGCGCGACGCCGCTGCCATACGCGACTTTTGAAGACGCGCTCGCGGCGATCTCGTCGGGCGAAGCTGATCTGGGCATGATCCCGATCGAGAACTCGGTCGCGGGCCGCGTCGCGGACATTCACCATCTGCTGCCGCAGTCGGGTTTGTTTATCGTCGGCGAATGGTTCATGCCGATCCGTCATCAGTTGATGGCGCCGCGCGGCGCGAAGCTCTCGGACATCAAGACCGTCGAGAGCCATGTTCATGCACTCGGACAATGCCGCAACATCATTCGCAAACTCAAGATCAAGCCGATTGTCGCCGCCGATACCGCAGGCTCGGCGCGCATCATTGCAGAGCGCGGCGATAAATCATGCGCGGCGATTGCGTCGCGGCTGGCCGCGGAGATTTACGGACTCGATATTCTCTCGGCGGACATCGAGGACGAAACCCACAACACCACGCGCTTCGTCCTGCTGTCGCGCCATGAAAGCTGGGCCAAACAAGGCTCCGGCCCGCTGGTGACATCGTTCGTGTTCCGGGTGCGCAACCTCCCCGCCGCGCTCTACAAGGCGATGGGCGGCTTTGCCACCAACAGCGTCAACATGACCAAACTCGAGAGCTACATGGTGGAAGGCAATTTCTTCGCCACGCAGTTTTACGCCGATGTCGACGGCCATCCGGACGACAAGAATCTCGCATTCGCCCTGGACGAGCTGAAATTCTTTTCCAAGGAATTGCGCATTGTCGG
>JAYVYQ010000269.1:0-2527 GCA_043784125.1 Afipia sp.
AGACCTCGATATCCTCGATGTCGCCCTGCGGAGCCTCGCTCATGCCCACCTCGCAAATCGCCTGATCAAGCCGCTCAAGGTCTCGACATCGAACCAAGCGCTCGCGGGCGAACTAACACCCCAGCACGACGAATCTGTGACAAGCGTCGCCGGGCGGGGTCATCGGATCGATGCGCGTTCCTGCTGCCTGAATCAGGCCAGGGTCCGTCCACGGGGTCATAATGTCCCTAGCAGCGCGGGCGGCCGTATGGTTGACAGCAATCTGACTGGCGGCGTTCGCGTCGTCCTGACTCCATGTCGCGGGCAATGAGAAGCAGGACCGACGGCGCCAAATCCAAGGAAACCCCATGAGAAATTTCATCTCCAACTTCATGTTCATGATCAATGGCCCCGGCCCCATCGAGGAGAAGTCACAAAACCTCAACGCCGCGATCAGCACGATCGCCCAGGTGACGAATTGCGGAATGTTTGCCGGCGATTGCCTTATTACTTGGGCGAAAAGCATGGGATTTCTCGAAGACGCCAAATTTCTCAATGCCGTCAACGCTCAGATTACGCCGGACCCCTTTATCGAGAACTCCGTGAAGGGAACGATCTGGCGCTCGCACGTGAGGTGTTGGGCCGCGCAACAATGCCTGGGCGTAGACGGCGACTATGTTGAAGCGGCCTGCCATCTCGGCATTTCGTCGCGAATGATGGCCGACTATGTCGACTTCGGGCAGGTCGACAAAACCTACTGGCTATACGATACGCTCAGATTCTGCGGCAGACGCAATTCCAGCGGAATGGCTGCCGCGGTGATCAAATCTCCGTGGGACAGAATTGCCATGCGCTCCACCGCATTGCGCAATTCCCGCGCATTACCGGGCCATTTCCAGTCCTCAAAAGCGGCCCAGACTTCGGCATCGAAACTCTTTTGACGGAAGCCGTTGCGCCTGCAAAAATCTTCCAGAAAATACTCTGCCATGGGGCGTATATCCTGCGAACGCTCACGCAGCGCAGGCACACGCAAAGGCACCACGCTCACGCGGTAATACAGGTCTTCACGAAATTTGCCCTGCGACACCATGGCGGTGAGATCGCGGTTGGTTGCCGAAATTACGCGTACCGTTGCGCGAATCACCTGCTCCCCGCCCACCCGGTGAAACTCGCCTTCCTGCAGAACACGCAGCAGCTTCGCTTGCGAATTGGCATGGAGATCGCCAATCTCATCCAGAAAGAGCGTCCCGTTATCCGCCATTTCGAACTTGCCGCGGCGCAAGGAAGTCGCGCCGGTAAAAGAACCCTTTTCATGACCGAACAATTCGCTTTCGATCAGGTCTCCCGGAATTGCCGCGCAATTTACTTTTACAAACGGCCCTGCGGCAAAGGGACTCGCCGCATGAATATGCGCGGCCAGCAATTCTTTACCTGTGCCCGATTCGCCAATCAGCAGCACACGCGCATCAGACCGCGCCGCCATGGTCGCCTGCTCCAGCGCGCGCTGAAACGCCGCACTGCGCCCGATCATCCGCGTACCCGGCCCCACCACTTCACGCAGCCGTTTGTTCTCTTTCCTGAGCGTGCCTTGTTCCAGCGCGTTCTTGACCGCAACCATTACGCGGTCCCGGCCTAAAGGCTTTTCCAGAAAATCGAATGCCCCCGCGCGTGTGGCCGTCACGGCATCGGCGATGGTTGCGTGGCCGGAAATCATCACTACAGGGGCCGTGATTTCCGAGTCCTGCAACTCGCGCAACAGGTCGATACCATTGGCGTCCGGCAGCCGCACATCGAGCAGAAAGAGATCGATGCGGCCCTTTTCCGGAAACGCGCGCAGTTGCGCAGCCGACTGAACCGCGTTGACCTGATAGCCTTCGCGCTCCAGAATCATGCGCAATGAGCGGCCAATATTTTCTTCATCGTCAATGACCAGAATTCGGCGGGGAGACATGGGTTAAAGCGTCTTCAGACGGGGGAGCAGGACACGAAAGCCGGCACCGCCCAGTTCGCCGGCAATCAGCAGGATGTCGCCCCCGGAAAGCAGGGCACTTTTGCGGGCGATGGAAAGGCCGAGACCCATGCCGCGTTTCTTGAACGAAATGGCCGGCTGGAAAAGCGAAGTCCGCGCCATATCGCTGAGGCCCGGACCGGAGTCATGAACCTCAATCGCCGCGCAGCCTTCGGAACTCCGGATGCACGTGAGGATCTGACCGCCTTCGCCCGCAGCCTCAGCGGCATTCTCCAGCAGATTCACCAGAATTCCTTTTACCAGATCCGCATCCGCCAGTGCGCGAGGCGCATTTTCCGCGACTTGGACGGCATACTGAACTTCCGGATGCGCCGATTTCAAGAACGCAATTCGCTCTTCCACTAAAAGCTGCAAATCCAAAGGCTCGGGATAAACAGGCGGCTCTGAAGAGAAGTCAGAAAAGGCACGGATCCGGCGTTCCAGTCTGGGCGGCGACTTCGGCGCAGCGGCAGCGCTCAGCATCTTGCTGGCTGCCTTCCTGGGGATCTTCACCGCCGTCTACCTTTGGCTTACCCGGTC
>JAYVYQ010000270.1:0-2115 GCA_043784125.1 Afipia sp.
ATCGCCCTTTCGGTTGAATTCGATCTCCACTTGAGCGCGCTTGATCTCAACGAAGGGAAGTTCAACTTTCTTTGGAACTTTGCCTTCAACGATGACGCAGACGGATTCATCATGAACTGCATGTCGGCGAGCTTTCCCTGCACCAGCTGGAAGGTGCCGATCGGCTGGCCGAACTGCTTGCGCTCGTGGATATACGGCATCACTACGTCGATACAGGCCTGCATGATGCCCAGCGGCCCCGCTGCCAGCACCGAACGTTCATAGTCCAGTCCGGACATCAGCACGTTGACACCGCGGCCGACGTGGCCCAGCACATTTTCCTCCGGCACCTCGCAATCCTCGAACACCAGCTCGCAGGTGTCGGAGCCGCGCATGCCGAGCTTGTCCAGCTTCTGCGCGGTGGAAAATCCCTTCATCCCCTTCTCGATGATGAAGGCGGTGATGCCGCGCGAGCCCGCGTCCGGATCAGTCCTGGCATAAACCACCAGCGTGTGCGCATCCGGACCGTTGGTAATCCACATCTTGTTGCCGTTGAGGACGTAGCGATCGCCTTTCTTGTCGGCCCGCGTTTTCATCGACACCACGTCGGAGCCCGAGCCCGGCTCGGACATCGCCAGCGCACCAACATGTTCGCCGGAAATCAGCTTTGGCAGATAATGGCGCTTCTGCGCGTCACTGCCGTTGCGGCGCAGCTGGTTGACGCAGAGGTTGGAATGCGCGCCATAGGAAAGGCCGACCGAGGCCGACGCCCGCGAGATTTCCTCCATCGCAATGCAATGCTCGAGATAGCCGAGCCCGGCGCCGCCATATTCCTCCTCGACAGTAATGCCGTGCAGGCCTAATTCGCCGAGCTTCGGCCACAGATCGCGCGGGAAAACATTGCTCTTGTCAATTTCCTCAGCGCGCGGCGCGATCTCCTTGGCGGCAAAGCCCTGCACGGTTTCGCGGATCGCGTCGGCGGTTTCGCCAAGATCGAAATTGAACATCCGTTGCGCGTTTGCAATCATCGGGACGTGGCCTCCGTTATCATTTGCAGCGCGGCGCAGAGCTCGCGCGTTTCCCCATTGAAGACAGGAAGTGCCGTGCCAGATCAATCCCTTCGTTTGGCGTAAACGCCGCGCGGCACCCTTGCGTCGAGCCCCGCAACCGAGTGTAATTCGGCAAAATTCGGCCACCGGATCTGACACGGTGCGCCACGGGACGAACCAGGAGGACCGCCATGCACGGCAGCATCGAGAGCGACAAATCCACGCGCCAGCGCCTTGCCCGCGAGCTGGCCTACGCCACCCCCCTGAAGGACTTCCATCCCGGCGCGCCAAAACTGTTCCAGACCGACACGCTGTGGCCGTGGTTCGAGCGGCTGCGCCAGGAAGAGCCGGTGCATTACTGCACCAACGCGCCGATCGAGCCCTATTGGTCGGTCACCAAATACAATGACATCATGCATGTCGATACCAATGCCGCGATCTTCTCATCCGATGTCAAGCATGGCGGCATCGCCATCCGCGACGTGCCGGAAGGCTATGACTGGCCGAGCTTCATCGCGATGGACGAGCCCAGGCACGGGCCGCAGCGCAAGACCGTCTCGCCGATGTTCACGCCGCCGCATCTCGAAGAGATGGCCGTGCTGATCCGCGGCCGGGTCTGCAAGGTGCTCGACGCCCTGCCGCGCGGCGAGACGTTCGATTTCGTCGAACGCGTTTCGGTCGAGCTGACCACGCAGATGCTGGCGACCTTGTTTGATTTCCCGTGGGAAGAGCGCCGCAAGTTGACGCGCTGGTCCGACGTTGCCACCGCGCTGCCCAAGAGCGGCATCGTGTCGTCCGAGGCCGAACGTCGCCGCGAGATGGACGAATGCGCCGCCTATTTCGGAAGATTGTGGAACGAACGGGTGAATTCCGAGCCGCGGAATGACCTGATTTCGATGATGGCGCATGCGGATGCGACCCGCCACATGGATCCTGACACGCTGATGGGCAACATCATCCTGCTGATCGTCGGCGGCAACGACACAACGCGCAACACCATGACCGGCTCGGTGCTGGCGCTAAACGAAAACCCCGACCAGTATCAGATGCTGCGCGACAATCCCGCGCTGATCGACACGATGGTGCC
>JAYVYQ010000271.1:0-4109 GCA_043784125.1 Afipia sp.
AGGCAATGGAAGCCTGCATCAAGATGGCGCGCAAATTCCAGGCTGTGAACGGCAAGCCCGAGCGTTATCGGCTGATTACATTCGAGGGCGCGTTCCACGGCCGGACACTTGCGACCATCGCGGCCGGCGGCCAGCAGAAATATCTTGAGGGCTTCGGCCCGCCTGTCGATGGTTTCGATCAGGTGCCCCTTGGCGATCTCGAAGCCGTCAAGAAAGCAATCGGCCCGCATACCGCAGGCATCATTATAGAGCCGATGCAGGGCGAGGGTGGCGTGCGCGCGCCGGAGCCGGCATTTTTCCGTGCGTTGCGTCAGTTGTGCGACGACAACAAGCTCGTGCTGATCTTCGACGAAGTGCAGACCGGAATGGGCCGCACCGGGACTCTCTTTGCATATGAAAAACTTGGTGTGACTCCCGATATCATGGCTCTTGCAAAAGCGCTCGGCGGAGGCTTCCCGATGGGCGCTTGCCTTGCCACATCCGCTGCCGCAGCCGGCATGACTCCGGGCACGCATGGATCGACATTCGGCGGAAATCTGCTGGCGATGGCCGCCGGCAACGCGACGCTCGACGTCATGCTCGCGCCGAAGTTCTTCGATCAGGTCCAGCGCGCGTCATTGATTATGAAGCAGAAGCTGGCATCGGTCATCGACCGCTATCCCGACGTGGTCTCCGAGGTGCGGGGAGAGGGTCTGCTGATCGGCGTGAAGGCGGTCGTGCCATCCGGCGACCTTGTGGCGGCGCTTCGCCATGAAAAGCTGCTGACGGTTGGCGCCGGCGAGAACGTCGTTCGCCTGTTGCCGCCATTGATTGTGTCGGAAGCTGAGATCGAGGACGCAGTATCTTGTCTCGAGCGCGTCTGCGCCAAGTTTTCAAAAGCGCACGCGCCGCGTGGAGCGGCGTGATGAGCAAGTTATGCCATTTTCTCGATCTGACCGAAATTCCCACCAAGGAGCTTCGCGTAATTCTCGACGCCAGTGTGGCGATGAAGAAAAAACTCAAAAGCGGCGCAAAGCCCGCAAAGCCGCTCGAGGGCAAGACGCTGGCGATGATTTTCGAGAAGCCATCGACTCGAACGCGTGTCTCGTTCGACGTCGGTATGCGCCAACTCGGCGGCGAAGCCATCATGTTGACCGGAGCAGAAATGCAATTGGGCCGGGGAGAAACCATCGCGGATACCGCGCGCGTGCTGTCGCGTTACGTCGACATCATCATGATCCGGATTCTCAACCACGACTCTCTTGCTGAGCTTGCCGAATACGCGACGGTCCCAGTCATCAATGGACTGACGCGGCGCTCGCATCCCGGCCAGGTCATGGCGGACGTCATGACGTTTGAAGAGCATCGCGGACCCATTAAGGGCCGCACGATTGCGTGGGTTGGCGACGATAACAACGTGCTGGCGTCCTGGGCTCACGCGGCTGAGCGTTTTGATTTCAATCTTCGGGTTGCGACGCCGCCTGAACTGGCGCCGAACAAGCTGTTGAAGGACTGGATCAAGTCATCAGGCGCCCCGATCGTTCTGGGATCGAAGGCCGAAGACATGGTGAAGGGCGCGGATTGCGTCGTCACCGACACGTGGGTGTCGATGGGCGACAAGGACGGCGAACACCGCCACAATTTATTGCGACCCTATCAAGTCAACGCGCAACTGATGTCGCTCGCCAAGCCTGATGCGATCTTCATGCATTGTCTGCCCGCACACCGCGGCGAAGAAGTGACCGACGAGGTGATCGACGGGCCGCAATCGGTGGTTTTTGACGAAGCGGAGAACCGGCTGCACGCGCACAAGGGAATTCTCGCCTGGTGTCTGCACGCGGTGGGCTAGTATCCCGATAAGGCCACGGCTCTTTTTTCCCCAGCGAACGAACCTATATTGTGGAGACAGTCGCCGATTGTGGCGACGTGCTGCCTCTGTTGAAATTTCATCCGGCGTAGTCATCCCTTGATCTGACGCCGAATTTCCAACCCGAGAGACCGCCCTTATCATGACTTCCGAGACGCCGATACGCGCACCCTCCGCCACGCCGGTTGACGACGCTGTGCTGCCCTTTGAGGTGAGTGCGCTCGACGTCCGCGGACGCTTGACGCGTATGGGTCCCTCGCTCGACGAAATTCTGACCAAGCACGATTACCCCGCACCCGTCGGAAAATTACTCGGCGAAGCCATTGTGCTCACCACATTGCTGGGCTCGACGCTGAAATTCGACGGGCGGTTCATCCTGCAGACGCAGACCGACGGGCCCGTGTCCCTGATCGTGGTCGATTTTAATGCGCCGGATCGGCTGCGTGCCTATGCACGTTTCGACGCAAGCAAATTGAAGGACGGGCAGAATTCGGCGGATTTGCTCGGACATGGTCATCTTGCGATGACCATCGATCAGGGCGCGGACATGAGCCGTTATCAAGGGTTGGTCGCATTGGACGGTGGTGATCTCGAAGATGCGGCGCATGAGTATTTTCTGCGCTCCGAGCAGATTCCGACGCGCGCGCGGCTTGCGGTCGGAGAAGAATTCCGGGGCGGTGACGGGCCGAAGCATCGCTGGCGCGGCGGCGGCATGCTGATGCAGTTTCTTCCGAAAGCGCCAGAACGTGCGCGACAAGCCGACATGCATCCCGGCGATCTGCCGGAGGGAATAGCAGCGCATATTGTGCCGGACGACGATGCATGGGCGGAAAGCCAGTCACTGTTTGGCACCATTGAGGATGTCGAACTGATCGACCCGGATTTATCGGGCGAGCGATTGCTGTTCAGGCTTTTTCACGAACGCGGCGTGCGGGTGTTTCCGATGCAGGAGGTGCGTGCGCAATGCTCGTGTTCGCGGGATGCAGTTTCGGGAATGCTGGCGAGTTTTGCGCCGAACGACCGCGCCGATATGGTCGAGAATGGCAAGGTTGTCGTCACCTGCGAATTCTGCAGCTCGGTCTATGAATTCACGCCCGAAGAGGCCGGAGTCGAGAAGGCCGGCTAGGGTTTAGTTCAGCGTACGGCGGTGCCCCGGACTGTCCAGCGAGAACGCCGGAATATCGATGTCGAACGGCTCGCCGCTCTGTGTCATCATCTGGTAGCTGCCGGTCATGAAGCCCGATGCGGTCGGGAGCGGCACACCGCTGGTGTATTCAAAGCGCTCGCCGGGGGCCAGAACAGGCTGCTCTCCGACGACACCTTCGCCACGCATCTCCTGATTTCGGCCGGTCCCGTCGGTGATGATCCAGTGCCTGGTTTTGAGCTGAACAGTCTCCTGGCCTGAATTGAAGATGACGACCGTATAGGCCCAGAAAAACCGCCCATGCTCCGCCGAGGAGCGTTCCGGCAAAAAGCTCGGTTCCACCACGACTTCAATTTGGCGTGTTACGGCGCGATACATGCGGCCTTTCCCGATCCATTGCGATCATACCGGGCTTCGGGGCGGTTGCGTAGGGGCAGCTTTGTGGTTGTCCGCGACGAATGCAATTTGCGGGGGCACCCGATCTTTCGTAAGATTCAAGAGAATGCAGGGCGCCAGTTTCGCATGACGATTGCCACGACCGAGATGCCCGGTGGAGAGGCCGCTTCGGCCGCGAAGAGCATCGCTCTTCCGGTCGCCGCCGGCGAACGTGAACTGCGGCTGGATCTCTTCCGCGGCTTTGCGCTGTGGCTGATATTTATCGACCACCTTCCCACCAATGTCCTGACCTGGTTCACCATCCGGAATTACGGTTTCAGCGACGCAACCGAGATTTTCATTTTCATCTCCGGCTATACGGCGGCTTTCGTTTACAGCCGCGCCATGCAGGACCGTGGCCTCGTGATCGCGAGCGCGCGCATCTTCAAGCGCGTCTGGCAGATTTATGTTGCGCATGTGTTTTTGTTCACGATCTACCTCGCCGAAATCTCGTATCTCGCGGCCCGGTTCGACAATCCGCTCTACAGCGAAGAAATGGGCATTCTCGATTTTCTCAAGCAGCCCGATGTCATGATCGTGCAGGCATTGCTTCTCAAATTCCGCCCCGTCAACATGGATGTGCTGCCGCTCTATATTGTGTTGATGCTGTTCCTGCCGCTGATCCTCTGGCTGATGCAGAGAAAGCCAGATCTGACGCTGGCGCTTTCGGCGGTGCTTTATGCG
>JAYVYQ010000272.1:0-6604 GCA_043784125.1 Afipia sp.
ACTGGATACTCGACGCCCGGCTTGGGCGGATACCCGATTCCCCACAATTGGCCATGTCATTAAGTTCAATTCCTGGCGTTGTGGAGCATGGGTTATTCATCGGCCTTGCCAGCACAGCCGTGCTCGCCGGAGCCAACGGAATTCGTATTGTTGAACGGCCGTCGCGCCGCAATTGAGGAGAATTGGAATGAAGAAACTTTCGCACACATTGCTTGCGGCTGTTGCCGCACTGGGCATCGCAGTTACCGGCGCGATGGCTCAGGCGCCGAAGTCCGAGCCGCTGAAGCCCGTTTCCGCTGGTGCGCTGGCCTCGGCGAAGGAAATTCTGGTCGCCAAGAATGTCTCTGCGATCTATCAGGGCGCTATTCCGGGTCTCACGCAGCGAGTCAAGGATTCCATACTCCAGAGCAATCTTAACCTGCAGAAGGACCTCGACGAAGCTGCCGCAAAGGTTGTCAAGGATATGACCGGCCGTGAGCAGGAAATCGGCGAGCAGATGGCGAAGATTTACGCCAATGCTTTCACCGAGCAGGAGCTGAAGGATATCGCGACATTCTACAAGTCGCCGCTCGGCAAGAAGGTGATCGACGCAGAACCCGAAGCCTTCAACCAGAGCCGCATTTATATGGGCGAGTGGGCGCAGAAAATCACCGAAGAAATCAACACCAAGCTTCGTGCTGAAATGAAGGCGCGGGGCAAGCCCGTCTCTGGCTAGTATCTCGATGGCTGATCTCGACGTCGATCTTTTCGTCATCGGTGGAGGTTCGGGCGGCGTGCGTGCCGCCCGTATCGCTGCCGGTCATGGTGCGAAGGTCGTCGTCGCGGAAGAATACCGCATGGGTGGCACCTGCGTGATCTGCGGCTGCGTGCCCAAGAAGCTGATGGTCTATGCCTCGCATATCCATCAGGAGATCGAAGATGCGGCGGGTTTCGGCTGGAGCATTCCGTCCGCGACCTTCGACTGGCCGACCTTGATCGCCAACAAGGACAAGGAAATCGCGCGGCTGGAGGCGGCCTACACCGCCAATGTCGAGAAGTCCGGCGCCACAATCGTCAAGACGCGCGCGGTGATGGAAGACGCACATGCGCTGCGTCTTGCCACGGGCGAAAAGGTCAATGCGAAGTACGTTCTGATTGCAACCGGCGGCGCACCCAATCATGGCGCAACCATTCCCGGCATCGAGCACGTCATCTCATCCAATGAGGTGTTTCATTTATCCAAGTTGCCCAAGCGCATCGTGATCCAGGGCGGCGGCTACATCGCGCTGGAATTTGCCTGCATCTTTGCGGGATTCGGTTCTGACGTGACGCTGATCTATCGCGGCGAGAACATCCTGCGCGGCTTCGACGAAGACGTGCGCGCGCATGTGCGCGGCGAAATGGAAAATGAAGGCATCACAATTCTCACCGAATGCCATGTGGCAAAAGTCGACAAGCATGGCGAGGCGTTCACCGCGCATCTGTCGAATGGATCGAGCGTGGCGGCGGATCAGGTGATGTTCGCCATCGGCCGCCACCCGAACGTCAAGGGTCTTGGGTTGGAGAAGGCGGGCGTCACGCTCAATCCGGTGAACGGTGGCGTCGCGGTCAATGAGTTCTCCCAAACCTCGGTGCCGAACATCTACGCGGTGGGTGACGTCACCCATCGGGTCAATCTCACGCCGGTCGCGATCCGCGAGGGTCATGCCTTTGCCGACAGCGTGTTCGGTGGACGGCTGACGCGCGTCGACCATGCCGATATTCCCACCGCCGTGTTTTCACAGCCGCAGGTCGGCACCGTGGGCCTCACCGAAGGCGAGGCGCGCGCGCAATACACCCACGTCGATATCTACAAGGCCAACTTCAAGCCGATCAAGGCGACGCTGTCGGGCAACACCAGCCGCGTGCTGATGAAGCTGATCGTCGATGGCGCGTCCGACCGGATTCTCGGCTGCCACATCGTCTCGTCCGATGCCGCCGAGATCATTCAGGTGGTCGGAATCGCGATCAAGATGAAGGCCACCAAGGCGGATTTCGACGCCACCTTCGCGGTGCATCCGACCTCCGCCGAAGAACTCGTCACCATGCGCACGCCGACCTCGCGTCATGTGCGGCAGGCGGCGGAGTAGGGCACCCGTCATCGCTCGCTCTCGTGGTTGATGCGTCACAACGCCCAAGCTCTTGAATCGTTTAGCCGAATTGCAACTGGCATGAGGGCGAGAGCCTGTGTATAACCCCGCGCTATCACACAGGCTTTGTTTCAGGAGTTTTTGCCATGTCCGAGCGGTGGACGCCCGATAGCTGGCGCAAGAAGCCAGTTCTGCAGGTGCCGGATTATCCCGACGCGAAGGCGCTTGCGGGTGTCGAGGCGCAGCTCGCGACGTTCCCGCCGCTGGTTTTTGCGGGTGAGGCGCGCAATCTGAAGAAGTCGCTGGCGCGCGTCGCCAACGGCGAAGCCTTCCTGCTGCAGGGCGGCGATTGCGCCGAGAGCTTCGCCGAACACGGCGCCAACAACATTCGCGATTTCTTCCGCGTCCTTCTGCAAATGTCGGTCGTGATGACCTATGCCGCCGGGATGCCGGTGGTGAAGGTCGGCCGCATCGCCGGACAATTCGCCAAACCGCGTTCGTCGCCGATGGAAAAGCAGGGCGATGTTGAGTTGCCGAGCTATCGCGGCGACATCGTCAACGACATGGCGTTCACGAAGGAATCGCGCATTCCCGATCCGCAGCGCCAGTTGATGGCGTATCGGCAGTCGGCGGCGACGCTGAATTTGTTGCGCGCGTTCGCGACCGGCGGCTTTGCAAACTTGGGAAGCGTGCATCAGTGGATGCTCGGCTTCCTGAAGGATTCGCCGCAGTCGCGCCGTTACAAGGAACTGGCGGATCGCATTTCCGACGCGCTGAATTTCATGCAGGCGTGCGGTCTCGATCTTGAGAGCCATCCGGAATTGCGCGCCACCGATTTCTACACCAGCCATGAAGCGCTGCTGCTGGGCTACGAGCAGGCCTTCACCCGCGTCGATTCCACGACCGGCGACTGGTACGCCACATCGGGCCACATGATCTGGATCGGCGATCGCACGCGTCAGCTCGATCACGGCCATGTCGAATATTTCCGCGGCATCAAAAATCCGATCGGCCTGAAATGCGGCCCGTCGCTGAAGCCTGATGAACTCATCAAGCTGATCGACGTGCTCAATCCTGAGAACGAGCCGGGCCGTCTCACGCTCATCAATCGCTTCGGTTCGGACAAGATCGACGCGCATCTGCCGCAGCTCATCCGCGCCGTGCAGCGCGAGGGACGTTCCGTGGTCTGGTCGTGCGATCCGATGCACGGCAACACCATCACATCGACCTCGGGCTACAAGACTCGTCCGTTCGACCGCGTGATCGGCGAGGTGAAATCGTTCTTCACAATTCACGCCACTGAGGGAACGCATGCCGGTGGCGTGCATCTGGAGATGACCGGGCAGGACGTGACCGAGTGCATCGGCGGCGCGCGCGCGATCACCGACGAGGACCTCAACGACCGCTATCACACGGTCTGCGATCCGCGTCTCAATGCCGAGCAATCCATCGATATGGCTTTCCTGATCGCCGAACTGCTGAAGCAGGAACGCGTCGGCAACGCCAAGCCGATGCCGGCCGTCGCGGGTTTCTGATGGTTCGCAAGGTGCTGTCGCGCATGTGGAGCGCGACCATCCATAGCCGGAACGGATTGATCTTTGCTTTCCGTTCCGAACAGGCTTTCCGCGAAGAGGTCACCGCACTCGTTATAGCGGTACCGCTTGCATTGATCGTCGGGGTCACTCCCGAGCGCAAGATCCAATTGATCTTCACCGTGTTGCTGGTGATGGTGGTCGAACTTCTCAATACAGCCATCGAAAAGCTGGCCGACCGCCTGACGACGGATCACGACAAGCAAATCGGCCGCGTCAAGGATATGGGCTCGGCGGCCGTGGGCGTGACGCTTGTGCTCGCTCTGATCGCGTGGCTGTTCGCCATCGCCGAGCGCATGGGCCTTATTTGACTGTGTAAGGGTACGCTGGCCGATACGCAGTCACTCAATGCTGCAATGGGGATCCAAGGTGGTCATCCTGCTGTAGTGACCTGCTTTCCCCTGTTGCGACAACATCGGGCGCACAAAATACTTTGCACCGTTTTTCAGCGTGTCGGCGATGGTGAGTGTGCAGTTTTTCCCCGATACGACGATTCTCATGGTGCGCGTATCGTTGGGGAATTGATCGATCCTTACCAATGTATTCGGTCCGGCAACGCGCCATCCCTGACCCAAAGTCGAGCCGACCTTCCATCCCCACTGTTGCTTGCCAGCTGCGGCATTCCATTGCTCACTGATCTTACTTCCCGCTTAAGAGACAATGTCATCTGATTAGTCACGGTAATGTTTTTTAGCGGGTCGGGCTCGATGCGATCGAACGAGTCTGCATAGACGAGGCGAATTTTCGTCGCTTCGAGATTCTGACAGATCGCCGATGACGGAAACAGGGCGATCGCGATCGCAATCCAGCCCGTCGGAGATATACGCAGCATAAAAACACCCAAATAAAAGGGGCTTTAAGAAGCTCAACTTCATTAAATTGCCTATAGCGATAAGACAAGCCAACGCATCGTGGAAATTCCGCCCCAACTGAACGAAGAGCGCGCGTTCCGCTCAGGCTTTAAAGGTTACGGCAATTGCGGAGTTATGCTCCGTCGCGCTAAAAGGTCTCATGGCCGACACCAAGCAGTTCACCGTCACGCTCGCGCAACTCAATCCGGTTGTCGGCGACCTCAAAGGCAATGCTGCGAAAGCGCGCGCCGCGCGCGCGCAGGCCAAGAGCGATGGCGCTGACGTTGTCGTGCTGACCGAATTGTTCATCGCCGGCTATCCGCCCGAAGATCTGGTTCTCAAGCCCGCGTTTCAGGCGGCGTGCCGCGCCGAGATCGAGACGCTGGCGCGAGAGACCGCTGACGGCGGCCCCGCGATGCTGATCGGCACGCCCTGGGTCGATGACGGCAAACTCTACAATGCCTGCGCGCTGCTCGACGGCGGGCGCATCGCGGCGATCCGCTTCAAGGTCAATCTTCCCAATTACGGGGTGTTCGATGAAAAGCGCGTGTTCGCGCGCGGGCCGGTATCTGGCCCCGTTACAATTCGGGGTGTACGCGTGGGCATTCCCATCTGCGAAGACACGTGGATGGAAGAATCCGCCGACTATGAAAACGTCGTCGAATGCCTGCACGAGACCGGCGCGGAAATTCTGATCGTGCCGAACGGCTCGCCTTACACGCGCGAGAAATACGACATGCGGATGTTGGTGTCGGTGGCGCGCGTCACTGAGAGCCATTTGCCGCTGATCTATGTCAACGAAGTCGGCGGACAGGACGAGCTGGTGTTCGACGGCTCGTCGTTCGGCTTGAACGCGGATAAGTCGCTGGCATTTCAATTGCCATCGTTCGTTGAAAGTATCACGACGGTCAAATGGACCAAGGGCGCGGGCGGCTGGACCTGCAAGGGGCCGGTCGCGCCATTGCTGGACGGCGATAAAGCCGATTACGCCGCCTGCGTCTTGGGATTGCGCGATTACGTCACCAAGACCGGATTTCCCGGCGTGTTGCTCGGGGTGTCAGGCGGCATCGACTCGGCGCTGTGCGCCGCAATTGCGGTCGATGCACTCGGCGCCGACAAGGTGCGCGGCGTGATGCTGCCTTATCAATTCACCGCGCAAGTCTCGCTCGACGACGCGGGCAAGCTCGCCAAAGCGCTCGGCTTCAAATACGAAGTGCTGCCGATTGCACCCGCGGTCGAAGGCTTTGAGGGAATCCTTGCCGCGACCTTCAAAGGCTTGCCGCGCGATGTCACCGAAGAAAATCTTCAGGCCCGCACGCGCGGCGTGTTGCTGATGGCGATGTCCAATAAAACCGGCGCGATGCTGGTGACGACGGGCAACAAGTCGGAAATGTCGGTCGGCTACGCCACGCTGTACGGCGACATGAATGGCGGCTTTAATCCCATCAAGGACATTTATAAGACCGAAGTGTTTCGCCTCTCAACATTGCGCAACAGCTGGAAGCCCGAAGGCGCGCTCGGCCCATCCGGCGAAGTCATTCCGCCGAACATCATCACGCGGCCGCCGACGGCGGAATTGCGCGAGAACCAGACCGATCAGGATTCGCTGCCGCCCTATGACATTCTCGATGGCATTCTCGAACGCCTTGTCGAGCGCGAGCAGACTTTGGCGTCGATCATCGCGGAGGGTTACAACCACGACACGGTGGTGCGGATCGAGCGATTGCTGAACGTCGCCGAATACAAGCGGCGTCAGGCGGCGCCGGGCGTGAAGGTCACGCGCAAAAATTTCGGCCGCGATCGCCGCTACCCCATCGTCAACAAGTTTCGCGATTCCGGAAAAAGCGCGCCCTCGCCCGATCATTCGCTGGTGACGAAATCCGGCAGCGGGTCTGCGGAAGCGTTTGAAGGCTGATTAGCGCGCCGGAATGAATGTCGGGCCGACCGAGCGGATCGGTTTGTCGCCGGATGCGGGTGTTGCGGCCGTGTTGTCGGCTGCGGCAGGAGCGGCGGGTGCGGTTGTCGCAACCGGCTTCTTCGCCGATCCCGGCGC
>JAYVYQ010000273.1:0-8229 GCA_043784125.1 Afipia sp.
TGGCTCAAGGCAGGGCCGGTTATCAATCTCGATCTCCGCGCCCATCCAGAGCGGCTTGCAAAAGGAGACGCCGTACGATTTCACGCCAAAGTGCTCGCCGCAATAAAGGCGGGCGACGAAGCAGGCGCGAGCGCGGGAATAAGCGCAGACATAAACAACGCGGCGAAAGTTATCTTGTCGCGCGGTGGCCTCACGGAATAAGCGTCAGGAAACGCAATGGATCTCGCCATCAACGGATTACGAGTGCTCGTGACTGCGGGTGCAAACGGAATTGGGCTTGCGATTGCACGCGCATTTGCATCTGAAGACGCCAAGGTTCACGTCTGCGACGTCGATACAGCCGCACTATCTGCGCTGCGTCATAGCGACCCTTTGCTAACTCAGACAGCTTGCGATGTCTCTCATCGCGCAGCCGTAAACCGTTTGTTCTCATCAACGATAAGTGCGCTCGGTGGCCTTGATGTTCTTGTAAACAATGCAGGAGTAGCTGGACCGACTTCCAAGGTTGAAGATATGAATCCGGAAGATTGGGAGCGTTGCCTAGACATCTGTCTGACCGGGCAATTCAATTGCACTAGGCTGGCCATACCGCTGTTGCGCGAAAGTAAGAATGCGTCGATCGTCAATATTTCGTCTGCGGCCGGGCGATTGGGATTTGCGATGCGTGCACCTTATGCCGCGGCAAAATGGGGCGTAATCGGATTCACAAAGTCCCTCTCGATCGAGCTAGGACCGGACAACATCCGGGTTAACGCGATCTTGCCTGGACTTGTCGCAGGCGATCGACAGAGGCGGGTCCTTGAATCCAAGGCGCAGCAACGCGGCATCTCTTTCGCCGAGATGGAAGAAACTGCGTTTTCCTACACGTCTATCAAGGATTACGTTACGCCGCAGCAAATCGCTGATCAGATCGTCTTTATGTGCAGCCCGAAGGGACGAACAATTTCGGGCCAAGCCATCTCAATATGTGGCGACACCCAAATGTTAGGCTAACCTGTGAAGCGGCAGTTTCCTTATCAGTCGGCAACTGGATAGTTTTTTAGTGTTTGCTTATCAGTCTTCTGATTCATTTCTGAAGGTTATGATCGCTCTATGAATGTCCGACGCGCCCATCGTGAATGCAAGTAGTCCGTTACGATGACCGAAGTTTCCATTTCATGGCAGTCTTAGCAACGCTCCCATCAGGCATGTTCCCTTGGCCGTTCTCAATATAACCCAAGTGGCGCATTAGCCCCGCTGTCAGATACCCAGCGTTTACGGTACCGCTGTTTTGCGGACGGTAGCGCTTGCCCAACGAAGCGCAGATTTGAGGTTCAATCCCGGCTAACGCTGGTAGTCCTTGGTCAGTTGCTGCAATAGCCGCGGCTCGCCCCTCTTTGCTCCAGATTATGCGATCTATTTCTAAATAGTCTGGATCTGAACTAAGCATATCTCCAGAGCTCATCGATAATCCATTCTGATCAATCATATCGATGATAACTTGGCCGCCTTTGTCGCGGAGCTTCTTTGCATTCTCATAGAGCACAGCACGCTCAGCCTTGCCTGACTGAGTAGCTGTCTTGATCCCCTGACTGAGAAATTGTCCAGTCGCATTCCAACTTGAAGCCGCAAGGTTTCTGGAAGGCTTCGATATGGCAATTGAGCGGATAGCTCAGGAATATGATCGCGATGCGCCTCTTCGACTGTAATTGGCAGCATCGATAGCTTTTCCAGACGGATCAATGACCGCATCGGGGCTTCGCCGCGAAGCCGAACGCGGCCGTCTCGTGATCGAAAAAATCGCCGGTAAACATTTTGTCTCACTCAACGCAATCGAAAGGATGCGAGAACTATGCCGCGTAAAGCGAAACGAGCAAGACTTTGGCTTCGTCCCGACCTCAAAAGAAAAGACGGAAGCATCAAGCGCAAATCAGCATGGGTGGTCCTCGACAGAGGGAAATCCATCACCACGGGATGCTTTGCGCATGAAACTCAAGAAGCTGAGAAATTCCTCGCCGATTATATCGGGCAAAAACACCAACCCGTCCGGAAACGACTCGATATAGAGCAGATTCCGGTTGCGGATGTTCTCTCCATATATGTCGATGACAAAGACCTTCTGAATCATCCTGACGCGATCGAGATCTTTGGGCGACTAGAGCGCCTTAATGAATTCTGGGGTTTGAAATCGCTAGCAGAGGTAAATGGCGATAGTTGTCGTGAGTACGCAAGATACAGAGGAAGCAACGGAGCAGCACGAAGGGAGCTGGAGGACTTACGCGCCGCGATCAATCATCACGGCCGCGAAGGTCATCATCGTGAAACTATACGCGTCGTTTTACCAGCCAAGGGCGATGCGGGTGACCGTTGGTTGACGCGCCAAGAAGCGGCACGCCTCTTGTACGCATGCTGGACGGCCCGGGAGTTCCAAACTGTCCATCGCGGCCCTAACAAGGGCGACCGCATCGCCACCGAACGTCGCCCATTGCGTCATCTTGCACGCTTTATACTCGTGGCGCTGTACACCGGCACGCGAGCGTCGGCTGTCGCAAGCGCGTCGTTCGAACGTGGTGAAGGTCGATCGTTTGTCGATCTCGATAATGGCATCTTTTATCGGCGAGCCGAAGGGCGACGCCTTACTAAGAAACGACAGCCGCCCGTTCCGATACCACCGCGGTTGCTCGCCCATTTGCGACGCTGGAAAGCAAAACGGATTGCTTTCAAGTACGTCGTGGAATGGAACGGCGAACCCGTCAAATCAGTGAAAGCTTCCTTCCGAAGCGCGGTGGCTCTTGCGGGCTTCGAAGACAGGATAACAGCCCATACACTTCGTCATACGGCGGCGACGTGGCTGATGCAGGCTGGCGTCGATAAGTGGGAAGCCGCTGGCTTCCTAGGTATGTCTGTCGAGGTTCTGGAGCGGGTCTACGGCCATCATCACCCTGACCATTTGCAGACGGCAGCTCGAGCGATCGGGTACAGACCGCGAACGGATATCATTGGCATTTCATTGGCACAACGGAAAATCGGCTGACAAGATGACTGCTAAGCCATTGATTTTATTGGTCGGAGTGGCAGGATTTGAACCTGCGACCCCTGCGTCCCGAACGCAGTGCTCTACCGGACTGAGCCACACTCCGACACCGAGGCGGTATAGCGTCGGCCCTCGTCCGCCGCAAGAAGCGGTATAAGGGGCGAATCCCGCGTATTCACCGTGCTGGAAGCCCTGAATGAAGCTTGGTCTCACCACGAAAATTATTGCCGCCGATTCAGGCGCTGCCGACGCCGCCGCGCGATGCCTCAGCGGTGGCGGTCTGGTCGGATTCCCGACCGAGACGGTGTACGGGCTCGGCGCCGACGCCACCGATGCGCGGGCGGTCGCGCGGCTTTACGAGGCGAAAGGGCGGCCATCGTTCAATCCGCTGATCGCGCATGTCGCCAATCTTGCGGCCGCAAAGGCGATTGCACGGTTCGACGCGCGCAGTCTTCGGCTGGCTGAAGCCTTTTGGCCCGGACCGCTGACGCTGGTGCTGCCGAAGGCGAGCGGGTGTCCTGTTTCCGATCTGGCAATGGCCGGCCTCGACACCATTGCGGTGCGCGTACCGGCGCATCCGGTGACGCAGGCAATTCTGCGCGCGTTCGGAAAACCTGTGGTCGCGCCGTCCGCCAATTTATCCGGGCATGTTTCGCCGACCACCGCCGCGCATGTGTTGGCCGATCTCGACGGACGCATCGATCTCATCGTCGATGGCGGGCCGGTGTCGGTTGGAGTTGAATCCACTATTGTCGGCTGCTTTGATCGGCCGCTGCTGCTGCGGCCCGGCGGTGTTCCCCGCGCCGAGATCGAACATGTTCTCGGCGAAGCGTTGATGCGGTTGCCGGAGGATGACGCGGACAAATCGTCACCACTCGCACCCGGCATGCTCGCCTCGCATTATGCGCCGCGCACGCCTGTGCGGCTCAATGCGCGAACGATTGAATCCGGCGAAGTGCTGCTGGCTTTCGGCCCGAACGCGCCGGCGACGGAAAATGCGGCCGGTGTCATGAATTTGTCCCAACAGGGCGATCTGGTGGAGGCCGCCGCGAATCTGTTCAGTTTTCTGCGCGCGCTGGACACCAAAGGTGCGCGCGGCATTGCGGTGATGCCAATTCCGGAGACGGGATTGGGCGAGGCGATCAACGACCGGCTGCGCCGCGCCGCAGTTCCGCAGACTTGAGGACGAGACCGTGAATATCGTTCAGCCGCTGCCGTCGATCACACCGGACGTGCTGTCGCGTTTTGCCGCGATTGTCGGCGGCAAATACGCCGTGACCGATGCGCATGACATCGCGCCATATCTGGTCGAGGATCGCGGTCTGTTCCAGGGACGCTCGCCGATGGTGTTGCGGCCGGGTTCGACCGCGGAAGTCGCGGCGATCTGCAAACTCGCGACAGAGACGAAAACCGCGCTCGTTCCCCAAGGCGGCAACACCGGCCTGGTCGGCGGACAGACCCCGCAGCATGGCGAGATCATCGTCTCGATGCGCAGGCTCGACAAAATTCGCAGCATCGATACGCAATCCAACACCATGACGGTGGAAGCCGGGGTCATTCTTGCGAACGCTCAAACCAAAGCGTCGGACGCCGATCGGCTGTTTCCGCTGTCGCTGGGCGCAGAAGGGAGTTGCACCATCGGCGGCAATCTCTCAACCAATGCGGGCGGCATCGCGGCGCTGGCTTACGGCGTAGCCCGCGATCTCGTGCTCGGCCTCGAAGTCGTGCTGGCCGACGGACGCATAATGCATGGCCTCTCCAGCCTGAAGAAGGACAACACCGGCTACGATCTGCGCGATCTGTTTGTCGGTTCCGAAGGCACGCTTGGGTTCATCACCGCAGCAACGCTCAAACTGTTTCCAAAACCGCGCTCGACCGAGACCGCGTTCGCCGCGATTGCCTCGCCTGCCGACGCATTGAGGTTGCTTGACCTGTCGCGCAACACGGCGGCGGCCAGTCTCACCAGCTTCGAGTTGATTCCGCAGATCGCCATCGACTTTTGCGTGAAACACGGACCTTCCATTCGCGCGCCGCTGGCCGAGCCGCATGCGTGGTACGTGCTGATGGAAATTTCTTCGCCGCGCGACGATGCCCGCAGCACCATCGAAACCATTCTCGAGAAAGGCATGGAAGACGGTATCGTCGAGGACGCGGTGATCGCTGCCAATCTCGATCAGCGCAATGCGTTCTGGAAACTGCGCGAAGTCGTCTCGCCCGCGCAGAAGCCCGAAGGCGGTTCGATCAAGCACGACATTTCTGTGCCGGTCGCCGCCGTACCGGCATTTCTTGCGGAGGCAGATGCCGCCGTCGAGAAACTGATTCCCGGCGCGCGGCCGTTTGCCTTCGGCCATCTAGGTGACGGCAACATTCACTACAATGTCAGCCAGCCGGTTGGCGCCGACACGGAAAAATATCGCGCGCGCTGGCATGAGATGAATGACGCAGTTCACGCTGTCGTCGCCAAACATCACGGATCGATTTCCGCCGAACACGGCATCGGCGTACTCAAGCGCGACGAACTCCCGCATGTGAAAGATCCGGTGGCGCTTCAGATCATGAGATCAATCAAGGCT
Source organism: Afipia sp. (assembly GCA_043784125.1). Lineage (GTDB taxonomy): Bacteria > Pseudomonadota > Alphaproteobacteria > Rhizobiales > Xanthobacteraceae > Afipia. The sequence continues at coordinate 5,587 of JAYVYQ010000273.1, forward strand.
ACGCTCGACCCGCTCAACATTCTCAATCCGGGGAAGGTGCTATGACAGACACAGCGACACGACCTGCAAGTAACCTTGCTATCGCGCCGGCCGCAGACGCCGATGCCAAAGACGTCATCGCGCTCTGGCAAAAATGCGACCTCACGCGCGCATGGAACGACCCCGCTGCGGATTTCAAACGCGCGCTCAAGGGACCGGATTCCACCGTGCTGATCGGGCGCGACGGCAAAGCCATCGTCGCATCCGTCATGGTCGGTCATGATGGCCATCGCGGCGCCGTCTATTATGTTTCGGTCGATCCAGCCCACAGGAAGAAGGGGCATGGCCGCGCGCTCATGACAGCGGCTGAAGCGTGGCTGCGCGAACACGGCATCGAAAAGCTCAATCTGATGGTGCGGGCAGGCAACACGCACGCGCAGGCGTTCTACGAGACACTCGATTTCGACGAGCAGCCGCGCATCGTCTATGCGAAATGGCTGGATGGCCGCGAGCCGACGCCGTAGCGCACTGGCGTCATAACATCAGAACAGCGAGCCTTCAGAACAGCGAGCCCTGCCCTCCGCCGCTCGAACATTTCGGCGCTTTTGGTTTTGGCGCAGCGACGTCTTTTGCCGGCGTCTTTTTCTTTTTCGGCTTTGCGCCGGTTGCATCCTCAAGTGCTGCTTCCACAGCCGTGATCGGCACGATCAACTCCGGCCTGTCATTGACGACCCGATTCACAGCCATTGAGACCTCGTGCCAAACGAACGCGCCTTGCGGCGGCGCGATCAACAACGTCGATGCCATCTCCGCATCCATCGCGTTGCCTTCGAGCCAGCGGTCGAAATCGCCGGGTGCAATCGTCACGGGGACGCGATGATGCAGAACGCTCATGTCGGGCGGCGCAGCAGCGGTGACGATGGCCACCGTGTCCATCTCCTCGCCGTTCGGTCCGATCCATGTCTCGGATAATCCCGCAAAGCCGAACGGCGCCCCGTCGGCTGCGTGATTAAAGTACGGACGCTTGCGCGCCGCCGACGTCTGCCACTCATAGTAGCCGTCCGCCGGAATCAGACAGCGCCGCCGTTTCATGGCGTTGCGGAAGGCCGGCTTCTCAAGAACGGTTTCGGAACGCGCATTTAACACCAGCGCGAATTTTTTCGGGTCCTTGACCCATGACGGCAACAGCCCCCAGCGCATTAGCTTGAAGCGGCGTTCGCCGTTTTCCAGAATCACCACCGGCACGGGCTGGGTCGGCGCAACATTGTACCGGGCCGGAAAGTTCGGCTGGTCGGTATATCCAAACAGGTACCGCAGCGCTTCCGGCGGCGACGTGATGACGTAACGACCACACATGCAAAATTTCCTGCGAATATCCCTGAAAGCCCCGGCCCGTTCAGACCCTCTTAACTCTGAATGTAAACACTGACCAAGATGGGATCAGCAGTTGCCAATGCGCCGCTTGGGAGCAACGACCTTGCCGACGATGCCGATATCCCCGGCATGGAGGCGCGGCGTCGCCTGTTGCTGGACGCCAACATCAATCCCAATACCGGCCTTGCGACCGATTACCTGAATCATTTCAACGAGGCGATTATGCTTCTGGAAATGATTCCGGACATTCCGGAAAGCGCGGCGGATTTTCTGACCTGGCAGCCCACCAGCTATCGCGAGCATTTCGCGGCCTCGAATTTCAAGGCCCGTGAGCTGGCGATCATGTCCTATGATTCGACGGACCCTGCTCTGCGGACCGAGTTCGACAACCTCACCGGCACCATGACGTCCATTTTGATGGCCGTGGGCGCGGCAATGCGTGAGGCCAAGCAGGACCACACCCGTGCCATCCTTGCCCAGCAGGCCACCGGCTGGGTCAAGCCGCTGGTCACATTGGCCGGTTCGATGATCAACGGCTCTGGCAATTCCGCCGATGTCGATTCCATCATGAAACAATAAGCGCGTGACCGACGCGCCAAACAATCGTCCGCAGCTTGCCGTCAGCGCGGGCATATTCCGCGACGGCAAAATCCTGCTGGTGCGCAGAGCGCGCGAACCCTCGAAGGGCGTCTATACGTTTCCCGGTGGCCGCGTGGAATTCGGTGAAAGCCTGATCGAGGCGCTGGCGCGCGAGGTGCGCGAAGAGACCGGGCTTATGATCGAAGTGATCGGCCTTGCGGGTTTCCGCGAAGCGTTGCCGGCCAAAACCGGAGGGCACGGCCATTTCGTGATCCTGCCGTTTGCGGCGCGCTGGGTCGCCAATGAGGTCGCATTGAACGATGAGTTGGATGACGCACGATGGCTGACGCCGGGCGCTTTGGGCAGCATCCCGATCACCCACGGACTTGAAGCCACCATCGCGGCGGCCCGCGAAATCGCCGCAGTCTGACGGCCCTCAGCGCCGGGGACGCCTTGCGTCTCTCCCCATGAGCGGGCATATGGCGACCTTCATGCGCCATGCCGTCACAGCCATCTTGGTTTTTGCTGCCCTCGCTGGGGCAACCCCGGCGCGCGCGCAGTTCTTTTTCCCGGAACAGCAGCAGCAGCAGCAACAGCAGCAGCCACCTCAACCCCGTCCGCAACTGCGCGCTCCTGTTCAAGCGCCAGCGCCACCACCTGCAGTTTCGGACGCCGCAGCACCCTTCGACGCCGACCTGCAACGGCTGGCTG
>JAYVYQ010000274.1:0-5540 GCA_043784125.1 Afipia sp.
TTTGTAGGTCGGCGGCAGATGACGCTCGGCCACCCAATTGACCAGATAGTTTCCGTTCGGCAGCGGCGAGTTGGAAATCGTGTAGCAGACGAATTTCAGAATTTCGTGACCGGCCATAATCATGGTGCGGCCGGACAAAAATTTATCGCTCTCGGTAATGCCGCGCCAGAGGATGCGACCGTTCCAGAGCGGCGGGCCTTCCTGCGGATATAATTTCTCGCGCACCGAAGAGTGCACGCCGTCGGCGGCGATCAGCAGCGTGCCGTGATAGCTGCCCGCATCCTTACCCGTGGCCTTGTCGATGAAGTTTGCGGTGACGCCGTCTGGTGTGTCGGTGAAACTTGCAAGATGATGGCTGGTGAGAACGCTATCTTCACCGAGCCGTTCTTTGACCGCATCGAGCAGGATGTGATGCAAGATGCCGCGGTGAATCGAAATCTGCGGCCATTTGTATCCGGCCTCGATGCCGCGCGGCTCGGTCCAGATCGGTTTGCCATCCTTCGAGAAATAGGAAAGTTCTTTCGTCCGCACGCCTGCGGCATCGAGCTTGTCCATGAGACCAAGTTCGATCAATTCGCGCACGGCATGCGGCAGCACATTGATGCCGACACCGAGCGGTTTCAGTTCCGCGACGCTCTCGAACACGCGGCAGTCGATGCCGATCTGATGAAGGCTGAGGGCGAGCGTCAGCCCGCCGATTCCGCCACCTGCGATGAGAACAGTCATGATACGCCCCAGTTACCAAGGCGTCATGGCATGTGATGTGCGAGTGGGCAACTGCGAAGGCCCGGTCCGTTAGGCCGGTGCCATCTCGCTGCGAATTTCGGCGCGCAGTTCGTCGATCAGCCTCAGACCCTTCTTGGTCTCGATGTGCCAGAAGGTCCAGCCGTTGCAGGCTTCCGCGCCTTGAGCCAGCGCGCCCATGCGGTGGATCGAGCCGACCTTGTCTCCGAGCATGATCGCGCCGTCGGCGCGCACCAAGGCTCCGTGTTTCTTCTTGGAATCGACCAGTTTGGTGCCGGGCGTAATCATGCCGCGCTCGACTAGTTCGGAGAAGGCCACGCGGGGCGCGCCGCGTGCGGTCATGAAGGGGGCGAGCGTTGCTTCAGGAAAAGGTTCGATCGATGCGATGCGCTTCTCGGCAGCGCTCGCGTAAGTCTGATCGCGCTCGAAGCCGATGTAGTTACGGCCCAAACGCTTGGCGACTGCGCCGGTCGTGCCTGTTCCGTTGAAGGGATCGATAATCAGATCGCCGGGCTTCGACGAGGAGAGGATCACGCGCGCCAGCAGGCCTTCGGGTTTCTGTGTCGGGTGAACCTTCTTGCCGTCCTTGCCCTTGAGACGCTCGTCTCCGGTGCAGAGCGGGATCAGCCAATCGGAGCGTGCCTGCACGTCCTCGTTCGCGGCTTTCAATGCTTCATAGTTGAACGTGTAGCCTTTCGCGTTCTCGTCGCGCGCGGCCCAGATCATCGTCTCATGCGCGTTTGTGAAACGACGCCCGCGGAAATTCGGCATCGGATTGGTCTTGCGCCACACGATGTCATTGAGAACCCAGAAGCCGAGGTCCTGCATGATGGCGCCAACGCGGAAAATGTTGTGATAGGAGCCGATCACCCACAACGTACCTGACGGTTTCAGCAAACGGCGGCAGGCAAGCAGCCATGCGCGGGTGAAATCGTCATAAGCAGCGAAGGATGAAAACTTGTCCCAGTCGTTATTGACGGCGTCGACATGGGATTCGTCAGGGCGTTTCAGGTCGCCCTTGAGTTGAAGATTGTATGGCGGGTCTGCGAACACCAGATCGACAGATCCGGCGGGCAGCTTCGACATTTCAGCGACGCAATCGCCCACAATGATGCGGGACGGCGACGGAGACTCAAAATTAGTGCGGGGTGCCTTTGCAGACACCCCGCGACGCGACACAACCATGACTCAAACTCTGACTCAGGCGACGCAGCCGGCGACGCGGGACCAACAAATCCGACTTTCATCACCATGATGGTCCAAGGTAAAAATGCGCTTAATTGGTGCTACCTTTATCGCTAGGCAACAATTGCCGAGCGCGGTATGAATCCTTAACTGAACGTTTCACGGCCTCACTGCGTTGTCGCTTTGAAAAGCCGCCGATTGGGAGAATCCGATGCGTTACGATGATTTCCGCCGCAGCGATAATATCGACGATCGCCGTGACGACGAAGGCGGCGGCGGTATGGGCGGCGGGTTCGGTCTGCCGATGGGCGGGGGAGGCGGTCTCGGCATCGGCACAGTGATCGTGCTCGGTCTGATCGGCTGGGCGGTCGGTATCGACCCCCGCATCCTGATCGGTGGCGCGGAAATTCTCACCGGTGGCCAACAGCAGTCACCATCCTATCAATCCGATCGCAACACCGCTCCGGCAAAGGCCGGCGCGCCCAGCGACGAGATGGGCAGCATGATTGCCGGCGTGCTCGGCGAGATCGACGACCGCTGGACGGAAATTTTCCAGGCTGACGGAAAGTCCTATCGCGGTCCGCGCATCGTGTTGTTCCGCAACGTCACCAATGGCGGTCGCTGCGGCAGTGCGCAGTCGGCAATGGGGCCGTTTTATTGCCCGCCCGACAAACAGATTTTCCTCGACACTGGATTCTTCCGCGAGGTCGAGACGAAATTTCACGGCTGTTCGGGAAGCGCGTGCAAATTCACGGCTGCCTATATCATCGCGCATGAGGCTGGCCACCACATTCAGAACTTGCTCGGTATTCTGCCGAAGGCGACGGCGATGCAGCAGCAAGCCGGCAGCAAGGCTGACGCAAATGCCATCCAGGTGAAGATCGAACTGCAGGCGGATTGCTTCTCCGGCGTCTGGGTCAACCGCGAAGCGAAAAAGCGTCCGGGCTTCCTGGAGGCGGGCGACATCGACGCGGCGTTGCAGACGGCGAGTGCCATCGGCGACGACACGCTGCAGCGGCAGACGCAAGGACGTGTGGTGCCGGATTCGTTTACCCACGGCTCGGCTGCGCAGCGCAAGCAATGGTTCATGACCGGCTATCAGAACGGCACGGTCGCAGCCTGCAACACGTTCCAGTAGGCGACGTGTCGTCCACGCTGGAGACAAAGCCGTTCATTCCGCTCAACATCGCGGTGCTGACGATTTCCGACACGCGTTCTCTTGGCGACGATAAGTCCGGCACCACGCTTGCGGATCGTCTGACCGGTGCCGGCCATAAGCTCGCCGCGCGGGACATCGTTTCCGACGATGTCGAAGCCATACAGGCGAAATTGAAACTCTGGATCGCGGATCCGGGCGTCGATGTGGTGTTGACGACCGGCGGCACCGGATTTACCGGCCGCGATGTGACGCCGGAAGCTGTCGAACCACTGTTCGAGAAACGCATGGATGGCTTCTCGATTGCGTTTCACATGATGAGTCATGCGAAGATCGGGATGTCCACGATCCAAAGCCGAGCGACCGCCGGCGTTGCGGGCGCGACGTTTATATTTTGTCTGCCGGGCTCGCCCGGAGCGTGCAGAGACGGATGGGATGGCATTCTTGCCCATCAGCTCGATTACCGAACGAAGCCCTGTAATTTCGTCGAGATCATGCCGCGGCTGGATGAGCATCTGAAACGCGGCAACGCTAAGACTTAATTCAGTACCGTCCTGAACGACGCACCTCAAAGAACCAACCCCCAAGTCTCGCCGACAAGATCGTGCCCGAAGCTGCGGTGGGGTTCGCTCCCGACAAGCACAAAACCGGCAGCTTCGTAAATTCGCCGCGCGGGAAGCAGCATGCTCTGCGTCCAAAGCGTGATCTTGCGATAACCGCATAGGCGCGCAAATGAGATGCATTCATCGACGAGTCGCTTGCCAAGGCCCATGCCGCGGCCCACGGGATCGAGGAGCAGAAGACGAAGTTTTGCGACGTCGTCTGAGTGTTTGACAAGGAATACAGAACCAACCTGCCGGCCATCCATTTCGGCAATCCAGCAGCGCTCGCGCTTCGGGTCGAAGTTTTTCAGAAACTGTGCGGTAATCTCCGCAACCATTCCCTCGAACGAGATGTCCCAATCGAATTCCTGCGCATAGAGCAGTCCGTGCTGCTGCACGACCCAGCCCATATCACCGGGACGATGAGTGCGTAATGTTGGCGCGGGTCGATCGGCAGTCGCGCCCAGCAAGCCTTCGATTGTTTTCATCGCATCGATCAGACGCTGCTCGCCTTCAGCGGGCAGTTCGTCGAGCAACTTCCCGACTTCCTGATGCGACGTGCGGTCGAGGCGGTCGAACGCTTGTCTGCCTTTGGCGGTTAGTGCGAGTTTGAACTGCCTCCGATCCGACGGTACCGCTTTACGTGTCACCAGCCCCATCTTCATGAAAGCCTGAACGATACGGCTGAGGTAGCCGGGGTCGAGGCCAAGTTCGGCTCCGATCTCTTTAGCGAGGGCGGCATCACGGTGCGCGAGTTCAAAAAGCACGCGCGCTTCGGTCAACGTGAAATGACTTTCGAGCAGGTGCTGTTCCAGCACCCCGATCTTGTGGGTGTAGAATCGGTTGAAGTGCCGGACCGCATCGATCCGCGATTTTTTGTCTGAATCCTGTCCTGCAGGCATCGGCGCGCCCCGACCTTATTGATGGGGCATTCTTTCGGCATATTGTTGACGGAGTCAACTATTGGCTATGCTGCCACGAAAATCCGCGTCCGTAATACCGCGCGCTCGGTTCGGCCAAGTTTTGAGATTAACTTTGCCTCCGCGCGGCGCGCGGCAGGCACGTAACCGCCGAGGCGTTCGTAGTGATCGCGGCCGATGAGCAGTCCCTGATCGAGCGAAGGACCGGAGATGAACCGCGTCAACAGTTGGAAGCGGTGGCGGATTTTCATGTCTTCATGGGGCGAGCGGGCATAACGAAAGACGCCTGCGCGTTGCCGGCCGCTATTCGAGACGCCTTGCATGAACTGCGCGGCCTCGTCGATCCATCCCGAATCCAGAACGGCACCAGCGGGAAGGAACATGAGCCAGGGCGAACGCGTTTGGCGCGCGCCGGCGGCGAGCGCGGCCGAGCGAGATCCATCGAATTTCAAGTATTGGCAACCGGCGAAATCGGCAACGCGCTCCACGACATCCGAACCGGGACGATCGACAAGCACGACATCCCGCACGATCCCGGCGGCCGCACCAGGCACGAGAGCGGCGAGGGTGGCTACGACCGGCTGCTCGATGCCTTGCGTGGGGATGACGACACTAATCATCTATGGCTGCTTCGTTGCTGCGCCTGCACGGCGGCATCGTTATCACCTTGTCACAATCAGCACAGCCCTATTGGTGCAGCTTTTTGCGGCAAAATCCGCGTTAATTGAGTCGAAAAACCCCCGGCTCTTTCCGCCGGAGGTTTTCCGAATTCAAACTCTGCCCAGTTGTCGCTGTGGCTTAGTACCCGCCGCGATAGCCGCCATAGCCGCGACGATAATATCGTGGACCGACGTCGTACCCGTAGGCGGGACCTGGTGCGTAAACCGGACCGGACGAATAGCCGTAAGAATCATCCTCGTCGTAGCCGCCGAA
>JAYVYQ010000275.1:0-12961 GCA_043784125.1 Afipia sp.
GTGGGTGGAACCGATGTCATGAAGCGACTGATGGAACCTTGATGACGGAAAAGAAAAGACCGAGTTGGCGAATGGCGTTGGCGAAGCTTTCGTAATTGACAGGCTTGGTAATGTAGACGTTGCAACCCAATTCATAGCAGCGCTTGATTTCCTGATCGTCGTCGGTGGTGGTCAGCACGACGACAGGTGCGCATTTGATATGGCGGTTTTCCTTGATGCGTTTAAGAATGTCGATGCCGGTCATATCCGGAAGATTGAGATCGAGCAAAATAAGCAGCGCCTGATCTTTGTGTTCGATACCGGACCCATCGCTGCCGAAAAGATAATTCACCGCATCTGTACCGTTGGTGAACGGAATCATTTCGTTGTTGACGCCGGAGCGGCGAATGTTCCGCTCGATGAGACGGGCGTGGCCTTCGTCATCCTCGATCATGATGATTTTGACTGGCAAACTCATGCTTCTCTTCCTTGATTCCCGTAGTTCCACTGCGCGGGCAACGTAATCGTAAACGTGCTTCCGCGACCGAGTTCCGATGCGACGTTGATGGTTCCACCGAGCCGCCGGATCAAGGCGCGGACGTGTGCCAATCCGATTCCCTGGCCCTGCTTGTCCTGAAGGCCAGCGCGGCGGAACAAATCGAATATCCGCTGATGATCCTTGGCGTCGATGCCGCGCCCGTTGTCGATGACTTCAAACACGGCGAATCCGAGCTTATGCCGTCCCCGAACCAGAATGTCACCCGGCTCGTTCGGGCGCAGATATTTCAGGGCGTTGTCGATCAGGTTGGAAAAAATTTGTTCCATCGACAGACGGTCGCTGACGATATCCGGCAGCGGCTCCACCCTGATTTGCGCGTTGGCTTCCGACGCCTGATGCGCGACGGTCGACACGATGTTTTCGATCAATCCGCGCGTGTCAATCTTTTCCGGGTGGAATGTCCGTCGGCCTTCTCGTGTCAGATTCAAGATCGCCGAGATTAGCCGGTCCATTTTTCCAATCGACGATTTGATAAAGCCGAGCGCCTCGGAAAAATCCTGCGATAATTGTTTATCTTCAGCTGCAAGTTCTACGGATTCGTTGGATTTGGTGTCGCCTAGCGGTTCGGGAGGCGCGGCATTGCCGCCGGCGGCGCGGCTGTAGCGTGCGATGCGGCTGAAGATGTCAGTCCGCAATTCGTCGAGTTCGCTGGTGAAGCCCATGATGTTGACGAGCGGCGAGCGCAGGTCGTGGCTGACGATGTAGGCAAAGCGTTGAATTTCCTCATTGGCCTCGCGTAGATCGGCGGTGCGCTCATCGACGGCCGATTCCAGATTGAGATTGTTGTCGCGGAGCTGCTGTTCGGCATCGTCGCGCGCGCGGGCCGAGCGGCGAACGAGAAAGATCGAAATGCCGGCAAGAGCGATAACCAAACCTGAACCCGCAATTGTGACAATCGACGCCAGCAACTGCGTTCGGTCGGTCGTTTTCGTTCTCTGTACGAAGAGGCTGTCTTCCTCCGCGCGCATCGTGGCGGCGATTTCACCGACACGCCGGACAATATCGCCGCTACCGTCGCGGAGCATTGCAACGCCGCCGGTGAGATCGCCGCGCTTCACAAAATCCACGGCCTGATCAAGTTCGGCTATCCGTGCTTCAACGGCAGGTTTCAGCAATTTGCTGTTTGCGATCTGAACGGAGTTGTCGCTTGTAAGGCTGACTAGTTTATCGACATTGGCCAACGACGCTTTGACCGAGGTTTCGTAGTCGCCGAAGAATTGAGGTTTGCTTGTCAAAAGGTATCCGCGGGCAGCACTTTCCGCGCGACGCAGATCGAGCAAGACGACAGAAATCTGCTGTTCGACTTCGACCGTATGGACGACGCCGGCACTGTCTTCGCGTGACTTGTTGACGAGAAGGACCGACGCAACGCTAATCGCAACGAGGATAAGAAATCCCACTGTCAAAAGAACGATCTGGCCAATTGAGCGTCGCCGCGCCCCGTCGTCTGTCACCGGACGCCAACAAAAATTAGGTAATCCAAGAGTGTAGCCTTGCGCATCGCAAAACCCATAACTGCGGATTTGGTTCCGGCTCAGATGGCTTTTAATACCGATCAATGCGCCTTGGTGTCGCCCTTGGCGAGATACTGTTCGAGCCAGTGGATGTGATAATCGCCGTCGATAATGTTCGGCTCTCGGACCAGCGCGCGGAACAGCGGCAGTGTCGTCTCGATGCCTTCTACTACCATCTCGTCGAGTGCGCGGCGCAGCCGCATCAGGCATTCACCGCGGGTCTTGCCGTGAACGATCAACTTGCCGACGAGCGAGTCGTAATAGGGGGGAATGACATAGCCTTGATACACGGCTGAATCGATCCGCACGCCAAGGCCGCCCGGCGGATGATATTGCAAGATCTTGCCGGGCGAAGGCCGGAAGGTCACGGGGTTTTCGGCGTTGATCCGGCATTCGATCGCGTGGCCGTTGATGACGATGTCTTCCTGCCTGCACGGCAGATCGCCGCCAGCGGCGACCCGAATCTGCTCGATCACCAAATCTATTCCGGTGATCATTTCCGTCACTGGATGTTCGACCTGAATGCGGGTGTTCATTTCGATGAAATAGAACTCGCCGTCCTCGTAAAGAAACTCAATGGTGCCGACACCGAGGTACTTCATGTCGCGCATCGCCTTCGCGCATGTTTCGCCGATCTTGGCGCGAGCCTCCGGGCTGATGATCGGTGACGGACCTTCTTCCCAGACTTTCTGGTGACGCCGCTGCAACGAGCAATCGCGCTCGCCCAGATGAATGGCGCCGCCGCGACCGTCGCCGAGAATCTGAATTTCGATGTGACGTGGCTTGCCGAGATATTTTTCCAGATAGACCGAGCCGTCGCCGAAGGCCGATTTGGCTTCGTTGCTCGCGGTCGAGAGCGCCAGCATCAGATCGGCTTCGGTTGGTGCGACCTTCATGCCGCGTCCACCGCCGCCAGCGGCGGCTTTCACGAGAACCGGAAAGCCGATTTTTTGGGCGATTGCCATCGCGTCGTCACCAGCACCGACACCGCCCTCGGAGCCTGGCACAACAGGAATACCGAGACGCTTGGCAGTTTTCTTGGCCTCGATCTTGTCGCCCATGGTGCGGATATGTTCGGCCTTCGGGCCGATGAAATGCAGATTATGTTCGGCGAGAATTTCCGCGAAGCGCGCATTCTCGGACAGAAATCCGTAGCCGGGATGCACGGCGTCCGCGCCTGTGATTTCGCAAGCCGCCAAAAGGGCTGGGATGTTGAGATAGCTGTCTTTCGCCGGCGGCGGCCCGATGCAGACGCTCTCATCCGCAAGGCGGACATGCATGGCGTTGGCGTCGGCGGTCGAATGCACCGCGACGGTGGCGATGCCAAGTTCTTTGCATGCGCGCAGAACGCGCAGGGCAATCTCGCCGCGATTGGCAATCAGGATCTTGTCGAACATCGCGGCGCCTGACGGTAAGGAATGTTATTCAATGATGACGAGCGGCTCACCGTATTCAACCGGCTGGCCGTCCTCGACGAGAATCTGCGTGACAGTGCCCGCGCGCGTAGACGGAATCTGGTTCATGGTCTTCATGGCTTCGATAATCAGAAGCGTCTCGCCGACCTTCACCTTGCTGCCGATGTCGATGAAGGGCTTCGCGCCCGGTTCCGACGAAAGATAGGCCGTGCCGACCATCGGCGAGGGGACAGCACCGGGATGCTTGGCGATATCCGCCGGAGCCGGCGCAGTCGCTGGCGTCGCAGCAGGAGCTGCAGCAGGTCGCGCGGCGGCGACAGGTGCAGCAGCTGCGATGCTGATATTGCGCGCGATGCGAACGCGCAGGCCTGCACGCTCGATCTCGATTTCGGTGAGATTTGTTTCATCCAGCAGGGCCGCGAGTTCGCGGATAAGCTCGCGCTCGTCGCTCGGCTTTGCTTTTGAAGTGGATGGTTCTTGTGGCGGACGGGCCATGTTCGATCCGAAGCTTTCTAAAAATACGATTGTGGAGTGTCAGGGTTTCGCGTTGACGCCGAGCTTCGCGGCAAGGCCGCTGATGGCCAGACGATAGCCCTCGATGCCGAATCCGCAAAGCGTTGCGAATGCCGCCGATGCGACAAACGAATGATGACGGAAGCGCTCGCGCGCATAGATGTTCGAGACGTGGACTTCAACGGTCGGAATTTTTACGCCGACCAGCGCATCATGCAGCGCGATCGAGGTGTGCGAATATCCGCCCGCGTTGATGATGATGCCTGCTGCTTTCTTGGCGCCGGCTTCATGAACGAAGTCGATCAACTCGCCTTCGCGATTGGACTGCCGGCAATCCGCCGTCAGCCCGAAATGCGCGGCGGCAGTGTGACAGAGCTTTTCGACGTCAGCCAATGTGTGATGGCCGTAGGTTTCCGGCTCACGCGTACCGAGCAGATTAAGGTTCGGCCCGTTGAGCACATAGATCGTCTTTGCCATCCGAAACCCAAATCCAGCAATGTCGGCGAGAAAATGCGCGGCAAGCGCGGCTTTGGCCGGTTTATAAGCAACAAGCGGCTCGGATGGAAGCCTGAACGCCGCATCGATCGACTGCCCGGACCTTCGCAAAACTCACGAAAAGGCCGATGGAACATACGGAAATCATTGGTTAACCAATCTTAAAGAATCGCGCGAGCAGTCGGCCGAAACAGGCCGGTCGCAGCAGGTGTGCCGTCTCAGCAGACCGCCTTGCCGCAGCGTGCTTCGGAGATTTTCTTGGTAAGGCCTTCCAGCCCGACAGCGCCGACGACCACATCCTTGCCGATCACATAGCTCGGCGTGCCGTTGAGGCCCATGTCCTCGGCGATTTTGAAGTTCTCTTCGAGGGTCGCACGTACTTCCGGACTTGTGATGTCCTTCTCAAGCCTGGCCATGTCCAGGCCCGCATCCTTGGCAGCTGCCAGCGCGCGCGCCTTGTCGGCCTGACCCCGGCTGCTCAAAAGCTTCTGATGGAAGTCGAGATATTTCTTGCCGGTCGGATCTTGCATGCGCACCGCAACGGCAACCTGTGCGGCCTCCATCGACCCCGGTCCGAGCACGGGAAATTCCTTTAACACCACGCGCAGCTTCGGGTCCGATTTCATCAGATCGAGCATGTCGCTCATGGCTTTTTTGCAGTAACCGCAATTGTAATCGAAGAACTCGACGAAATTCACGTCGCCATTGGGATTACCGACGATCACGCCGCGTGGCGACTTGAAGATCGCGTCCGCGTGCTTGGCGACTGCGGCCTGATGCTTGGCGGCTTCCGCAACGGCCTGGCGCTTCGACAATTCGGCGGTCATTTCCTCGAGCACTTCAGGATTGGCCACGATATAGTTCTTGATGATCTTCTCGATCTCGCTGCGCTGTGAATTGGAAAAATCTTGCGCGCTCGATGCGACAGGCACGCCGCAGATGGCAACCGCAATGGCGAGAGGTGCAAAAAAGCGAAACGCGCGCATAAAAAAATCCTTCAAGGCTTGTGTGGCCGGACGGCCGGTTCGTCGGTTCAGTTCTTTAGCGGCTTCGTATTAACGATGTCGTCGGCCTTGACCCAACCCGGTGTGCCGATAGCAAATCTTGTTTTGGCGCGAGACGCAATTTCGCGCGCTGTCTTCTGATCGCCGCGAAGAAAGGCGGCCTGTGCCGATGCGAGATCGGCCTCCGCGAGATTTCCCTTCTTGCCGTAGGCCATGGCGAGTTGGGTGTAGCCGATCGCTGCTTCAGGTTCCCGCGTCAATGCGGCCTTCAGAATCGATATGGCATCGTCAGCGGAGGCCTTGTTATCGGACGCCACGAGGGCCTGGCCAAGTAACATCTCGATGAGCGGGGCGTTATTCGACAGTTGAACGGCCTTGCGCAACGGAGCGATGGCCTCGAGGGGTTTTGCGCCTTCGAGCAACGCCTGTCCCTTTAACTCGTAGAAATAAGGGTTGTTTGGTTGGACTTTGATCAATGCGTCGATCTGCATAATGGCGTTGCGCAGATCGCCGTGGCGATATCCAGCAATCGCGCGTGCATAGCGCGCAGGCAAGGTGTCGTCGGTCAGCGGATAGCGGCGATAAACCGTATCGGCGCGTTCCATGAATCCTGAAACTTTCGCGCGCATCATGTCGTGGCGCAGCTGAAGTGCAGGGTCGTCCTTCTTGTCCCAATAGGGGCTCGATTTTGCCAACTCCTCAAGCGCCCTGACACGCTCGGCAGGCATCGGATGCGACATATTGTATGGGTCGGTGCCCATCGCAGAATAAAGGCTCTGCTCGGAAAAACGTTTGAATGTTTCGTACATGCCCTTTGCCGATTGGCCAGTCGCGTTGAGGAATTTCACACCAGCCTTGTCGGCATTTTCTTCCTGAGCGCGCTGATACGACAGCATGGTGCGCATGATGGCGGCTTGCGGTGCTGCAATTGCAGCTGCGCCGGCATTTCCACCGACGCCCGCGCGCGCGCCGGCGACGACGGCCCCGATGCCGAGCAGCATCGCAATAATCATTTGAGTTTGCGTTTGCGAAATTTGTTCGCGCAATTTCGAAAGATGACCGCCGGCCAAATGGCCTGTCTCATGCGCCAGCACGCCAATGATCTGGTTCGGCGTCTGGGAATCGCGCAACGCTCCGTAATTGACGAAAATCCGTCGGCCGTCGGCGACAAACGCATTGAACTGGCTGTCGTTGATGATGACGACCTGAATGTTCTGCTTCTCGAGTCCGGCAACGCGCAGGATCGGGCGTGTGTAGTCGCGCAGCAATTGCTCTGTCTCCGCGTCGCGCAGCAGCGGCGGGCCTCTATCTGCTTTTTGAGCGGCGACCGGCAGCGATGTCGCAACGAGCGTGGCGCAGGTGAAGAGCGCCGTGGCACGCATGCCGAGCGAGCGGGACGGCGTGCCGCTAAATTTTGCGTTCGCGGCCTTGGCGATGGGTGATTTCACGCGGCGGTTCATCATGGCTGCTTCGGCGGCATTGGACAGCGTCAGGCGTTGGTGAAAAGGCGGTTTCAGTGCTAAAACTCTGGCTAACAAGCCTTTGAATGCGGCAGCACAGCGGCACCCGTCGGTGCTGAGCCAAATTTCCCGCTCCGTGAGAATAGCAGACTTTCAATGCTCGATACGTTCCGATCTGACAAGGCAAAAAGCCTTCTGACGCCGTCCAAACGAGGCAACGTGCCGCCCTTCATGGTCATGGACGTGATGGCGGCTGCGGCGCGAATCGAAGCCGAAGGCGGCAATGTCATTCATATGGAAGTTGGCCAACCGGCGGCTTCGGCTCCGAAGGCGGCAATTGCCGCCGCACGGGTCGCGCTCGATATCGGCCGCATCGACTATACATCGGCGCTCGGAATTCTGTCGCTACGCCAGCGTATCGCGCGGCATTATCGCGACACCTACTCGGCAGATATCGATCCCGCGCGCATCGTCATCACGACCGGCTCGTCAGGCGGATTCATTCTGGCGTTCCTGTCGATGTTCGAGGCAGGCGACCGCGTCGCGATGACGATCCCCGGCTATCCGCCGTACCGGCATATTCTGGGTGCGCTCGGGTGCGAACCGGTGCTGATCGAAACCACAAATGCAACACGGCATGCACTGACAGGTGAAATGCTGCTTGCGGCTCACGCCAGGACGCCGCTGAAAGGCGTGCTGGTCGCGAGCCCCGCCAATCCCACCGGCACCATGATGACGCGCGACGCGCTGTCCGATCTGATCGGTGCCGCCGATAGCGCCGGTATCCGCTTCGTGTCGGATGAGATCTATCACGGTCTCGACTACGCGTTTGCCGCCGTGACCGCTGCGCAATTGTCGCCGAACGCACTCATCATCAATTCGTTCTCGAAATATTTTTGCATGACGGGGTGGCGCGTCGGCTGGATGGTCGTGCCGGAGGCGTTGGTGCGTTCCGTTGAGACGTTGCAGCAAAATCTGTCCATCTCGGTGCCGACGCTCTCGCAGATTGCTGCGGAAGCGGCGTTCGATGGGCGCGCGGAAATGGAAATCATCAAGCACGGCTACGAAGACAACCGCCGCATCCTGATCGAAAGTCTGCCCAAAGTCGGCCTCACGAAATTTCTGCCTGCGGACGGTGCCTTCTATCTTTATGCCGACGTCTCTGATTTCACGCAGGACAGCTACGCCTTCGCAAAGGAAATGCTTGAGTGTGCGCATGTCGCGGCGACACCCGGCATCGATTTCGATCCGGTTCACGGCCGATCCTTCATCCGGTTCTGCTACGCCCGCTCGACGAAGGAGACGGTTGAGGCCATTGCGCGTATCACGCGCTGGCTGTCGAAGGGCTGACGCCATATAAAAAACCCGCCGGCTTTTCAGCAGGCGGGTTTTGATTTTATTTGGTCAGCGAATTACTCGCCGCGCTTCGACCACCATCCGGCGCGTCGCGGCTGATCGCCGCTATCATCCGGTGCAGATGCCGTCTCCGAACCGACGGGTGCCGGTGAAGCAGGTGAGGCTGCCTCGACAGGCTGCGCTTCGGATTCTGCCCGTCCGCCACCGAAGAAGGCGGTGGCCTTTTCGCGAACCGTCGAGCGTTTCCGGGGCGTGTCCTGTTCTTGAGGTGAATCGTCCGGCGTCGAGATGTGATGCGAGACCGGCTCAGGCATGACATCGCGCGCAGGCCGCTCAACGCTACGCGGCGTCTCGGGAGGCGATGACAAATCGGCGACTGCCTCGGCCGACTCTGAAATCGGCGGCGAGCCGATATCGTCGACGATCGTCGCGGCAATGCCTCCTGCATCAGATTGACCATTGTCCGGTCCGCCACGCCTGCGTCGTCCGCCACGGCGGCCACGGCGGCGAGGCCGTCGTTCGCCACCAGCGCTCTCGGCGCGGGACTCGCCGTTTTGCTCGGCACCGGACTCCTCAGAATCGTCGTCGCCTTCGTCGCTGTCTTCGCCAGCGTCTGGCGAGACGAGAGCTTCAGTCGCAATGCTGCTTGGAGCTGCGTTGTCGCGCGGCTCGCCGCGCCCACCTCGCCTGCGGCGGCGGCGCTTGCGCCGTGGTTCGCCGTCACCGTCGGCCGTGGCCGGCTCTCCGGTGGCCTGACCTTCTACGACTTCCTCGTCGTCGCCTTCAAACTCGGCTTCGGCCTCGAATGTTTCGTCTTCCTCGTATTCGTAAGTGTCTTCAACTTCCGCAGGGAAGGCCGCGACCTGCGCTGCGAGAATGGCTTTGGCGGCGTCCGGTGTATGGACCATCTCGCCGCGATCGATGACGAAAGACTGCTGGCCGCTGATCGTGGGATCGGCGACGACGGCGAGCGTCACTTTGAAATTGTTTTCGAGATCGCGCAGATGGCCGCGCTTGTGGTTGAGCACATAGAGCGCCACGTCGGTGCGGGTGCGCACCGTCAGATTGTGGGTTGGCCCCTTCATCAGGTTTTCTTCGAGCCCGCGCAGCAATTGCAGCGCGACCGATGAGACGGAGCGAACATGGCCGGAGCCGCCGCAATGAGGGCAAGGCTCGGTCGAGCTTTCCAGCACGCTGGCGCGGATGCGCTGGCGTGACATTTCCAGCAGACCGAAATGCGAGATGCGTCCGACCTGGATGCGCGCGCGATCCTGCCGCAGGCAGTCGCTCATCTTGCGCTCAACCGAGCGGTTGTTGCGCTTCTCGTCCATGTCGATGAAATCGATGACGATGAGACCCGCGAGATCGCGCAACCTCAATTGTCGCGCGACTTCTTCGGCCGCTTCAAGATTGGTCTTGAGCGCGGTGTCCTCGATGTGATGTTCGCGCGTCGATCGGCCCGAGTTCACGTCGATCGAAACCAGCGCTTCGGTCTGGTTGATGACGATGTAGCCCCCCGACCGCAGCGTAACCGTCGGCGAGAACATCGCGTCGAGCTGGCTCTCCACGCCCATGCGCGAGAACAGCGGCTGGCCGTCGCGATATTGTTTCACCGCCCGCACATTGGACGGCATCAGCATCTTCATGAAGTCGCGCGCTTCATTGTAGCCGGCTTCGCCGGCCACCAACACATCGTCGATCTCCTTGTTGTAGAGATCGCGCAGCGAGCGCTTGATAAGAGAGCCTTCTTCATAAACGAGGGTCGGTGCCTGCGACTTCAGCGTCATGTCGCGGACGGTTTCCCACATCCGGATCAGGTATTCGAAATCGCGTTTGATTTCAGGCTTGGTGCGTGACGCGCCTGCGGTGCGCAGGATAATGCCCATACCCTCCGGCACGTCGAGATCCTGCACCACGTCCTTGAGGCGCGAGCGATCCTGCGCCGAGGTGATCTTGCGGCTGATGCCGCCGCCGCGCGCGGTGTTCGGCATCAAGACAGCGTAGCGTCCGGCGAGCGACAGATATGTCGTCAGGGCAGCGCCCTTGTTGCCGCGCTCTTCCTTGACGACCTGCACCAGCATTACCTGGCGGCGCTTGATGACTTCCTGAATCTTGTATTGCCGACGTGGGCGGAACGCGCGCTCAGGCACTTCCTCCATGACGTCGTCGCCGCCGACCGACTCGACGACTTCTTCTTCGGCTTCCTCGCCGTCTTCGTCGTCTTGCGCGTCATCGGCGTGATGCTCGACCTGATGATCGTCGCCTTGAGGGGCGACAGATTGAACTGGTTCGGGCTCAGCGTGCGCGGCGTTCTCAATCTCGTTGGCAGCATGATCCTGATGCGCGTGATCGTCATCATGATGATGGTCGTCATCGTGATGGGCATGATCCTGCGCGCTGGCTTCGCTTAATGTAGTAGCGACAGCGGTTGGCTCGGTCGAAACTGGAGCATGCTCGTCGTGATGTGGATGTTCGTTATCTTGGTGCTCATGATGTGCATCGTCATGCGCATGCTGCTCGTGATCGGACGCAGCGTCGTTTGGGAAGTCGGGAGCGTGATCGCCGACTTCCGTCTGTGTGCCGTCGGCGTTTGTCGCGTCAACGACATCGCTCTGAACGCGTTCGCCACCACCGCGTCGGCGCGAATTGCGATGCCGGGGACGACGGCGGCTGGTGCGGTTGTCCGCATCCTCCTCCGCTTCGCGATGCGCGCGCTCGTCGGCTTCGATCAGCGCTTGCCGGTCGGCGACGGGGATCTGATAGTAGTCGGGATGAATTTCGCTGAACGCCAGAAATCCGTGGCGGTTGCCGCCGTATTCGATGAACGCCGCCTGTAGCGACGGTTCCACGCGGGTGACTTTGGCGAGATAGATATTTCCGCGCAGTTGTTTGCGTTGCGCGGACTCGAAATCAAACTCTTCGACGCGATTTCCGCGAACCACAACCACCCGGGTCTCTTCCGGGTGGGTGGCGTCGATCAACATTTTGTTGGGCATTTTTCAACTCATGACGGCAGACGGCGCGCGGAGCGGCCAGCGCGAAACGCGCGGCCGGGTGACGCAACGGTCCACCTGATTCGGGGGTGAGGGGAAGGCCGAAACGCCGCCCTAAGCGCCGTGCCGAATTCAACGCCAGCGAAACGCGACGCGTGATTGATTCGCGTCGAATTTGGGCTGGATTTGCCGGAATTGGCATTCCGATCGGCATTACAGTCTGGCGCATCGAGCGTCGGCCCGTTTAATTCAGTTGGCGGCACTTTCGCCGCCGTATCCTGTTGCTGGCACGGCCAGCTTTGTCGGTTGCTGACGGGTCCATCGCGGCGCGAGATGCGCGCGGTGGGTTGGGAGAGTCGCAAGCCTTTCAGTTGCGATAGCCGGTTGTGGCGCGGCCGCTCGGGCTTGAAACCGCCACTTCGATTCGGTCGCGCATTGCGCGGACCGTGAAGGAACGGATGGTACGCTGGAACCTCTCAGTAGGGATTGAGGGTCCGGCGCTGCACCGGGTGGCTGAACGCTTTACAACCGGAGGTTTTAGTCCGTCAGCCTGTCATACATACGTCGAATAGCCCTCTGAGGCAAGGGAAGCGTCACAGAGCGGCAACACTGGAGCGCAATCGGCCGTGGAACCGTAAGGGCAAGTTAACCGTGCAATTTTATTGAGGTAAGAGGGCATCCGGAGGCTACCGATTCATTGACGGGCCACAGAAATAGCAAAGGTTTGACCGGAATTGCGACCGCGCTCGCCGCCGCAGCCCTGTGTTTTGCGGCAGGCCCCGCCAGTTCCGTCGAAGGACAGGCTCCGCGCCCAGTAGTTGCAACCGTTTTCCCCCTCGCCTCCGACGTGCGGATTGCAGGCGATGACAAGCAAACCCGCTTCATTCTCGATCTGGATCGCAAGATCGATGTGCGGGCAACGACGTTCGGCGACCCGTATCGCGTCGTGCTCGACATTCCGCAGGTCTCCTTCAACCTTCCGCCGGGGACGGGCACGGCTGGGCGCGGTCTGATCCGCGCATTTCGCTATGGCCTTGTGATGCCGGGTGGCTCGCGCGTGGTGTTCGACCTCACGGGACCGGCCAGGGTCGAAAAGACCTACGTGATTGACGCAGCAAATGGCCAGCCGACGCGCCTCGTCGTTGAACTTGAAGCCGTTGAAAAGTCTGCGTTCAAAGCCACACCGCCGGACGACACCAAACCGCAGCTCAGGCCGACCGTTGTCGCCGATGCGGGTGCCCCTGCGATCATTCCTGATGCAGCGGCTGCCGCGCGACCGGCAAAAATAAACGACGGGCGTCCGGTGATCGTGATCGATGCCGGCCATGGCGGCGTCGACAACGGCACGGTCGCCGAGAGCGGCGAGAACGAAAAGGATCTGGTGCTCGATTTCGCCAAAGCATTGCGCGAGCGCATCGAGAAGAAGGGCAAGTTTCGCGTCGTGATGACGCGGGATGACGATACGTTTGTGGCGCTGGGCGACCGGGTGAAAATCGCGCGTGGCCAAGGCGCGGCCCTGTTCGTCTCGATCCACGCCGACGCCTTGCCCAAGGCCGAAGGCGACGCGCAGGGCGCCACGATTTACACGCTGGCTGACCGTGCCTCCGACACCGAAGCCGAAAAGCTCGCTGAATCGGAAAACAGGGCCGACGCGATTGCGGGTATCAACCTCA
>JAYVYQ010000276.1:0-19093 GCA_043784125.1 Afipia sp.
GAATCGGCACGCGAATGTAAGCGAGCGATTCCGAAATATTCCAGTCGCGGAATTTCTCGTCGCGCCACACATCGCTCCACCCGGTGAACGCGCAGTCGACATCCTTGTGCCAGCGCGCCAATTTCTCGCGCAGCTTTCCGGTCTTGTAATCCGCGTCGGTCTTGCGGATCGAAACCTGACCGAACTCCTCGACGAAAAAATGCGGCGCGATCAGAATCAAGCCGCGCACGCGATAATCCTGAATGCCGCCGGCGTAAATCGTCGCGATCGACGCGCCGTCGGAATGACCGAGCAGGAGCCCGCGGCGAAATCCGATTGCGTCGAGAATTTTGGGAAGCACGTCGAGCGCCTCGACCTCCATGAAATTCAGCGGCCACGGAGCCGGCTTCGGCGACGACTGACCGTAACCGGCGCGCGAATAGACGAACACGCCCGCGCCTGTCGCGGCCTGAATCTTTTCGGGAAAGTCGCCCCACAGGCCGACGCAGCCCAGCCCTTCATGCAGCATCACGATGGTCGGCGCTTTGTCGGGCGCAGGACCGATCATGCGGTATTCGATTTCGGCGTTGCCGATTTTCAAAGTGCCGGAAGGTTGGAGCGTTGCCATGTTTTTATTCTCGTATCGGTTCGCAAATCTTCCGTTCGTCATGCCCGCGCTTGTCGCGGGCATCCACGTCTTCCCGAACGATCCGCAAGACGTGGATGGCTGGAACAAGTCCGGCCATGACGACCTAGGTTGCGTCCCGCAACTTGAACCGCTGAATCTTTCCCGTCGCGGTCTTCGGCAGCGTCTCGACAATCTCGATCCAGCGCGGATATTTCCACGACCCGATCTTCTGCTTGACGTGTTCTTTCAATGCGCCGTTGAGATCGCCGACATTTGTGCCGGGCCGCAACACCACGAACGCTTTCGGCTTGAGCAGGCCCTCGGGATCTGCCGCAGGCACGACTGCGGCTTCCAGCACCGCAGGATGCGTGATGAGCGCGCTTTCGACTTCAAACGGCGACACCCAGATGCCCGACACCTTGAACATATCGTCGCTGCGACCGCAGTAGGTGTAACGCCCTTCAGAGTCACGGGTGTATTTGTCGCCGGTGCGGGTCCAGCCGCCCTCGAATGTCTGGCGGCTTTTGCTGCGCTGATTCCAATAGCCTTCGCCGGCCGACGGCGCATTGACGAGCATTTCGCCGACTTCGCCATCGGGCACGTCCGCGCCGCTCTCGTTGACGAGACGCACGTCGTAACCCGGCACGGGTTTGCCCGACGTGCCGTATTTGATGTCACCCGGCACGTTGGACAGAAAGATGTGCAGCAACTCGGTCGAGCCGACGCCGTCCAGAATATCGACGCCGAAACGATCCTTCCACGTCTGCCCGACGAGTTCGGGCAGCGCTTCGCCCGCCGAAATGCAGATGCGCAGGCGCTTGCTACGCGGCGTCGTCTTGAACGATTCATCATTGAGCATCGCGGCGAACAAGGTCGGCACGCCGAAGAAAATACTCGGGTCGTGCTTCGCGATCAGATCGAACATCACCTGCGGGGTGGGACGTTCGGGATTGAGAATGGTCGTCGCGCCCACGCTCATCGGAAATGTCAGCGCGTTGCCGAGGCCGTAGGCGAAAAACAATTTCGCCGCCGACAGGCCCACATCGTCCTCGCGGATGCCGAGAATTTTTTTGGCGTAAGTTTCGGCTGTCGCCTCAAGATTGGAATGGAGATGGCGCACGCCTTTCGGCATGCCGGTCGAGCCAGACGAATACAGCCAGAAGGCGGGCTCATCCGCATGCGTCGCGACGGTATCGAATGTGTCGTTCTCTTTGGCGAGTTCGTCTTTCAGCAGCGTGTGGCCGTGTGCGCTCGCGCCCGACACGACGACGTGCTGCAAATCGGGCATGCGGCCCAGCACGTCCTTCACCACCGGCAGCAGCGCTTCCGAAATGAACAGCACGCGCGCGCGGCAATCCGCAAGGATGTAGGCATATTGTTCGGCGGTGAGCAGCGTGTTGAGCGGCACCGGCACGATGCCGGCGCGGATCGCCCCCAGAAACACGATGGGGAAATCCACGGTATCGAGCATCATCATGGCGACGCGTTCTTCGCGCCGCACGCCAAGCCGCTTCAGCACATTCGCGAGCTTGCGCGTTTGCTTCTGCAAATCCCCATAGGTGATCTCAGACGCAGGGTCCTTGAACACGACCTTTGCGCCGCGCCCCTGATCGACATTGCGGTCGAGCAGATACGTCACCGCATTATAATGTCCGGACACGTCACTCATGATGTCGTCCTTGGCGCAATTCCTGACGCGCACGCCGCAATATTGGTGCTCACGACGTTCTCCCCAGCTTTAGAATTATAATTCATATAAAGTCACTGGACGCGCTTGCTGTCAATCCTGCACGGCATTATGTTTCAGGTCTAAAAATTGAGGCCACATGACCAAAAAGCCCGACGCGGAAGGCGAATTTCTCGAACAGCTCGGCCAGCGCGTCCGCACCATGCGCGCGCTGCGCGGCATGTCGCGCAAAACGCTCGCGAAAGTGTCGGGAATTTCCGAGCGCTACATCGCGCAGCTCGAAAGCGGCAAGGGCAACGTCTCCATCGTTCTGTTGCGCCGCGTGTCGGCCGCGATGGGCGCGCATGTCGAGGATTTGATTCCGACCGCCGACACCACGCCGGACTGGCTGGTGATCCGCGACCTGATGCGCAACGCCACGGCACCACAGATTGCACACGCCAAGGACGCGCTCACCGGCAACGCCACCGCGCGGCGCACGGCGCAGTTCTCCGGCATCGCGCTGATCGGCCTGCGCGGCGCGGGCAAATCGACGCTCGGCAAATTGCTGGCGAAAAAAATCGGCTGGGCTTTTGTCGAGCTGAATAAAGAGATTGAACAGCAAAACGGGTTGTCGGTCGCCGAGATCATCGCGCTTTACGGTCAGGAAGGTTTCCGGCGGATGGAGCAGATCGCGCTGGTGCAATTGCTGGCGCGCAAGGAATTGATCGTGCTGGCGACCGGCGGCGGCATCGTGTCCGAACCGCTGACCTTCGATCTGGTGCTGTCGTCGTTCTATACCGTTTGGCTAAAAGCGAAGCCCGAAGAACATATGGGGCGTGTGCGCAAGCAGGGCGATCTGCGGCCGATGGCGGACGATCGCTCCGCGATGCAGGAATTGCGCACAATTCTTCAAAGTCGCGAGCCGCTCTATTCGCGCGCCTCGGCGAGTGTCGATACGGCGGGACTTGCGGTGAACGACGCGGCCGCAAAACTGATCGACACCGTGACGCCGGTGCTGACCAAAGAGCCGCTGGCGTTTGTGGCGAAGGCGGCGGCGAGGTAATTTTGTCGCGCCGCTCGTTGTCATTGCCGGGCTTGACCCGGCAATCCATCTTCCTTGGAAACTTCATGGATCACCGGGTCAAGCCCGGTGATGACAATCAAATGTGATGCGAGCGCGGGCACCTCACACCCCCAGATGCTGCTCCAGCAAATCCTGCTTCTGCGCCAAAACCGCAGGTGTGCCGTCGAACACCACGACGCCTTTCGAGAGCATCACCATGCGGTCGGCCACGCGCGAGAGCGCGCGAAAATCCTTATCGACCACGATGGTGGCGACGCCCTCGCCGCGAATGACGCCGAGCGTGGTCCAGATGTCCTTTGCGACCAGCGGCGCGAGACCTTCGGTTGCTTCGTCGATCAGAATCAAATCCGGATTGGTCATCAGCGCGCGGCCGATGGTCAGCATCTGCTGCTCGCCGCCAGAGAGCTGATGGCCGCCATTGTGGCGTCGCGCATGCAGTCGCGGAAACAGTTGATAGATCTTGTCGAGCGTCCATCGCGTTCGCCCGTCGGTTCCGGCGCGCGCGGCCATTGTGAGGTTCTCGACCACGTTCAACGAGCCGAACACGCCGCGCCCCTCCGGCACCAGCGCCATACCGGCACGCGCAATGGTTTCAGGCGCATCGCCCTTGATGTCGCGTCCGGCAAATTCAACATGTCCGCGCGTATCGGCGACGAGGCCCATCAATGAACGCAACAAAGTGGTCTTGCCCATGCCGTTGCGACCGATCAGCGCGATCTGCTCGCCGCGCGCGACTTTGAGATCGACGCCGTGCAGCACTTGCCCCGCGCCGTAAAATGCTTCGAGTTTTTGTACGGAAAGAAGATCGCTCACGCGGCATCTCCATCGCCCAGATAAGCGAGCTTCACCGCCGGATCGTTGCGCACGTCCTGCGGCAACCCGCTGGCGATCACGTGTCCGTCCGCCATTACGGTGAGACGATCCGCAAGCGCGAACACCGCGTCCATGT
Organism: Afipia sp.; assembly: GCA_043784125.1. Classification (GTDB taxonomy): domain Bacteria; phylum Pseudomonadota; class Alphaproteobacteria; order Rhizobiales; family Xanthobacteraceae; genus Afipia. The sequence continues at coordinate 4,310 of JAYVYQ010000276.1, forward strand.
CGTGTTCGACCACAAGCACGGCACGGCCTTGCTTGAGCGAAGCGATAAGACTGACCATGCCGCGTGCTTCGGCCTGCCCCATGCCGGCCAGCGGCTCATCGAGCAGGATGACGCGCGGCTGCGTCGCCAGCACCATCGCGATTTCCAGCTGCCGCTGCTCGCCATGCGACAGATGACTGGCCGTCAGATGCGCGCGCGGGGTCAGTCCCGCTTGCTCAAGCGCGTCGCGGGTGCGCGAGGTGACAACGTCATCCGAGAAAATGCCGCCGGACATTTTCAGCGGCGACGACGCGTGCGCCTGCGCGGCCAGCCGCACATTTTCGCGCGCGGTGAACTGCTGGAAGATCGTCGTCTTCTGATAGGAGCGTCCGAGCCCTGCGCGGGCGCGCTTGTCGGCACCGAATGTCGTGATGTCGCGATTGCCAAGCAGGATTTCGCCCGCGTTGATCGTCAGGTCGCCGGACAACAGATTGATGAGCGTCGATTTGCCGGCGCCGTTGGGGCCGATCACCGCATGGATTTCTTCCGCGTGCACATCGAGCGACACATCGGATACGGCTGTCAGCCCGCCGAAATGCTTGTGCAGGCCGATTGCGCGCAGCGCGCTTTGCGGAGTGTCAGCCATGATCCACCTTCGCGGGTGGGGTCATCATCGGCTCGCTCGTTTCTTCTCCCGATGGACCGAGCACCAACGTCAGCAATTGCCGCACGCCGTTCGGCAGCATCAGCACGATAGCGATGATGATAAGGCCCTCGGCGAGTTTCCAGTATTCGGTCGAGGCCTTGAGAATTTCTTCCAAGCCTATCAGCACCAGCGCACCGACCAGCGGCCCCGCGACCGAACGCAGGCCGCCGATCAGCACCATCACCAGCACTGTCGCCGAGACGTGCCAGCCGAGCATCTGAGGTGCCACGAAGCCGAATTGCGCGGCGGCGAAATATCCCGCGACGCCTGCGATGGCGCCTGAGATCGTGAAGGCTGTGAGTTGTAAACGAAAAATCGGAAATCCCAGCGCGCGGGCGCGGCGTTCATTGTCGCGCGACGCCGCCAGCGCATGACCGAACGGAGAGCGCACGATCATCGTCAACAGCGCAATCACCGTGATGAGAATGACGAGAATGAAGAAATAGAAGATCGCCGGCTTTTCGAGATTGAGCCAAACGGGATTGAACGACCCGACACCAAGCGACGGCTTGTTGTAGATGAATGCGCCGTCGGAGCCGCCGGCGAATTTCGAATCGTGAAACAGAAAGAACAGCATCTCGCCGAACGCCAGCGTCACCATGATGAAATAGATTCCGCGCGTGCGCAGCGCGAGCGCGCCGATCACGAGTGCGGCGAACGCCGATGCCGCAACCGCAAGCGGAAACGTCAGCCAGAACGACGCCGGATCGTATTTCGGCGACAGCAACGCCAGCGCGTAACCCGCAATGCCGAAGAACGCCGCATGACACAGCGACACCAGCCCGCCGAAGCCGACGACGAGATTGAGCGCCATCGCCAGAATGCCCATGATGAGCGCCTTGCTGGCGAACTGCACATAATAGGTCGGCGCGACAAACGGCAGCGCGATGGCGATGGCGATGGCAAGCAATATGAGAGGCGCGAGCATGGCGCGAGTTGTCAGCGTCGCCATGTTAGATGTCCCGCCGGCCGAGAATGCCGTTCGGCCGCCACAACAACACCGCCGCCATCAGCCCGTAAATCAGAAAGCTCGACACGCTCGGAAACAGCACCTTGCCGAACGTGTCGGTGAGCCCGATCAACAACGCGCCGATGGCAGCACCTCCGATGGAGCCGATACCGCCAAGCACGACGACGACAAATGACAGGATCAGCATGCCGTCGCCCATGCCGGGATAAACCGTCGACACGGGCGCCACCACGATGCCGCCGAGTGCGGCGAGCGCGATACCGACAGCGAACACGTAACGGTTCACGCGGTCGAAGCCGATGCCGAGCGTGCGCGTCATCTCGCGATTCTCCGCGCCCGCGCGAACGATCATCCCGATTTTGGTACGCTGAATCACAAGATAGATCGCAGCCGCAACCGCGAGGCAGAACACGCAGATCGCCAGCCGATAGACCGGATAGGACAGATTGTCGGTGAGCTGGATCGCGCCGCGCAACGCTTCGGGCGGCAGCACCGAATGAACATCCTTGCCAAACAGGATCTGGCGGATTTCGTCGATGGCCAGAATGAGACCGAAGCTCAACAGAACCTGTGCGAGATGATCGCGGCCATACAGCCTGCGAATGAAAACATTTTCGAGCACCAGCCCGACCAGAAATGCGATAATGACACCCGCAACCAGCGCGATCAGGAAGTTGCCGGTATAGGCGGCGATCCAATACGCCAGATACGCGCCGAGCATGTAGAACGCGCCATGAGCGAGATTGATGACGCCGAGAATTCCGAACACCAGCGTCAACCCGCTGGCGACGAGAAACAGGACCATCCCGTACTGAATGGCATTCAGAAGCTGAACGCCGAACGTGGCGAGGTCCATCGAGAAAATCCCTAAAAAGGCCGTGAAGCCCGAATGGCCGACATCAATAGCAATTCGTCATTGCCGGGCTTGACCCGGCAATCCATCTTTCGCAGAACTTTTCTCTTTAGATGGATGGCCGGGTCAAGCCCGGCCATGACAATTCGTATGCGGATCGAGACCTGCGATCCGCCTTGTTAAAATGCCTTACGAAATCTTGCAGCCGCGCGCCGGATCGTCCACCGCGCTCTGCGCAATCGAGATCATCTCGTTGCGGCCGTTGCGCACTTCACGCAGATAGATGTTCTGGATCGGATTGTGCGCCTTGTTGAACGACAGCGGCCCGCGCGGCGAATCGATCTTGGCGTTGCCCATCGCAGCCACCATCGCGTCGCGCGCCTTGTCGTCGCCCTTCACGGCGCTCAGGCCGATGTCGAGCAGTGCCGCAGCGTCGTAACCCTGCACGGCGTAAATGTCGCCGTCATTGCTGGTCTTGGCCTTGAACGCCTTGAGGAAGGCGACGTTGGCCGGGTTGTCGAGATTGTCGGCGTAATGCAGCGTAGTCTTGATGCCGTTGGCGGCTTCGCCCTGCGCCGCAATGGTGCCGTCGGTGAGGAAGCCCGCGCCGTAAAGCGGTATGGTCTTGTTGAGACCGGCTGCTGCGTAGTCCTTGACGAACTTCACCGCGCCGCCGCCTGCGAAGAACGAGAACACCGCGTCCGGCTTCTGCGACGCGATCTGCGCGATCAGCGCCTGGAATTCCACTTCGGGGAATGGCACGGTCAGATCCGCAACGACCTTGCCGCCGAGCTTGGTGAAATTCTCGGTGAATGCGCTGATCATTTCCGCGCCCGCAGTATAGCGCCATGTCACTGTCGCGACGTTCTTGATGCCGGCGTCGAACAGCACCTTGCCGGCGGGATAACATGTCTGCCAGTTTGAGAATGAGGTGCGGAACACGTTGGGCGAGCACAGCGCGCCGGTTGCGTCGTTGGCGCCCGCGTTCGGAATAATCATCAGCGTGTTGGTGTCGCGCGCAACTTTCACCATCGCCATCGCGACGCCGGAATGTACAGTACCGACCACCACATCGGCCTTATCGCGGCTGACGATGCGGTTCATGTTGTCGGTTGCGGCCTCAGGCTTCGACTCGTCATCGACCTGAACGAATTCAATGGTGCGTCCGCCGAGCTTGCCGCCCTTCTGCTCGACATAGAGCTTGAAGCCGCTGTCGATGAAAGTACCGAGTTTTGCGTAGGTGCCGCTGTAAGGCAGCATCATGCCGACCTTGAGCGGCGCGCCCTGCGCGATCGCAGGCGTGAACAGCCGTGGTGCGGCTGCAAATGTCGCAGCACCCGCGGCGGATGTCAGCAATGTGCGGCGTGTCAGCTTCATCTTGTCGATCTTGGTCATGTGAGTCCTCCCGGTTTTGTTTGAAGAGTTCATCAGGGCCGGCCACCGTCAAGGGCAGCCGATCCAGTACTTGGTGTCATTGCCGTTGAGTTTTGCGAGTTCGGCGGCGCGCCGCAACAATACTGCGCGTTGATTGATGTAACCCTTGTCGGTGATTTCGCCGTCATCGACCGATGGCGGCTCACTCATCAGACGCGCGCGCGTCGGATAAGTCGACGACCCACCGCGATTGGCTTTCAGTTTCGCCAGGCCAGCCGCGACAATATTTCGCACAGTGTCACAGTTCAGAACGGCCTCGACGTCCGCATCGTCGGCGAGTTTTGCCAGCGCGCGGCACGCTGCGATGTTGGGGATCACCAGAAAGCGCACCTCGTCACCGTCATGTCCCGCCACCACGACGTCCTGCGCAACGGGGGCAAGCGCCGTAATGCCCGCAACCCGCAGTGTGCCGACGCTCACCCACGTTCCGGAGGTGAGCTTGAAATCCTCCGCGACGCGGCCGTCGAAAAACAATCCGAGTTCGGGACGGTTCGGATCGGCGAATGTCATCGCGTCACCCATCAGATAAAAGCCGTCGGCGTCGAATGCCCTTGCGGTCTGCTCCGGGGCTTTCCAGTAACCGGGCGTCACATTCGGTCCCCGCACGCGCACTACCAGCTTGTCGCCGCAGGCAAGCAATTTCAGTTCGGTGCCGGGGATCGGCACGCCGATATTGCCGGAGCGCTGCGCCTGAAAATGGCAATCGGTCGCAAGCGGCGCGGTCTCGGTCGATCCCCATGACGAGACAATCGGCACCGCATGGCCGACGGTCGCGATCGACATTTTTTCCAACGCTTCCCACAAACTCTGCGGCAGTGCGGCGCCCGCATAAAACAGCACGCGCACGCCGGAGAAAAAACGCCGCCGCAGCGCCTCATCGTCGCGTAGCGCCGCGACCAGCATGTCGTAACCGCGCGGCACGTTGAAATAGACGTCGGGAATCACGTCGCGCAGATTGGCGAGCGACAATGCGAACAATGCCGGCGCGGGTTTGCCGCTGTCGATGTGCAGCGTGCCGCCGGTGCGCAGCACGCCGTTGAAATTGTGATTGCCGCCGAACGTATGACTCCACGGCAGCCAGTCGAGCGTGGTCAGCGGACCTTCATTGAGAAAAGTCCAGACCTGCAGCTTCGCCGCCTGATTGGAGGTCAGCATCCGCTGGGTGTTGATGACGGCCTTGGGCGTGCCGGTGGATCCCGATGTGAAAAGGAATTTCGCGATAGTGTCGTGATTGACGCTCGCAAAGGCTTTTGCGACCGCGGAGCTCTCAGCCGCGCCCGTGATTGAAGAAAACGCAACCGCGCCTTCAAATCCCGCCTGATCGCCCGCGACAATTTTCGCGCTGTGCAGCGGCGCAATCGCGGTCAGCGCTGACGCAAATTGCTTTGCGTTGGCGACATAGATCGCGCCGGGCTCCAGCAGCGCAATCATGTTTTTGAGTTTGTCGAAATCCTTCGAGACCAGCGAATAGGCCGGCGAGATCGACGCTGTCGCCACGCCGACATGCATCGCCGCCAGCATGAAGACCGCGTGATCGATCGAATTGTCGGAAAGAATCGCAAGCGGACGTTGCGCGCTCATGTTCTGTGCGAGCAGCCAGCCGCCAGCGGCGCGGACTTTCTTCAAGGCGTCGCGGTAACTCAAGCGCGTCCAGGGCGTCTCGGCGCTGACACGCTCGGCGAGGAAAATCGCGTCGGGCGTCTCAACCGCCCATTGCTCCAGCCAGTCGCCGGCACAGCGGGCGTAATCGTCGAGCGGTGTTGCGGATTTCAGCCAGATGCTGCCGTCGGGTTTACGCTCTGCATCGATCCGCGCGGGCGCGAACATCGCGCTGGTGTCATCTTGCCGATGCGCAGCTGTCTTTATCATTGGTGAATGCACCCATGCCGGATGAACGGAGGCGGCACGATACGACCCTGCGCCGTGAGCGCGAAAGCAGGCATTGGTCTCCCCTCAATCTTCCCTTTGGCGACTGCTTGAACTTAAGAATAATAATGCAGTTCGTCCCGCCGCTTTTCGCGGTCGATGCAATATAATGCCTATTCGGTGGAGGGCTGTCAAACGAAAACGGGAAGCGATTGCTCGCTTCCCGTGTCGTCAAACATCGGCGTTGGATGGGGGCTTTTAGAATTTCGCCGTTGCGGAAAGCCTGAATGTGCGCGGCGCACCCGGCGACAGGTTGTTGTTGCCGTCGGCCGAGGCCCAGTAGCCCTTGTTGAACACGTTCTCGATGTTGAACTGGGCGCGCCACGTGGCGTCGATCTTCGCGTAAAGTGCGGTGTCGAAGCGCACGAAGCCGGGCAGCCGCACGCTGTCGTCCGACGAGGCGAACGAATTCGAGAAGTAGATCACGCCGGCCGCCGCCCCCCAGCGTTCGTCGATCTGATATTTGTTCCACCACGAGAACTGATTGTACGGCACGAGCTGAATGCGATTGCCCGCCGCGATGGTCGCGGTCGTGCCCTGGACGATGCGCGCATCGGTGTAGGAGTAGCCGACCTGCGACTGCCAGGCGTTCGTCACATAGCCATTGAGGGTGGTTTCAAAACCGCGAATGCGCTGCTTGGCATCGGGGAAGAAGGTGCCGTCACCATTGGGGTTGGCGATCGGCACATTAGTGCGATCGATGTTATAGATCGCCGCAGCATATTGCAGACGCGGATTGATATTCCACTTCACGCCGAATTCTTCGGTCTCAAATTTCTGCGGCTTCAGGATCAGCGTACCGACATTTAGCGCGCTGAACTGATCGCCCGATGATGGCAGATACGATGTGGAATACATGCCGTACACCGACACGTTCTCCACCGGCTTGACGATCACGGCACCTTGCGTCGAAAGTTTTTCATCGACGCGGCCGCGGTTGGTGTTGGTGTTCATGTCCAGCGCGGTGAGGTCGAAGCGGTCGTAGCGCACGCCGGCGACCAATTGCAGCCAGCGCGTGACGTCGATCTGGTCGCGCACGTAACCTGACTGCGTGTTCAACTGATACTTGCTGTTAGCATCCGAAGCGATGTGCGTGAAAACGACCGGCCCGAAGAACGTCGGGGCAAATGGATTGCCCGCGATGGTGTTGGCACCGCCGTTACCCGGAAAGAACCCGGTATTGCGGAGAGACAAGCCGGTCTGCCGGCCGAATTCCGTGCCGAAGCCAATCGTGTGACCCATTCCCAGAGCTGCGACTTTGTAGGTGAAGTCGGTCTGGTTGATCGCGTTTTCGCGGTTCGTGATGTTCTGATAGGCCGAATAATTGAACGCCGTCTGCGCCATATTGACCGCGCCCGCCTGTGTCGTCGCTGCCGGACCTCCCGGATAGATGTTCTGATAGTGGCGATTGTAATCGGCATAGAGCGCCTGATTCTTGACGGTCAAACCGTTCTCGAAATCATGCTCGATGCTGCCCATCGTGGTCTGCACGTCGGATGCGGCGACGTTGTAGGTCGGGCTGCCGAAGAATGCGTTGAGATTTCCGTTCGGAGCAAATGGCGACGCCGGATTGAAACGGGTCGAGCCGACAAGACCCGGCAAATTCGCCTGCGAGGGATTGCCGCGATCGTTGGTGCGCTCGTCGTGATAATATTCGTAACTCAGCTTGATCTTGGTGGTGTCGTTCGGCGTCATCGTCACCGTCGGGTTGATGCCGTAACGCTCGAGCTTGCCGAAGTCGCGGAAAGTATCCGAGCCTTCGTAGAAGGCATTCATGCGCACCGCGAAATCCTGACTGATCGCCTGTCCGGCATCGAGCGAGATACGCCGGTCGCCATACGAGCCGGTCTGCGCGGTCGCTTCATAGATACGCTGGCCATCGGCTTCCTTGAGCGTGCGGTTGACGAGACCGCCGCCCGCGCCGCGTCCGAAGGTGAGTGCGCTCGGTCCCTTCACGACTTCGATGCTCTGCGTGTTGTAGAGATCTCGGAAATACTGAACGTCGTCGCGGAAGCCGTTGACGAAGAAGTTGGCGCTGGAATCCACACCGCGAATGACGAGTTCGTCGCGGTTGCCTTCGCCCTGATGGATGGCGACGCCGGGAACGTAGCGCGTGATGTCGGTGAGTTGCTGCGCGCCGGAGTCCTTGATGAAGTCCTTGGTAATGACGTTGACCGACTGCGGAATGTTCAGCAGCGGCGTGTTGGTCTTGGTCGCAACCGACGTCGAGTTGGCGTAGTAGCCGACCGTGCCGGTGCGTGCGTCATGCGTATCGGCGGGTTTGGCCTGTGGCTGCTGCGCGACAACCGGCGCACCGCGCGTCGGCGCGGCGCGGACGGCACGGCGCGGTTTCTTCTTATTGGCATCGACCGAAACTGGAGGGAGAGCCGTCGCGCCGGGGCGGGCGTCAGGTGTTGCCTGCTGGGCCTGAGCGCCTGTGGCGCCTAACGTGACGCCAATTCCCAACGCGATCGAACTGACCGACACCAGAGCCGCACGCAAAAACCAGCCGTTACGCTTCACCTGAACTTCACTCACAACACGCCCCCGATTTCACGCCGCGTTCGCTCGCGGCAATTTCATGGCTTTCTCTTGGGGAAATTGAGCGCGGGCGTCGAGAGGTTGAAACTAGAAGCCATCTAGACCTGCGCGTTCGAGACTCGCGCGCTTAGAAAATGTCCAAATCGCCGGACTTACGAATCTCCTTTATCGGCGGGCGTTTCTGAAAATGCGGGGCATCGCGTGTTTCACGCGCCGGAAATTCACGCCGCGCAGTCTTGAGAGATTCTAAGCTTGCCAATCCGATAGGGCCGGTTTCGGGGGTGACGTTGGGCCGGTTTTGGCCGATTGAAGAGCATCATTGCAGCCCTCGAACGGTGCCGACGCAGCCGCGTTCGAGGTCGCGCATTTTCGGACACCAAGAACGATGCTCGGCCGCCCGATTTCGTATTTTCACAGCAACCGGCCGGATGTCCTGCGCTGGGGTTTGAGCGCGGCCATCGTTCTGGTGGCGCATGTGTCGGTCGCCGCCGCGATTGTCGGCTGGGACAATACCGACGATTCAACCGACCCGGTCGGCGCGATGGTGGTCGAGCTTGCACCCACACCCGTCGCGCCCAACAACACGCCGTCGGATGTGCAACCCGGCCCTGAACAGCAGCAGGCAGAAGCGACGCCCGAGCGAATTGCGAAGCCGACCGAGAAGCCGGTCGACAAGGTTGTCGAGCCCGAGAAGGTCAAAGAGCAGCAGGATATTCCGACCAAGGAAAATCCCGACGTCGCCTTGCAGAAAAAGTCGCCGGAGCCTCAACCCGAAAAACCCAATCCATCGGAAGCCCAGCTCGCCGCACCCGTGACGACCGCGCCGCAGATGTCGAAAGTCGAAATGGCTGCCGTGGCCGCTGCACCCATGCAGACAATGTTCAACCTCAATGACGCCAATGCAGTCCCGACATGGAAGCGGCTGGTGGCCGGCAAGCTCGAACGCAACAAGAAGTATCCATCCTCCGCGCAGGCGCGCGACGAAAAGGGCGTGGTGCAACTTGAATTCAGCGTCGATCGTCAGGGCCGGCTGAAATCGAGCCGCATCGTCAAGAGTTCGGGGTCGGATGCGCTCGATCGCGAGACGCTCGATCTGCTCAAGCGCGCGCAGCCTTTCGCCTCGCCGCCTGCCGCAATGACAGGCGACGAGGTTTTTCTAGTCGTTCCAATCAGGTTCAACATTCATTGAGTAGCCCGCTGCACCGAACGGTGCTATCGCACATGCATTCCTAAAGCTTAATCGGATCGGTTTCGACGATGTTGAAGCGTAAAATGAGCCATTGGACCTATCGCAGCGGTTTGGCAGTTGCGGCGTCATTCGCCTGCGCGACGATCCCGATGGCCGCATGGGCGGCCGCGCCGACCAATCCATTGCTGCCGCATGATCTGTCGCCGTGGGGCATGTTCATGAATGCCGACATCGTCGTCAAATTCGTGATGATCGGTTTGGCGTTCGCGTCGTTGATTACCTGGACGGTCTGCGTCGCCAAACTGGTCGAATTGCGCACCGAGACCGCGCGCGCGCGCAAGCGCATCGCGGTGCTGGCCAGCGACGCCACATTGGCGGACGCGCAGCGCGACAGTTACGGTCACAAGGATCCGGTCGCCCAGATCGTGCAAGCTGCCGTCGCGGAAGCAACGCTCTCAGGCAACATCCGCGATGACGGATTCAAGGAACGTGTGGCGTTACGATTGGAGCGTGCGGAAGGCGCGATGTCGCGCAAGATCGCGCGCGGCACCGGGATTCTGGCGACCATCGGCGCCACTGCACCATTCGTCGGATTGTTCGGCACGGTCTGGGGTATCATGAATGCCTTCATCGGAATTTCAGAAGCCCACACCACCAATCTTGCAGTCGTGGCCCCCGGCATCGCCGAGGCGCTGCTCGCAACAGCAATGGGCCTCATCGCCGCAATCCCTGCGGTCGTGATCTACAACCAGCTCGTTCGCATGATCGCCGCCTATCGGGCGCTGCTCGGCGACGCATCGGCGAACGTCATGATGCTCATCAGCCGCGATCAGGGCCGTCCGGTTCGCGCCTCACGCGCGGCGGAGTAAAAAACATGGGCGCGCGATTGGGCGGCAGAGTTTCAGGCGCCGACGACGATCTGGTCGAAGCGCACGAAATCAACGTCACGCCGTTCATCGACGTGATGCTGGTGCTGCTCATCATCTTCATGGTGGCGGCCCCTTTGGCGACCGTCGACATCGGCGTCGATCTGCCGGCCTCGACCGCCGTGCCGCCGCCGCGCCCCGACAAACCAGTGTTCATCACCGTGAAGCCCGATTTGACGCTGGCGGTCGGCGAGAACGCCGTGCCGCGCGACGCACTGGCCGGTGTGCTTGAAGCTGCCACGGGTGGAAAAAAGGCCGATGCGCTTTATCTGCGCGCCGACAAGACCGTCAGCTACGGCGATCTCATGGAAGTGATGAACCTGCTGCGCAACGCAGGTTATCTTAAAGTCGCGCTTGTCGGGCTCGACGCCAGAAACTGATAGCGCCACGCTATCGCCCATGAACGACACCACGCATCCGCCAATCGACCGAACCGAGGTCAGACGATGGAGTCTGTCAGCGATATTCGTTGTGGCTGTTCATGTAAGCGTGTTGGCGGCAGGCGCGCTTTGGTTCGTACGCCATAACGATTTCGCCGGCACCGGATCGCAGCCGATGATGATCGATCTGGAATCCGCGCCGCCGACAAACGAGGCGCGCCAACTCAATGTCGCGCCGGGTCCGGAGATGCAGCAGGCTCCTGCGCCTGCGCCCGAACCCGAACAGCAGACCAAGGCCGAGCAGGAGAAAATCCCGCCGGCACCATTGCAGCAAAATCCAGTCGTGGTCGCGCCGCCGGAGCAAAAAGAAAAACCGAAGCCGGTGAAGGACAAACCAAAACCGATTGCCGAGAAGCCACCGCAACCGACTGAAGCTCCCGCGCCGCGCACCACCGCACCACCGGAGGCCGCGCAGGCCGCACGCGCCAATTACATGGGATTGCTGTCGGCGCATCTGCAACGATTCAAGCAATACCCCCCCGCCGCGCGAGCCGCCGGCGAACAGGGCGTCGCGACGCTGAGTTTTACCGTGAGCCGCAACGGTCAGGTCTCGGATGGCCGGATCGTCAAATCGTCTGGCTCGGCAAAACTCGATGCCGAAACGCTGGCCATGCTCCAGCGCGCGCAGCCGCTGCCGTCATTTCCGCCGGAGATGACGCAAAGCGCATTGAGTTTTTCAGCACCGATACGATTTTCCCTGCGCTAGGCACACGTCTCTAGTCCATTTGACGCATTAATGTTGAGCGCTTCGTGTGCTATAGGAACCCTGCTCCACGACGCCGGGTGACTGCGATGTTTGAAGGTATCGACGCCATTGTGCTGGCGCGCGCACAATTCGCTTTCACGATGTCATTCCACATCATGTTTCCGGCCTTCTCGATCGGCCTTGCGAGTTATCTCGCCGTCCTCGAAGCGCTGTGGCTGTGGACCGGGCGCGAAGTCTTCATCAACCTGTTCAATTACTGGCTGAAGATCTTCGCCGTCACGTTCGGCATGGGCGTCGTCTCGGGCATCGTGATGTCCTACCAGTTCGGCACCAACTGGGCGGTGTTCTCCGACAAGACGGGCCCTGTGCTGGGGCCGCTGATGGCCTATGAAGTGCTGACGGCGTTTTTTCTCGAAGCCGGATTTCTCGGCGTCATGCTGTTCGGGCTTGAACGCGTCGGTCATAAATTGCATTTCGTCGCCACCTTGATGGTGGCACTCGGCACGCTGGTGTCGGCGTTCTGGATTCTCTCCGCCAATTCTGGGATGCAGACGCCGACCGGCTACGCCGTCAACGCCGCCGGACAATTCATTGCGGTGGACTGGTGGAAGGTGATCTTCAATCCGTCCTTCCCCTATCGCCTCGTCCACATGGTGCTCGCGGCCTATCTCACCACCGCATTCGTGGTCGGCGCAGTCGGCGCCTGGCACCCGCTGAAGGATTCGAAACGCGAAGGCCCGCGCGTGATGTTTTCGATGGCGATGTGGATGGCGACGCTCGTAGCCCCGATGCAAATTCTCGCGGGCGACCAGCACGGCCTCAACACGCTGGAACATCAGCCGGTGAAGGTGATGGCAATGGAAGGCCATTTCAAAAGCCATCCCGATGGTGCACCGCTGATCCTGTTTGGCTTGCCCGATCAGGCGGCGGGCGAAATGAAATACTCCATCGAGATTCCCAAAGCCTCATCGCTGATCCTGAAACATTCGCTCGATGCGCCGCTCAAGGGTCTCGATACGGTGCCCCGGACCGATTGGCCAAATGTCGGGATCGTGTTCTGGGCATTCCGCATCATGGTCGGCATCGGCTTCCTGATGCTGGGGCTGGGATTGTTCAGTCTCTACACCCGCCTCAGGGATACGCTTTATGAGTCGCGCTGGCTGCATCGTTTCGCGCTTACGATGGGGCCTGCCGGTTTCGTGGCGGTACTCGCCGGCTGGACCACCACCGAAGCCGGACGCCAGCCCTTCACCGTCACAGGGTTGCTGCGAACTGTGGAGTCGGCATCGCCGCTCGCAGCCCCCGCCGTCGCATCGTCGCTGATCGCCTTCGTCATTGTGTATTTCATCGTGTTCGGCATGGGCGTGTTCTACATCCTGCGATTGATGAGCGAGCCGCCGCATCATGGCGAACAGGGTCCGCGCACGGTTGTTCCGGCGCGCGCCGCAGGCATCACGCCGGTGGCCGCCGTCGCCGCAAGTGGAAAGGGACAGCCGCGATGAGCCTTCCTTTTCACATCGCCGATCTCTGGGCCTTCATCATCGCGTTTGCGGTGTTTCTCTACATTGTGATGGACGGCTTCGATCTGGGACTCGGCATGCTGTTTCCGTTCTTTCCAAAGAAAGAAGATCGCAGCGTCATCATGAACACCGTCGCACCCGTATGGGACGGCAACGAAACCTGGCTGGTGCTCAGCGGCGGCGGATTGTTCGCCGCATTCCCGCTGGCCTACGCGGTGGTGATGCCGGCGATCTACACGCCGATCATCGCCATGCTGATTGGGCTGATATTCCGCGGCGTTGCATTCGAGTTTCGCTGGCGCTCGACGCGCGAGCGAAATCTCTGGGACATCGCCTTCACCGGAGGCTCACTCGTCGCGGCGCTGTCGCAAGGCATCGCGCTTGGCGCCATCCTGCAAGGCATTAATGTGAGCGGCCGTCATTATGGCGGCGGCTGGTGGGACTGGCTGACGCCGTTCAGCATCCTGACCGGCCTCGCCGTCGTTGCCGGATACAGTCTGCTCGGCGCGACATGGCTCATCATGAAAACCGAGGGTGAACTTCGCGCCCACGCCTACCGCTTGAGCCGGATTCTGCTGATTGCAACATTGGCCGGAATTTTCGCCGTCAGCCTCGCCACGCCGTTCCTTAGCATCAACTACTGGCATCGCTGGTTCGAATGGCCGAGCATCCTGTTTACGTCGCCGATCCCGATTGCGGTTGCAGCCATCACGGTGCTGCTGCTGAAGGCACTTGCCGACCGGCGCGACTATCGCCCCTTCTTTCTGTCGCTCGGTTTGTTCGCGCTGTCGTTTGCCGGTCTCGGCGTCAGCATGTGGCCCTATATCGTGCCGCAGAGCATCACCATCCGCGAAGCCGCCGCCCCCGATAACAGCCTCTATTTCATGCTGGTCGGCGTCGCCGTGCTGGTGCCTATCATTCTGGCCTACACGGCATTTTCCTATTGGGTGTTTCGCGGCAAGGTCGACGCCAAGAGCGGGTATCATTAGAGTGGCGCATGATCCGTTCCGAAAACCGGTTCCCATTTTTCGGGATCATGCGCAGATGCCGCGAATCGAATCGCAACGTCCGCTTCTGCAAAAACTGCTCTGGTTTGTCGCGCTCTGGCTGCTCGGCGTCGGCACCGTGACAATTGTGGCATACGGATTGCGGCTGTGGATCGCGCCGCATTAAAGCTGCCTCAGCGCAATTTTAAGCATTCCGCCCTATCACAAAATCGACGCCAGCAATCGAACGGCTTGCCTGCGGCAGGCGGCTGGGGTTTGATGGCACCAACGGCGCAAATCGGCAGGGCACAAACATGAACACACATCCGCTGCGCATTTTCATCATGGCTTTATTGGCCGCGAGCGCCGTCACAATCGGCGTGACGCACGCAATGGCACAGGGCAACGATCCCGGCGACCGTCCGGGTTACGTGCCGAACGAGGACGAAGAAACGCTCGCGCCGGAATATCAGAAGACCATGGTACTATATCGCACGACTGAGGCGCCGGGCACGATCATCGTGTCCACCAATGAGCGCTATCTCTATCTGATCCAGGGCAACGGACGCGCGCTGCGTTACGGCATCGGCGTCGGACGCGACGGATTC
>JAYVYQ010000277.1:0-4893 GCA_043784125.1 Afipia sp.
GGTTCGAGAAGGGAATCGAACTTCGCATTCCGCTCGCGGTCGTGCCCGACATGAAGGAGTTGCTTGAACAGGACGTGCATCGCGCACGCGGCGCATTCGGCACGGTGACGGTCGGCACCTCGTCGTTCGAAGGGCCAGTGCTGCCGCAGCATCTCACGAAGGCGTTGCCTAAGCCGAACGGCCCAGCTCCGCTGGCGGGTGAAACGGGACTCTCGTCCCTGCCACCGCGCATCCGCGCAGCGACTCGCGCCGCCACCGCAAACGACGCGTTGCCGCTGAAAGGCTTGCGCATCGTCGATCTCACCATGGGATGGGCGGGTCCGACAGCAACGCGGCAGATGGGAGATTTGGGCGCAGACATCATCAAGGTGGAGTCGTGCCAGTATCCCGACTGGTTTCGCGGCACCGACACGCGCCCGCCCTATCACGAGGAGCGCGTCTACGAGAAATCCTATTGGTTCAACATGAACAACCGCAACAAGCGCGGCATCACGCTGGATCTCACGCAGGAGAAAGGCCGCACCCTTCTTCATCGTTTAATGAAAGACGCCGACGCGGTGATCGACAATTACGCCGCCGACGTGATGCCGCGTCTTGGCCTCGGCGTGAAAGATATTCTGAAAATCAATCCGCGCCTCGTCGTGGTCACGATGCCGGCCTTCGGCATGAGCGGAAAATGGAGCGGCGTGCGCGCTTACGGCTCGACGCTCGAACAGGCGTCGGGATTACCATCCGTCACCGGCGGCCCGGACGATCCGCCGACCATGCTGCACGCCGCCATCGGCGATCCCATCGGCGGGCTGAATGCGGCGGCGGCGTTATTGCTGGGCTTCATGCATCAGCGTCACACCGGCAAAGGTCAGCACATCGATCTGTCTCAAGTGCAATGCATGTTGCCGATGCTGGCGCCGTCGATCCTCGAACAATCCGCCAGCGGCAAAACCAGCCCGCGTATCGGCAACCGTCATCCGCGCTATGCTCCGAATGGATGTTTTCCATGCGCGGGAATCGATCAGTGGATCACGCTCTCGGTGCGCAGCGACGCGGAGTGGAAAGCGCTGTGCAAGGCGATGCGGCGCGACGATCTCGCGCAGGATGCCTTGCTCAAGACTGCGAAGGGCCGCCGCAAGGACGAGGATCGGATTGAAGTGGCAATCCGGCACTGGCTCGCCGATGTGCGTCCCGACATTGCGATGACAACTTTACAAGCCGCAGGCATTGCGGCCGGCATCGCGAAGCTTCCGCAGGACCTCGCAGCCGATCCGCATCTGTTGCAGACCGGACACTGGCAGCCGGTCGACCGCGTATTCATGGGGCCGCATCTCGTGCCCGGTGTCGCGTACCGTGAAGGCGACGCGCATTTGCCTTATGCGATCGAGCGCCTCGCGCCGACGCTCGGGCAACACAACGCAGAAGTGTTGAAGGGGTTGCTGGGCCTGAGCGACGCCGACATTGTCGAGCTTGAGCGCGACGGCATCATCGGGACAGTGGCGGCGCAAGCGAAGGCACCGAAGAAGAAATCAGGCTGATCGAGGCGAAACACTCCGAGACAGAAGGAACAAGAACATGCAACTCGCGCTGCCGATTTTGATTGCGATGATCGCGGGTGTCAGCATCGTCACGCAACAGGCACTCAACAACAACCTCCGTTTCGCACTCGGTTCGACGGTGTGGCCCGGCTTCATCAGCTATTTCGTCGGGCTGATGAGCATGGTGGTCTTTGCCATCGCGATGCGCGAACCGTTGCCGTCACTCGGCGTCATGTCGCGCATTCCATGGTGGGCGTGGAGCGGCGGATTTTTCGGCGCAGTGTTCATCGCCATTGCGATTTTTCTGGTGCCGAAACTCGGCGCCGCGACTTTCATCGCGCTGTTCGTCGCGGGTCAGTTGCTGGCCTCGCTCGCGTTCGATCATTTCGGCTGGCTTGGTCTCGACGTGCGCCCGGTCGATGCGACGAAACTGATCGGTGCGGCGCTGCTCGTCGGCGGAGTCGTGCTGATAAGAAGATAACTCAGGTGGCTGTCATTGCCGGGCTCGACCCGGCAATCCATCTCATTGATTAAATCTTTTCAGATGGATCACCGGGTCAAGCCCGGTGATGACGATCAGTAAATATTGAGGTCTATCAACTCTAACTCGCCCGCTCTTTCAGGAACGCCTGATAGGCGAGCTTGATGCCGTCATGAAGCGATGTCGTCGCGCGCCAGCCGAGCTTCGATAATCGCCCGACATCGAGCAGCTTGCGCGGCGTGCCGTCTGGCTTGGACGTATCGAATTCGATCTTGCCGGGATAGCCAACCGTCTCGGCGACAACGCGCGCGAATTCGGCAATCGTGATGTCGTCCCCGGTGCCGATGTTGACGAGTTGATCCGATGAGTACGTCTTCATCAGATGCACGCAGGCATCCGCCATGTCATCGACATAGAGAAACTCGCGGCGCGGCGTCCCGGTGCCCCACACCACCACGCTTGGCGCGCCGGATTCCCTGGCTTCGTGAAAACGACGAATGAGCGCCGCGACGACGTGGCTGTATTCCGGATGATAATTGTCGCCGGGACCATACAGGTTGGTCGGCATGACATTGATGAAGTCGCTGCCATATTGCGCGCGATAGGCCTCCGCCATTTTCATCCCGGCGATCTTCGCAATCGCATAGGGCTCGTTGGTGGGCTCCAGCGGTCCCGTCAGCAATGAATCCTCGCGCAGCGGCTGCGCGGCCAGTTTCGGATAGACACAAGACGAGCCGAGAAACATCAGCTTCTGCACGCCGTTATTGTGTGCGGCCTGAATGACGTTGGTGGCGATGACGATATTCTCGTAGATGAATTCGGCGCGCAGCGTGTTGTTGGCGACAATGCCGCCGACTTTTGCTGCGGCGTGAAACACCACCTGCGGCTTGGTCTTGGCGAACCATGCGTTCACCGCCGCCTGATCGCGCAGATCGACCTCGCTGCGCGGCGCTGTAACAATTGTGACATTCTCGCGCGCAAGACGCCGCACCAGCGCACCGCCCACCATGCCGCGATGACCCGCGACATAGACGGTTTTGCCTTTCAGATCGAACGGCGTGCCGGCCATCAAAACTCTCATGTTCCGCAGAATGAAACTGACTGACAATAGCTGCTCACAGCAGGTGCAGCAAAGCGGGTCAGCTTCCTATCATGCACCTATCCGCGCTAGCAAATTAAGCATGTGCGCCGCAATCTGCCAGTCGGCGGGCTTGCGGCATTCAATTGCTTGGACCACAATCCCCGGACAAAATGGCCGTGGACGGTACAGGGTCTAAAATCCTGATCGTTTTCCATCAATGCGACCGTTCTCATAAAGAATTCAGGGAGAGAAAACATGCGTAAATTGATTATGGCTGCGGCCATCACGCTTCCCATGCTGGGCGGCGCGGCATTGGCCCAGGACACACTCAAGATCGGCTACATCGATCCATTGTCGGGCGGCGGCGCAAGCGTCGGCGAAATCGGCTACAAGACCTATCAATTCCTCGCCGACGAAGTGAACGCCAAGAGCGGCATCCTCGGCAAGAAGGTCGAGATCGTTCC
This sequence comes from Afipia sp., assembly GCA_043784125.1. Classification (GTDB taxonomy): domain Bacteria; phylum Pseudomonadota; class Alphaproteobacteria; order Rhizobiales; family Xanthobacteraceae; genus Afipia. The sequence goes on from JAYVYQ010000277.1 coordinate 3,556, forward strand.
GCTCGACAACAAGACCAATCCGCAGGAATCCATCATTCAGGCGCAGAAGGCCATCGACGCCGGAATCCGCTACGTCACGCAGGGCAACGGTTCGTCGGTCGCCATCGCGCTGTCGGACTTCATCACCAAGTACAACGAGCGAAATCCCGGCAAGGAAGTTCTGTTCTTCAACTACGCCGCGGTCGATCCGGTCCTCACCAACGAGAAGTGCAGCTTCTGGCACTTCCGCTGGGATGCCAACTCCGACATCAAGATGGAAGCGCTCACCAACTACATGAAGACCCAGACCGCCATCAAGAAAGTCTATCTCATCAACCAGGACTATTCATTCGGCGAGTCCGTGCGCACAACCGCGCGTGCGATGTTGCAGACCAAGCGCCCGGACATCGAAATCGTCGGCGATGAAAAGCATCCGCTGCTGAAGGTGACCGACTTCTCGCCTTACATCGCCAAGATCAAGGCATCGGGCGCGGACAGCGTCATCACCGGCAACTGGGGTCAGGACTTCGCGCTGTTGTTGAAGGCTTCAGCCGACGCCGGCCTCAAGGTCAACTGGTTCACCTATTACGCAGGTGGCACCGGTGGCCCGACTGCCATCAAGCAGGGAAACCTGAACCATCAGGTCTACGCGGTCGGCGAAGGCATTCCGAACCTCGGCTTTGCCTCGGCGGAGGCTTTCGAGACCGCACTGCGTGCGAAATATGACTTCAGCCTGTTCTATCCGCGCGCCGTCAACGAAATGCGGATGTTCGCGCTGGCCGCTCAAACGGCCAACTCGCTTGACCCGGTCAAGGTTGCCACCGCTCTTGAAGGCATGAAGTTCGACGTCTTCGACGGCGGCAGCGGCTATATGCGCAAGGACGATCATCAGTTCTTCCAGCCGATTTACATCGCCTCGTTCGGCGAACGTACGGCCAAGGAAAAGTTCGATGAAGAAAAGACCGGCTGGGGCTGGAAGATGGTCGCCAAGATCGACACTGACCAGACCGTCCTGCCGACCACCTGCAAGATGACCCGTCCGTAACGGATCACGACATGGCTGCGTCCGCAGGATATTCCCGTGGACGCAGCCTTCTTCGTCCGATGCTGCTGTGGGGGGTTGCGGTCGCGTGCTTGAGCTTGTCGTTATATCGACGCTGAACGGCGTTCAGTACGGAATGCTGCTGTTTCTGATGGCCAGCGGCCTCACCGTCATTTTCAGCATGCTCGGCGTGCTGAACTTCGCGCATGCGAGCTTCTACATGCTCGGCGCATTCTTCGGATATCAATTGGCGCACTGGTTCGGCTTCTGGCCGGCGCTCCTGATCGCGCCCCTGCTTGCAGGACTGATCGGCGCGG
>JAYVYQ010000278.1:0-13529 GCA_043784125.1 Afipia sp.
TCACGTATTTTGAATGGGCGGCGTCCAGCGACCAGAAGATCATCATTCCGTGGCGCGTGATCGACGGCCCGGAATCGGCCGACGCTGTGGCCGATGAAATTCTGAAAGCGCCGTTGCGTCGCGCATCGCGCACCTCGATCTCTGGCGCGATCAATTTCGGAATGTCTTTGTTCGAAGCCAACGACTTTCGCGGGCTGCGCCGCGTCATCGACATTTCAGGCGATGGCCCGAACAACAACGGCGAGCTTGTGACGATTGCGCGCGATGCGGCGCTGGCCAAGGGCGTCACTATCAACGGGCTGCCGATCATGGCAAAGGAAGTCAATTACTCGACGATGGATATCGAGAATCTCGATATCTATTATGAGGATTGCGTGGTCGGCGGCCCGGGTTCGTTCGTGGTGGCGATCAAGGGCAAGGAAAAATTCAAGGAAGCGATCCGCACCAAGCTTGTGCTCGAAGTCGCCAACCGCATGCCGGAGCAGCGTGTGGTTCCGGCAGCGACCGCCACGCCACGCACCGACTGCATGATCGGCGAGAAGATGTGGAACGAGCGGTGGGGACGATAGATCAGCGCCTGAACCGTGCCACCAGTTCGACATGCGGCGTGTGACGAAACTGATCCACCGGCGTCACACTCTCGATCTTGAACCCGCCGTCGATCAGAATGCGTGCATCGCGCGCGAAGGTCGCCGGATTGCACGACACCGCAACCACAAGCTTGATCTTGCTCGCGGCCAGTTGCTGGCATTGCGCCTGCGCGCCCTGGCGCGGCGGATCGAACACCACGCAGTCATACTCGCGTAATTCCTGCGGCATCAGCTGGCGGCGAAACAGATCGCGCGCCTCGGCCTTGATCGGCTTCAACCCTTGCGTGGATTTCACCGCATCCTGCAATGACGAAATGGCAACGACGTCGTTGTCGAAGGCCGCGACGCTGAATTTTTCCGCAAGCCGCAACGCAAAAGGCCCGATCCCACAGAACAGATCGGCGATCTGTTTGGCGCCCTTGCACTTGGCGAATACCAGTGCGGCGAGGGCTTCCTCGCCCGCCACAGTCGGCTGCATGAACGAGCCGGGCGGCAGCGTGACTTTTGCTTTGCCGATGCGGACAGTGGGCGCGCTGCGCTTGATGACGAGTTCGCCGTGCCGCGTCAGCCGCGCCAGCGTGTGCTTCTCCGCGAGTCGCGAGAGCTGCGACAGCATCGCGGTATCCAGCGGGCCGGAGCCGCGCACGTCGATGTCGAGGCCGTTGTCGGACGCCGTCACCTGAATATCCAGCGGCTTACTGACGGGCTTGAGCAATTCCGCGATGGCGTTGGCGGCTTCGATGCCGCCATGCAGCGCCGGATCGAGGATCGGGCAGTGATCGATGGCGATGATCTCGTGGCGTCCGGCGGCCGCAAAGCCGACGCGTAGAATATCGCTCTGGCTCTGCCGCGCATGCAGCGTCATGCGTCGCCGTCCTGCGCCATGCGCGTCGATCAGATCGTCAACCGGGCATTCGATGCCGGAATGCGACAGCATCTCGACGACGAGGTTCCGTTTCCATTTGCGATAAGCCTCATACTGCCAATGCTGGATCGCGCAGCCGCCGCAAATTCCGAAATGCGGGCAAAATGGTTCGATACGCTCGGGGCTTGGCGTCACGAGATGCGCAAGCTCACGCCGGTCGGGATGGCCGTGAGATGGCAGCACATCGACTACTTCGCCGCCGAGCGCGTAGGGCACGTAAATCGGCTGGCTGCCGTCAACGGCGACGCCGTCGCCGAAGTGTCCTACGTGATGAATGACGAGGCGTTCGGTCATTCAGCCGCGCCGCGCGCCGAGGAAGAACTCGGCATTGCCGTCGCCGCCCGCGATGGCTGACGGAAAAATTTTGATGTCCGTGCAGCCCAGCGATTCCACAAAGGCCGCAATGTCATCGCAGACCGCGCGATGCACAGCGGCGCCGCGGACGATGCCTTTCTTGGAATGTTTCCTTTCGGCCTCGAACTGCGGCTTGATGAGCGCGAGCAGATGCATCGGCGATGCCGCCAGCGGCAGCACAGCGGGCAAAACATGTTTCAGCGAAATGAAACTCACATCGATCACCACGACATCCGGCCTTATCTCGAGGCGCTTGCCGGCCTGCGAGCGAATATCGGTTTCTTCCATCGACACGATCTTCGCATGACCGTGCAGGCTTTGATGCAACTGTCCGCGCCCGACATCGACGGCGTAGACCAACGATGCACCGTTGGCCAGCAACACTTCCGTGAATCCGCCGGTCGACGCGCCGACATCGACGCAGACGTGATCCTCGATCTCGATGGGGTATTGTTCCAATGCGGCTGAGAGCTTGACGCCGTCGCGCGACACCCACGGATGCGCGGGCGTGGCCTCGATCGCGGCATCTTCGGGCACGCTTTCCGAGGGTTTCGCGATGGTCTTGCCGTTTGCGGTCACGCCACCCGCTTCGATAGCGGCCTGCGCCCGCGCGCGGCTCTCGAACAGGCCGCGCTCAACCAGCAGAAGGTCGGCGCGTTTGCGTTCGGCCATGTTCGAGCTTTCGCGCCATCAAGCGAGCTTCACCGTCTCGGACTTCATGTCCTTGCCGAGTGCCTCGAACACCTTGGCGACGATGCCCTTGGCATCGAGTCCGGCCTGTTCGTACATCTTGGCTGGCGCATCGTGATCGATGAAAATATCCGGCAGCACCATGGTGCGGATTTTCAACCCGCGATCCAGCGCGCCATGATCGGCCAGCATCTGGATGACATGCGTGCCGAAGCCGCCGATGGAACCTTCCTCAATGGTGATGAGGACTTCATGGGTGTTCGCGAGCTTCAAAATCATGTCCTCGTCGAGCGGCTTCATGAAGCGTGCATCGGCCACAGTGGCGGATAATCCATGCGAGGCCAGTTCGTCGGCAGCCTTGAGGCATTCGCCGAGCCGCGCACCGAATGACAGCAACGCGATCTTGGTACCTTCGCGCATGATGCGGCCTTTGCCGATTTCAAGCGCAACTCCAACTTCCGGCATATGGACGCCGCGACCTTCGCCGCGCGGATAGCGCAACGCGCTCGGTCCGTCGTTAAGCGCGACCTGCGTTGCGACCATGTGAACCAAATCCGCTTCGTCGGCGGCCGCCATAATGACGAAACCGGGCAAGCATCCGAGATAGGCGTTGTCGAACGAACCCGCATGGGTCGATCCATCCTGTCCGACCAAGCCTGCACGGTCGAGCGCGAAGCGCACCGGCAGATGCTGGATCGCGACGTCATGCACGACCTGATCGTAGCCGCGCTGCAGGAACGTCGAATAGATTGCAACGAACGGCTTGAAGCCTTCGGTCGCCAAACCCGCAGCAAAAGTCACCGCATGCTGTTCGGCGATGCCGACATCGAAGGTGCGGTCCGGAAACGCCTTGTTGAAAATATCGACGCCGGTGCCCCCCGGCATCGCGGCGGTGATGGCGACAATTTTCTCGTCCTTCTGCGCTTCCTTGACGAGGCTCTGGCCGAAGACATTTGTGTAGGACGGCGCGTTGGATTTCGCCTTCACCTGCGTGCCGGTGACGACATCGAATTTTGCGACCGCATGATATTTGTCGGCGGCGGCTTCGGCTGGGCCATAGCCTTTGCCCTTTTGTGTGACGACGTGAACGAGGATCGGGCCGGTCTCGGCGTCGCGCACGTTTTCCAGCACAGGAATCAAATGGTCGAGGTTGTGGCCGTCGATCGGGCCGACATAGAAGAATCCCAGTTCCTCGAATAGCGTGCCGCCGGTCATCATGCCGCGCGCATATTCCTCGGCGCGCAGCGCACGATCCTCGAAGAATTTCGGTAGCTTTTGCGCGAGATTTTTCAGAGCCTCGCGCGCCGACTGATAGGTGCGGCCCGACAGCAATCGCGCCAGATAGGCGGACATCGCGCCAACGGGCGGCGCAATCGACATGTCGTTGTCGTTGAGAATGACGATGAGGCGCGATTCCATCGCGCCCGCATTGTTCATGGCCTCATACGCCATGCCCGCAGACATCGAACCGTCGCCGATCACCGCGATGACGTTATTCTTAGCCCCCATGAGATCGCGCGCCACGGCCATGCCGAGGCCCGCCGAAATCGAGGTGGACGAATGCGCGGCACCGAACGGATCGTATTCGCTCTCGGCGCGCTTGGTGAATCCGGACAGGCCGTTGGCGGTGCGCAGCGTGCGGATGCGGTCGCGGCGGCCGGTGAGAATCTTGTGCGGATAGGCCTGATGGCCCACGTCCCAGATGATCCGGTCGCGCGGCGTATCGAACACATAATGAAGTGCGGTGGTCAGTTCGATGACACCGAGCCCCGCGCCGAAATGGCCGCCCGTCACCGACACCGTGTCGATCGTCTCGGTGCGCAACTCGTCCGCGAACTGGCGCACCTGTTCGGGCTTGAGCTTGCGGAGCAAATCCGGTGTGGGAGCTGCGTCGAGGAGAGGGGTTTTGGAATCTGACACGTCGGTAATCCGTTGCGGTTTGAAATTCGTCTAATCGGCAAAGGAGAGGCCGAGGCAGGCCGGTGGCTTATACCAAACGGAGGAGCCTGCCAATGCGCGCTGCGGCGGGGTTTTGCCGCGCCGGGCGGTTAAGCCATGGAAAACAGGCTGGTATTTCAATCCGGCTGGCAGCCGGCAGGGGCAATCACGATGATCTGCGCCGTCAAACGGGTGCCGCGCTCATTGCACGTCGAGCGGTTCGGTGCCGACGGCCTGACCGGATGCATCGGTGGTGATCTTGTCAACGCGCGCTTCCGCCTGACGCAGCAATTCCTCGCAGCGCCGCTTGAGGCTTTCGCCGCGCTCGTAGATCGCGACGGATTCTTCCAGCGGCACCTTGCCGTCTTCGAGACGCTTGACGATGACTTCCAGTTCTTCGATGGCCTTCTCGAAGTTCATCTTCTTGACGTCCGCATGAGTTGTGTCGGCCATGATGTGCTCCCCAAGAATACTGCAAGAATGATGCTGGCAAAGACGCGCTGCCGAATCTAAAAACTGTTTGCGGGCGTTAATGTGGCGGGAATGTAGCCTGTTTCGGCACGCGGCGGGAAGCGTTTGTCGATTGTGTTTTTATGTGCGGTCGCCTCATTTCTGTGGATAGGGCTTTGAGGATTTGCGATGCGCATTGTCGATGCCGATGAAATCCGGCGTGTGCTGACGTTTCCCAAGCTGATCGCGGGGATGGAGGCTGCGCATCGCAGGCCCAAGATCGACGTTGTGGATGCGTCGCTCGGAAATGAAGCGGGACATTATTTCGTGCGGCATGCGGTCGATCCGGGCCGATTGATGGCGAGCAAGATGTTCACCAGTTTTCCGCAGAATCTGACGAAGAATATCCCGGCGGTGCAGGCGGTGTGCGTGGTGTTCGATGGCACGAACGGTTCGCCGCTCGCGGTGCTCGACGGCACCGAGATCACCTATTGGCGGACGGCGGCGGATTCAGCCCATGGCGCGAAGTGGCTTGCGCGTTCCGATGTGGAAACATTGCTTGTGGTTGGCGCGGGCGGCATGTCGCGGCGGCTGGTGCATGCGCACCTAAGCGTGCGGCCGTCATTGAAGCGCGTGCTGATCTGGAACAGGACGCCGACGCGTGCGCAGGAGGTTGCCGACGATCTTGCGCGCGACGGCATCGATGCTACTGTGGCGCGCGATCTCGATGCCGCGACGCGCGAGGCCGATGTCATCACCGCCTGCACGCGTTCGCATGAACCCCTCATTAAAGGCGCGAATCTGAAACCCGGCGCGCATTTCGATCTGGTCGGCGGTTACACGCCGCGGACCCGTGAGGCCGATGATGAAGCGGCAAAGCGTTCATTGATTTTCGTGGACCGGCGCGAGTCTGCGTTTCACGTCGGCGATATTTTGCAGCCGATTGCGAACGGGGCTATTCAAGAGAGTGACGTGTTGGGCGATCTTTACGATCTTGCCAGCGGCAAGGTCGCGGGGCGGCGCGCGTCAACCGACATCACATTTTTTAAGAATGCCGGTGGCGGGCATCTCGATCTGATGACCTGTGAAGTGGTGCTGCGTGAACTCGGCGTGCTGAAATAATCAACCCTTCATCAGCGTCGAGACGTGCGCGACGACGGATTCTCGTAGGCCGTCGAGATCGTAGCCGCCTTCCAGCACCGAGACGACGCGTCCGTTCGCCGTTCTGTCGGCGACGTCCATCAACTTACGTGTGACCCACGCATAATCTTCTTCTCTCAATTCAAGGCTGCCGAGCGGATCGCGCCAATGCGCATCGAAACCGGCCGAAATCACGATCAGCTCCGGCGCAAATTCTTCGAGACGCGGCAGGATCGCCAGATCGAACGCTTCGCGGAATTTGCGCCCGCCGTCGCCCGCATGCATCGGAGCGTTGACGACGTTGTCGTATTCGCCGCGCTCCTGCGTGGCGCCTGTGCCCGGAAATAGCGGCATCTGGTGCGTCGATGCATACATCACGCTCTTGTCGCCCCAGAAAATTTCCTGCGAGCCGTTGCCGTGATGCACGTCGAAATCAACAACAGCAACGCGCGAAATTCCGTATTTGCGCTGCGCATGGCGCGCCGCAATCGCCGCGCTGTCGAAGAAACAGAATCCCATCGGCTTGTTTGTCTCGGCATGATGGCCGGGCGGCCGGGTGCCGACGAAAGCGTTCGTGGCCTTGTCGGTCATGACGGCGTCGACGGCTGCGACCGCGCCACCTGTTGCGCGCAACGCCGCTTCCAGTGTGCCGGGCGACATCGAGGTGTCGCCGTCGAGATAGATCATGCCTTGCTTGGGCGCGATGTGCCGCAGTTCGTCGATGTATTCGTTGGTGTGGCAGAGCGCGATGGTGTCGAAATTGGCTTCAGGTGCTTTGACGCGCACCAATGATTTGAACTGGTCGCGCGACAGACCTTCCTCGATCGCGCGCAGCCGATCGGGGCGCTCGGGGTGTCCCGGCGCGGTGAGATGATTCAAACCTGCGGGATGGAAGTAATAAAGAGTAGGCATCGAGACGTTTCCTTAACGCGAAAGCGTTGGGACCAATTACGCTCTTTTGCGCTCAAAGAAAGCCTGAAACGCGGCCATGGCTTCCTTGGAACTCATGCGCTCGCCGAACAGATGGCTCTCCTGTTAGATGCGGCGAACGAGATCCTCCGGCGCGCGCTTGAGCAGTTTGCGCGACAGCGCGACCGCCTCGGCGGGCAGTTCGCAGATTTCGCGCGCCACTTTGCGAGCTTCGGTCTCGGTATGACCGGGGGCCACCACGTCGTTGACGAAACCTGCGATCTTGGCGTCAGCGGCGCTGACCGGACGGCCCATCACCAGCATCGAGAATGCGCGTTGATGGCCCATCGCCAGCGGCACCAGCAGGCTCGACGCGCCTTCCGGCACCAGTCCCAAATGAATGAACGGCGTGGAGAATGTCGCCGTCGTCGAGGCCAAGACGTAATCGCAGTGAAACACCATCGTGGTGCCGATGCCGATGGCAATGCCGTCCACGGCGGCGATAATCGGCTTGGTGTTATGAACCAGCGAGTGCAGGAATTTCACGGCGTTCATCGGACGCGCGTCAGCGCCCTTGCTGCCGCCGGCTTTCAGGAAATCGTCGAGATCGTTGCCGGCGGTGAACACGCCGGAGCCGCCGGTGATGATGAGGCAGCGGATGTCGGGATTGTTCTGCGCGGTGTCGATGGCGTGGCTCATCTGCGCATACATCGTCTGCGTCAGCGCATTCTTCTTTTCGGGGCGCCGCAGCGTGATGACGCGCGTCGCTCCCTCGTCGGTGACAATCACATGGTCGGTCATGCTCGATCCTCGAAATGCGATATCCCGAACGGGAACACCGTTGTGCCTAGCGGCGCCTGAAAACGCGTCCTACATCATCGGCCAGAACGGCATCGTTGGCCAATTCATTTTGCGCGCGTCCGTGAGGGCGCGGCCCAAGGGGATACCAAGGAGATACCAATATGCAACTCACCGGCATCCATCATTTGACTGCTGTTTCCGCCAACGCCAAGGGGAATCTGGCGTTTTATACCGGCGTCCTCGGCATGCGGTTGGTCAAGAAAACCGTCAATCAGGACGATGTGTCCGCATATCACCTGTTTTACGCCGACGGGAAGGCCAATCCCGGCACGGACATCACCTTCTTTGACTGGCCCACCGCGCGCGAACAGCGGGGCACAAACAGCGTGTCGCGCACCGGATTGCGCGTCAATGGCGAGAAATCATTAGGCTATTGGCAGGACCGATTGCTCAAGCTCGGCGCGCATACGGGAAAAGTCACGCAGGTCGACGGCCGCCTGACGCTGCCGTTTGAAGACCCCGAAGGCCAGCGGCTGGTGCTGGTGGACGATGGCGGCATCGGCGAGGCGCATCCGTGGGAGAAAAGTCCGGTGCCGGCCGAACATCAGATTCGCGGGCTCGGTCCCATTGTCCTGAACGTCCCGGATTTGGCGCGCACCGAAAAAGTTCTGACCGGCGTGATCAACATGCGCGGCGTGCGCGACTATGCGTCGCCCGATGGCGAGCATCGCATCAACGTCTATGAGATGGGCGAGGGGGGCCCCGCCGCCGAACTGCACGTCCTTGAACAAAAGGATTTGCCTGCTGTGCGTCAGGGTGCGGGCGGCGTGCATCACGTTGCGTTTCGCACGCCGGATGAGAAGCAATATCACGCGTGGACGAAGCGCCTTTCGGAGTTCGGCATTCACTCCAGCGGCGAGGTCGATCGGTTTTATTTTCAGAGTCTCTATTTTCGTGAGCCGAACGGCATCCTGTTCGAGATCGCAACGGATGGTCCCGGCTTTGCGACCGACGAGAAAATGGAAACCCTCGGCGAGAAACTGGCGTTGCCGCCGTTTCTCGAAAGCCGCCGCAAGGAGATCGAGGCGAGGTTGAAGCCGCTGGCATAAATTGTCCGCGTATCAATCGGCGGCTTCGATGTTTCGCATCGAGGCCGCGAATACATGATCGCTCCGAAATTTCAGCGCACGCGGTTGGCAGACGGCGGCAAAAGTGGTTACGTCCGCGCTCGCGCAACCGGAGCAAGCCGATGCCTTACGTCAACATCAAGATCACCCGCGAGGGTGCGACGGCCAAGCAGAAAGCCGAATTGATTCACGGCGTCACGGATTTGCTGGTGAAAGTGCTGAACAAGAATCCATCCACCACCGTCGTGGTCATCGACGAGGTCGAGATGGACAATTGGGGGATCGGTGGATTGCCGGTCGATGAATTCAGGCGCAAGAACGCGCGCTGAATCGAAAGCACCACGATGGCAATTCAGACTGCACTCACTTCGCTGCTTGGCATCTCAGCGCCCGTTTTGTTAGCGCCGATGGCGGGCGTGAGCGGCGGCAAGATGGCATCCGCCGTCACCAATGCCGGCGGGTTGGGAATCATCGGCGGCGGCTATTGCGACCGTGATTGGCTCGCGACTCAAATCAAGCAAGCCGGAAACACGCGCGTCGGCGTGGGCTTCATCACCTGGGCGCTCGAGCGCGATCCGGACGTGCTGGACATCGTGATCGCGCAGCAGCCGAAGGCGATATTTCTGTCGTTCGGTCAGATCGGGCGTTTTGTCGCTCCGGTGAAACGCGCCAATCTGCCATTGATTGCGCAGGTGCAGTCGGTCGAGCAGGCGCGCATTGCGGTCAGCTAAGGCGCCGATGTGATTGTCGCGCAGGGCACGGAAGCGGGCGGTCATGGCGGCCAGCGCGCGACGTTTCCGCTGGTGCCCGCCGTGGTCGATGCGGTCGGAGACATTCCCGTCGTTGCGGCAGGCGGCATCGCCGATGGACGCGGGCTTGCCGCGGCGCTGATGCTTGGCGCGTCGGGCGTGCTGTGCGGCACCGCGTTCGTCGCCGCCGATGAATCGCTGGTGCATCCCTACGTCAAGAAGGCGGCGGTTGCGGGATCGGGCGACACCACTGAGCGCAGTTCATTTTTCGATATCGCGCGCGGCATCGACTGGCCAGCACAATGGACGATCCGTACGCTGACAAATGAGTTTTCGCGCAAATGGGGCAACGATCTCGACGGACTGGAGCGCAACCTCAAGCAGGAACAGGCGCGCTATGCCAGCGCGCGTGATGCAGGCGATGTCAACACGTCGGCGGTGATTGTCGGTGAGGTTGTCGATCTCGTGCGCGCGCAACAGCCGGCGGAAGCGATCTTGAACGCAATGGTTGCGCAGGCCGAAAGCCTGCTCAAGCGCGCGCCTGCATTCTCGGTCTAGCGCGGTTCGCGATTTACGCCACCAGCACCGCGTCTGCGCCGTTGACAGCCGTGGCGCTGTCGATCACCGCGCGCTCCAGCGCTCCGGATTGCACGGTGATGTTCTCGGCGAAAAATCTTGCCAGCGTGACGTAACGCTGCGCGTCGCCTTGTACCGCGCCGTCCTTGCGTGCGGCCAGCGCTTCGTTCGCCAGCATGCAGCCGCCGAGCGTTGTCGAGAACAGGCGCAAATAAGGCGTCGCACCTGCAAGAGCCTCATTCGGCGCGCTCGCGGTTTTCTCCAGCAACCACTTGCTGGTGCGCTCCACCGAGCCCAGCGCCTCGCCCAACTTCGTGCCCGTGGTGCCGAAGGCAGGGTCATTCGAGGCTTCGACCTTCGCGACGGTATCGGATAATTCCGTCAGTAAATCCCAAACGGCTTCGCCGCCCGACATGCCGAGCTTTCGCATCAGCAAATCGTTGGCCTGAATGCCGTTGGTGCCTTCATAAATGGTAAGAATGCGTGCATCGCGGACGTATTGCGCGGCGCCGGTTTCTTCCATGAAGCCCATGCCGCCGTGAACCTGCACGCCGATGGCGGCGACTTCGTTGCCGATGTCGGTGGAAAATGCTTTTGCCATCGGGGTCAGCAATGCACCGCGCGCGGCGGCTTTGGCTTTCACCTTCGGATCTGTCGCGCGATGCGAGACGTCGATCGCAACAGCGGTGGCGTAACAGATCGTGCGTGCCGCCGCGGTGAGGCCGCGCATCAGCATCAGATTACGTTTCACATCCGGATACATGATAATCGGATCGGAGCCATCGACCTTGCTGCCGCGCACTTTGCCCTGCTTGCGCTCTTGAGCATAAGTGAGTGCGCGTTGATAGGCGCGATCCGCAATGCCGACGCCCTGAATGCCGACGCCGAGCCGCGCCTGATTCATCATGGTGAACATTGCGGCCATGCCGCCGTTCTCCGCGCCGATGAGATACGCGATGGTGCCGCCCTTGTCGCCCATCGTCATGGTGCAGGTGGGAGAGGCATGAATGCCGAGCTTGTGCTCGATACCGCTGGCGTAGATATCGTTGCGTGCGCCAAGCGAACCGTCGGCATTGACGAGATACTTCGGCGCGAGAAACAGCGTGATGCCCTTCGATCCCGGAGGCGAACTTGGCAGGCGCGCCAGAATGAAATGAACGATGTTGTCGCTCATGTCATGGTCGCCATAGGTGATGAAGATTTTCGTGCCTGTGAGGCGATAGGTGCCGTCGGGTTGTTTTTCTGCGCGCGTGCGCAGCGCACCCACGTCGGTGCCGGCCTGCGGCTCGGTGAGCTGCATGGTGCCCGGCCATTCGCCGGAAATAAGTTTGGCGAGATAGATTTTTTTCAGCTCTTCGGAGCCGTGCGCTTCCAGCGCGTCGATCGCGCTCAGGGTCAGCAGGGGGCAGAGGCCGAAGGATAAATTCGCCGCGCTCCAGATTTCGTTGACGACGGAATGAATCGCCAGCGGCAATCCCTGTCCGCCCCATTGTTCGGGGCCGGACACCGCGTTCCAGCCGCCTTCGCACCAGCGCTTGTAGGCATCGGGCCAGCCCGGCACAGTGACGACACCCTTGTCGGTCAGCTTGACGCCTTCGCGGTCGCCGAGCTGATTGAGAGGCTCCAACACGTCGGTTGCGAACTTGCCGGCTTCCTCGATCACGGCTTCGGAGAACTCCGCCTCATAGCCATTATAATGTCCGGCTTCCACGGCGGCCAAAAGCCCCGCGCCATGATTGAGGGACAACAGCATGTCGCTGATCGGTGCGCGGTAGGTCATGAGCTTGATCTCGCTGGTCGGACAGGAACCCGTTGAAGGCCGGAGGGAGCCTTATTCCCATGAAAATGCGGCTTTCTCAATCCGGTGGTTGCTATGCGGCCAGATGAAACAGACGCGGAACGGGCGGCTGACGTCCCGGCTTTTTGGCCTGTTGAAACGCCGTTTTTCCCTTTATAGACCAGCGTTGCCACGATGAATCGGCGCAGCGCGCGCCGTGCATCATTTCAGACAGAGCGATTTCGGCGCGGGGATCTTAGAGCCTGCGTGGCCGCGAATTGCTCGACGCTATTGGGGCGTCGCCAAGTGGTAAGGCAGGGGATTTTGATTCCCCCATGCGGAGGTTCGAATCCTCCCGCCCCAGCCAGCAAAATCATACACTTAGGCGACTCTTCGCCCTAACGCATTTCGGCTTGTCGGCACCATGTCGGCACACGCAGCAAACCTCAGTTAGCAGTCAACGTCCCAATCGTTTCTTTCATTCTCTCGCTTAGGATCGAAGCGGGCGGCCATTCTTCCGGCTTTTTACTTCCTAGACGCTGGTCGCGTTGATCTTTCGACCGTTCAAAGTTTCGATGATGGTTGCTTGGGCAGGTGAAATAGCAAAAATGAGACATAGGGAGACAAGCCGGAGTAGGACGCTCATTGTTAGCTCCATTCTGGGTTTATGATCGGGTTAGAGAGGCGAAAATCATAGAATATGGCATATAGTCCCTAGAGACTATATGCCCTGTAATGCTCGATCCTGCTATGCAGGATTGGCGCGCTATCTTTGGCAAGAATGTCCGCAAGGTGCGTCAGCAGCGAAAACTGACGCAGGAAAAGCTGGCTTTCGACGCTGAAATAGATCTCACCTACATGGGCGGGATCGAGCGGGGAGCGAGAAACCCCAGCCTGGTCGTGATGGGTCGAATAGCGAAGGCGCTGTCCGTGCCGCTCGCGAAGTTGCTGACGGAATAGCCATGGAAGGCTAACGGTTCACAAAGCGAGCACCAGTTCATCTCTGGAAATCGGCTATTTTCTAAGAAGGGAAAAAATTTCTTGCGATTAAGGTGTGCCAGTTGGATCCTTATCGACTAGCAGCGGCCTGCTGCTTGGACACTCGTATTGCTCAATACTCCTTCGCCAACTTAATCGTGATTATTCGTTCAGTCACTTGCAAATCTGTTTGCGCTGGCGAACGGGGCGGCGGGCTTTTGTAAACGTAGTCAATTCGGAATAGGATTGTTGTTCCGTCAAAATCGAAGGGAATGAATTCTCCGGGAAGATGCCGTTCCTTGACTGCGCAATAGTCATCGAAAATGGAAATCGTCTGGAAGAGTCGCTTAACTTCACTTCGTCCTAGGGCTGCTATACCCGGTGATATAACCGCAATGCCACCTTCCATTGTTTGCTTAAGGCCACTATCGGGCAGACGAATGCGATCCCAATCTTTGGGCATGATCCTAATCCTGTTTTGATTGATGAAATTGATGTCGCTGTCCCGGGCGCGAAATTGTCGAG
>JAYVYQ010000279.1:0-17489 GCA_043784125.1 Afipia sp.
CGCGGGAGCATGTGCGGCCGGCTTAGGGCCGTTATTGGGTTTGCCACGGCCGCCGCGCGTGCGCTGGCGATCGCGACGGGGCTTGCGTTCTTCGCCCGTAGCTTCTTGACGCGCTTCGGGCTGCGAAGGCGCACTTTCGGTCTGGATGACCTGAACGTTGGCGTGAGCAATCGGCTGCCCGATCAGTTTCTCGATGGCCAAGACGGACTTTTGATCCGCCGGTGAGACAAGTGAGATTGCGGTGCCAAGACGTCCGGCGCGGCCGGTGCGGCCAATGCGATGGACATAGTCATCCGGGTGATGCGGCACATCGAAGTTGAAAACGTGGCTGACTTCCGGAATGTCGAGACCGCGGGCTGCGACATCCGAGGCAACCAGCAACGGCAATTCGCCCTTGCGGAACTGATCGAGCGACGCGGTGCGTGCCGATTGGTCCATATCGCCGTGTAATGCGCCGACGCTGAATCCGTGTTTCTGCAAGGATTTATAGAGCAGCGCCACTTCGCGCTTGCGGTTGCAGAAGATAATCGCGTTCTGCAGATCCTTGGCATCGCGCAGGAGTTGCCGGAGCATGTCGCGCTTGTCATGCGGTTCGCGCCCGACTGCAACCTGCGACTGCGACACGGTGACGGCGGTTGAGGCGGGTTTCGAGACTTCGATTTTGACGGGATTGTGCAGGAAGGTTTCGGTGATGCGGCGAATTTCGGACGGCATGGTTGCCGTGAAAAACAATGTCTGGCGCGTAAAGGGGACCAGCTTGCAGATGCGTTCGATGTCGGGAATGAATCCCATGTCGAGCATGCGGTCGGCTTCATCGATCACCAGCAGTTCAACGCCGGTCAGCAATAGGCCGCCGCGTTCGGTGTGATCGAGCAAGCGTCCGGGCGTTGCGATCAGCACATCGACGCCGCGCGACAGTTTGATATCCTGATCGCCGAAAGAAACGCCGCCGATGAGCAGCGCGACGTTGAGCTTTTGTCCGGCGCCGTATTTGTCGAAATTTTCCTTCACCTGCGCGGCGAGTTCACGCGTCGGCTCAAGAATGAGGGTGCGGGGCATGCGCGCGCGGGCGCGGCCTTTTTCGAGCAGCGTAAGCATCGGCAGAACGAAGGCAGCGGTCTTGCCGGTGCCGGTCTGGGCGATGCCGAGAACATCCTTGCGCGCAAGGACGTGAGGAATTGCTTGTTCCTGGATCGGGGTGGGGATGGTGTAACCGGTTGCCGCCACAGCGGCGAGAACCTTGTCGGACAAGCCGAGATTGGAAAAGGACATTGAGCCTCTAGTCGAAATCGCCGTTCGGACTCTTGAAAAAGTGGCTGTCGCGCTCACCCCGGAACGGCACGCTTTTGGGCACGGGGAGGGTATGTTCGCCGACAGGCGGCTGACCAGATCATCGCGTTTCGATTCTGGCCGCGTTGCAGCGGAACATAGTCGCGAAACGGCTAAAGTCAATGAAATACGCCGTCAAGGTGGCGAAAAACCTTAACGCGCCAAGGCTTTAAATGCCCCTAAAGGTGCCGACTGGCGCTTGAACGGGCAGGCGAACGAATCGTCTGCCTCGCCGCCACGACCCATGCCATACTCGCCATTGGCCCCAATGCAAAACTCCGATCGAAAGTTCGACATGAAGAAGTTCTGGATTCTCGCCGCAGTGGCGTTATTGGCCTCCGCATTGAGTACGTTCGCCAACGCAGCAGCGTATGCGGAAAAACGCGTCGCACTCGTCATCGGAAATAACGACTACCGGAATATCCCGGCGCTGCGCAAAGCCGTAAACGACGCACGCGTCATGGGCGATACGCTGAAACAACTCGGCTTCAATGTGATGGTTGCCGAAAACCAGACGCGTAAGGCGTTCAGCGAAACCATGCTGGCCTTCGACGCCATGATTTCACCCGGCGACACCGCATTTTTCTTCTTTGCCGGTCATGGTTTTGAAGTCGCCAGTCAGAATTACCTTTTGCCGACGGATATTGCGGCCGTGACTCAAGGCCAGGAAGAACTGATCCGTGATGGCGCCTTCGCGGCCGAGCGCGTGATCTCGCGGTTTCAGGCGAAGGGCGCAAGAGCATCGATCTTTGTCTTCGATGCCTGCCGCAACAATCCGTTCGAGGGAACCGGCACGCGCGCCATCGGTGGCAATGGTGGCCTCGCGGCGATGACACCGCCGGAAGGCGTGTTCGTGATTTTTTCCGCAGGCGCCAAGCAGACGGCGCTCGATCGCCTCTCCGACAACGACAACAACGCCAATTCGGTTTTCACCCGCAACTTCGTGCATGAGCTTGTGCAACCCGGCGCCAATCTGGTGCAGATCGCCAAGCGCACCCAGACCGACGTGCGCAACATGACGATGGCGGCCAACCGGATGCAGACGCCGGCCTATTATGACCAGATCGTCGGCGATTTCGTGCTGAAGCCTTTGAAGGACGGCGAACGGGCCATCGAAGTACTGCCGCAGGTCGCCGCGTTGCCGGTCACACCGCCCAGCGCCATCACCGGCAACGATTCGAGCAACGCACCGATTGCCGGCTTCATGCGCCATAACGGTGGATGGTCGGTATCGTTCTCGCTTGCCGATCCCGCGCTCGGAATTTCGTGGCGTCTCGGCGACAGCGGCGAGTTCAAGGAAACCGGATTTCTGGACACCATCGATCCGCGTACACGCAGGCGCATGCCAAATCCGTCGATTGAATTGCCGAACGACGCGCTGGCTGCGGTCATTCAGGTGCGCTATGTAGATCCCACAGGTGAATTGCAGGGTCCATTCCCGATCAAGTTCGATCCTGATGCTGCCCTCATCAACAGCCATCGCAAGCTGCTCGATATGACGGCGACGAGCTGGCTCGCGTTCGGCGGCTATAGCGGTTCGTTGGTCTATTACTCCCAGATTCTTTCCTATCGCTGTGCGGTTCGTGAAATGCGCATCGGCATCGACACGACCACGCCTTCACAGATCGTCAAGCTGCCGCCGTGCAATCCGAAAGACCCTTCGGCGATGCCGGAAAACTACCAGCCGTATTTGAAGATTGCGCCGACAACGAAGTTGGTGTCGGTAGAGCTGACCTATCAGGACGGCAGCGTGTCCGAGATCAAGACCTTCAAACGGCAATGAGTAGTTGATCGCAAATGACGGATGGGAACCTGAACAATTCAGCAAAAACACTTGCCGTTCAATGCTGCATCGTAGGCGGCGGTCCTGCAGGCATGATGCTCGGCTATTTGCACGGCCGCGCCGGGATCAAAACCGTCGTACTTGAAAAGCATGCGGATTTCTTCCGCGATTTCCGTGGCGACACTGTTCATCCATCGACGATGAAAGTGATGCAGGAGCTTGGACTGCTGGATGATTTTCTGAAAGTCCCGCACGATGAAATCGCGCAGCTGAACGGTCTGATCGGTACGACGTCGATCCGGCTTGCCGACATGTCGCGGCTGGATACGCCGTGCCCTTTCATTGCGTTCATGCCGCAATGGGATTTTCTGAATTTCATCGACGAGAAGGGCAAGCGCTTCTCGAATCTGCAGGTCATGAAGAAGGCCGAAGCCGTCGAGTTGCTGAAGGACGGCGACCGCATCACGGGCGTCGTTGCGAAGACAGACAATGGGACGCTGCGCATCACCGCCGACCTGACGGTCGCATGTGACGGGCGGCACTCTTTGATGCGAGAGCAGGCCGATATGTCTGTGGAGGACATCGGCGCGCCTATGGACGTGTTGTGGTTTCGCGTCGGCAAGTCCGCCGGCTCCACTGACAGCGTGTTCGCGCGCATCCAGGCCGGCCAGATGATGGTGATGCTCGATCGCAATGATTATTGGCAATGCGCCTATGTGATCGCGAAGGATGGATACGCAACTGTGAAAGCCAAGGGGCTGGATGCGTTTCGCGCCAACATCGTGAAACTCGCTCCGAATATTCGCGATACGATTAGCGACGTCAAAAGCTGGGACGACGTGAAGCTTCTGTCGGTGAAGATCGACCGGCTGACCAAGTGGGCACGACCGGGATTTCTGTGCATCGGCGACGCAGCGCACGCGATGTCGCCGGTTGGCGGCGTCGGCGTCAATCTTGCGGTTCAGGACGCGGTTGCGTCGGCGAACCTGCTTTTTGACAAGTTCGGTTCAACAGGCCCTTCGCTAACCGATCTCGAGCGCGTTCAGGCGCGCAGGGAATTCCCCGTCAAGGCGACGCAGGGAATTCAGGTTTTCGTTCAGAACAATCTCATCAACCGCGCGATTTCCGACACGCAATTCGACCCGCCATTGGCGCTGAAAATAGTCAATAAATTTCCGTGGCTGCAGGGGCTCACCGCGCGGGCCATCGGGCTTGGCATGCGTCCGGAATACGTCCATTCCACTGAGGCGTAACGTCTAGCCGCGCCGGGATAGCAGGATCATCAGCAATCCGACGACGCACAAGCCAGCGCCGTAATACGCCCATTTGAGCTGGCTGATCATGAAGCTGGATTGCGGATAGGGGAAATAGCCCGTGCCCTGACCGATCCACACGAGACCGATCAAGAGGGCGACGATGCCTGCAGCGAGAAGAGTTGTTTTCATATTCGAGATACGCAGCTCACGTTTTGCGGTTTCAGCAGATGTCGTCAGACGTCCAGCAGCGCTTCGTTGGCGAATTCGGCCTTCTCGGAAATGAACGCAAAGCGCGACTCTGCCTTGGTGCCCATCAACCGCTCGACGGAATCCGCAGTGCCGGAGCGGTCGTCAGCCAGCAGTACGACGCGCAGCATGGTGCGCTTTGAAGGGTCCATCGTGGTTTCCTTCAACTGTGCCGGCATCATTTCTCCAAGACCTTTGAAGCGACCGATATCAACCTTGGCGTTGGCGTGGAATTCTTTCTTCAGCAAATCGTCGCGGTGTTTTTCATCGCGCGCATAAACCGTCTTCGCGCCGTGGGTCAGCCGGTAAAGTGGCGGCACTGCAAGATAGAGATGCCCCTCTTGGATGAGACGCGGCGTCTGCCGGTAGAAATACGTAATTAGCAGCGATGCGATATGTGCGCCGTCCACATCGGCGTCGGTCATGATGATGATGCGGGCGTAGCGCAGATCTTCCTGCCGGTAGTGCGCGCCGGTGCCGCAACCGATGGCCTGCATCAAATCGGAGAGCTGGGCGTTCGCCGCTATCTTGTCGCGCGTTGCGGAGGCGACGTTCAAAATCTTGCCGCGTAGAGGAAGAATGGCCTGCGTTTTGCGATCACGTGCCTGTTTCGCGCTGCCGCCAGCGGAATCGCCTTCGACGATGAACAGTTCCGATCCTTCTGCGGCGGTATTGGTACAATCTGCGAGCTTGCCCGGAAGACGAAGTTTCTTCACCGCAGTTTTGCGCGAGATTTCCTTTTCGGCACGGCGGCGTAGCCGCTCGTCGGAACGCTCAACTACGAATTCAAGCAGCTTGTTGGCCTGTAGCGGATTGCCGGACAACCAATGATCGAACGGGTCTTTGATGGCCTGTTCGACGATGCGTTGCGCTTCGGCGGTGGCGAGGCGATCTTTGGTCTGACCCTGAAATTCAGGTTCGCGCACAAACACCGACAGCATCGCGGCGGCGCCGATCATCACGTCTTCCGAGGTGATCGACGACGCTTTTTTGCCCTGACCGATACGTTCGGCGTGGTCCTTCAGCCCACGCAGCAACGCGCTGCGAAAGCCTGCTTCATGCGTGCCGCCATCGGGCGTCGGTACCGTGTTGGTGTAGGACGATAGGAACCCGTCGGCATCTACGGTCCATGCGACGGCCCATTCGCACGCGCCATGCGCGCCGTTGCGGCCGGACTTGCCGGAGAAAATATCCGGATGCACCAGCGTGTCGGCGTGGATGGCAGCTGCCAGATAGTCCTTCAATCCGCCGGGGAAATGGAATGTATCTTCCGCAGGGACATCATCGATGCCCTTGAGCAATTCCTTGTCGCAGCGCCAGCGGATTTCCACGCCGCCGAACAGATAGGCTTTCGAGCGCGCCATCTTGAACAGGCGTTGCGGCTTGAACGTTGCCTTGCCACCGAAAATTTCGGCGTCAGGATGAAAACGCACGCGCGTGCCGCGCCGGTTGCTGACCTTGCCGAGGTCTTCGAGTTTGCCCTTCGGCTTGCCGCGCACGAAGGTCATTTTGTAAAGACGTTGATTGCGCGCGACTTCGACTTCGAGCAGGGACGACAGCGCGTTCACGACCGACACGCCGACGCCGTGCAGGCCGCCGGATGTCTCGTAAACCTTGGAGTCGAATTTGCCGCCCGCATGCAGCGTGCACATGATGACTTCGAGCGCGGACTTGTTTTTGAATTTTGGGTGCGGATCGACGGGGATGCCGCGGCCATTGTCGCTGACGGTCAGAAATCCATCCGCGCCAAGATGCACTTCGATGAAGGACGCATGCCCCGCCAGCGCTTCGTCCATCGAATTGTCGATGACCTCGGCGAACAGATGATGCAGTGCCTTCTCGTCGGTGCCCCCGATATACATGCCGGGTCGGCGGCGTACCGGTTCCAACCCTTCGAGCACCTCGATGTCGCGTGCGGTGTAGCCGGCTTCGGCGCTCGAGGTACGCGCCGCAGACTTCGGGCCGCCACGCGATTTCCGCTCGGACGCCGTGAACAGGTCACCCGCAGCCTTAGGCCTTGGCTTGGCCGCAGGTTTTACCTTCTTTTTCAGTGGCTTCCGCATAGATGTGATGTCTTATAAGTCAAATAATGTGATCGAATCATGGTCCATGACTATGCCATGGATAGGGCGATAATTGTGACGGTCGGATGAGGTCGCAAGTGCCGTCCGGCAGGTTATCGGGAATCGCCACTGACCGACTGCTCGCGATTTAGATTAAGGAACGTGCATGGGATTGGAAGACATGGTCCGCGAAGTCATTGGCTTCGTAAAGGATCACCAGGCATGGGCCCCCCCGATTGTATTCGCGCTGGCCTTTGGTGAATCGCTCGCTTTCATTTCGCTGCTGATCCCGGCTTGGGGCGCTTTGGTCGGCATCGGCGCGCTGATCGGTGCCAGCGACATCAGCTTCTGGCCGGTGTGGGTTGCGGGTGCAATCGGCGCATCGCTCGGCGATTGGCTGTCCTACTGGATTGGCTTCAAATTCAAGAATCGTGTCGCGCAGATGTGGCCGCTGTCACGCTATCCGGATTTGCTGCCGCGCACCGAAGCCTTCGTCAAGAATTGGGGTGTGCCCAGCATTTTCATCGGCCGGTTTTTCGGCCCGCTGCGTGCCGGTGTGCCTTTGGTCGCGGGTATCTTTGAGATGCCCTACTGGCATTTCCAGTTTGCGAATTTTTCGTCGGCCTTTGTCTGGAGCGCCACACTGTTGCTTTTCGGCGATGGAATTTCGATGGTCGTCGAATGGTTCTGGCGGGTGGTTTAAACCCTACAGGTAGGGAATATCTGCGGCATCACTGTGTTATCTGCAACTTGTTCCGCTTGAGATGATCGCGCCGTCGTGATGGCGCAGGGCATCAATTCTTTCTAAGATGAGACCCGCTGGGATCGCGACACCAGCCATAGAAGCTGGACTTCACCGGGAGAATCCAAATGCATTTGACACGACGCCATGCTTTGGCGGGCGCGGCTGCGCTTGCCACCGCCCCGTTGCTGCCGCCGCTACCCGCTAAAGCGGCAGCCCCCGCGGCTGGAAAACAGAATGCAAGTTTTTATCGCTACAAGATTGGCGATGCGGAAGTGACGGTGGTCTCCGACGGATCGACCACTTTCCCGCTCGGAGATACTTTCGTCCTTAACGCGAAGAAGGATGAGGTCAACGCGGCACTCGCAAAGGCTTTCCGGCCTGTCGACAAGATGACGATCTATTTTGGTCCGCTCGTCATCAACAACGGCGGCAAGCTTATTGTCGTTGATACCGGCACCGGACCTGGCGGCTTCGCAGGCAGCAAGGGCGCAAACGGTCAGTTTGCGAACAATCTGGTTGCGGCGGGAATCGATCCCAAGACCGTGGACACCGTCGTGATTTCGCATTTCCACGCCGATCATATCAATGGATTGCTCACAGCCGACAATGAGCCGGCCTTTCCGAACGCCGAGGTTCTCGTGCCGGCGACCGAGTGGAAATACTTCATGGACGACGGCGAGATGGGCAAGCAGACCTCAGACCGCATGAAGGGGGTGTTCAGCAATGCCCGTCGCGTTCTTGACGCAGGATTGAAGAAGAAAGTCACACCTTACGAGTGGGGCAAGGATGTTGCGCCGGGGTTGACCTCCGTTGAGACGGTCGGGCACACGCCGGGACATACGTCATTCGTGCTGTCGTCGGGATCGGACAACGTCTTTATTCAGTCGGACGTGACCAACGATCCTGACCTGTTTGCCCGAAATCCGGGTTGGCACCTGATGTTCGATCAGGACCCGGACGTGGCCGAGAAGACGCGGCGCAAAGTCTACGACATGGTCTCGACCGACAAGATGCGCGTGCAGGGCTTCCATTATCCGTTTCCCGGCGTTGCCAATCTTGAGAAGGACAGCACAGGCTATCGCTGGATTCCGGCGCCCTGGAATCCGTCGATCTGGGCTTCACCTGACTTGACCAACCATGGGCGCGGAGCTATATCCGCGCCCATGACCTATGCCACGACCATCGCCATCATTCGCCGCCGCCGCACACTCGCGGTATGGGCGGCTGATCGCGTCTGATCGTCGCTTCTGCTGCCGGATCCGGTCCGCGGCATCTTGTTTCCCTGCAAAACTTGCCGCATGACCTGACCCGGTGGTTGTCTGAACACCTACGGCTAAGGACAGATCATGGCTGAGAAGAAGAAAATCGGAATCCTCGGCGCGTCCGGTTACACGGGTGCCGAACTTGTGCGGCTGCTGCTGCGTCACCCCCGTGTCGAAATCGCGGTGCTGACCGCCGACAGGCGGGCAGGCCAGTTGATGGGCGACGTGTTTCCGCAATTTGCGCCTTACGATCTGCCGCGTCTTGTCACGATCGGCGAGGTCGATTGGGCAAAGGCGAAGCTCGATCTGGTGTTCTGCGCGCTGCCTCACGCAACGACGCAGAAGGTTTTGAAAGACCTGCTCGCGAAAGCACCGGACACCAAGGTGGTCGATCTGTCGGCAGACTTCCGGCTGGAAGATCCTGCCGCTTACGCCAAGTGGTATGGCCACGAGCATCACGCGCTCGAATTGCAGAAGGAAGCCGTGTACGGGCTTTCCGAAATCTATCGGCGCGACATTAAGAAGGCGCGGCTGGTCGCTAATCCCGGCTGCTACACGACCTGCGCGCAACTGCCATTGATACCGTTGCTCAAGGCGAAAGCCATCGAGAGCGATGAGATCGTGGTCGATGCAAAGTCCGGCATGACCGGTGCCGGACGTTCCGCGAAAGAGGAAATGCTGTTCTCGGAAGTATCGGAAGGTTTTCACGCTTACGGCGTCGGGCAGCATCGGCACATGTCCGAACTCGATCAGGAATTCTCCAAGGCGGCGGGAAAGGA
The DNA here is from genome assembly GCA_043784125.1 of Afipia sp. Taxonomy (GTDB): domain Bacteria; phylum Pseudomonadota; class Alphaproteobacteria; order Rhizobiales; family Xanthobacteraceae; genus Afipia. The sequence goes on from JAYVYQ010000279.1 coordinate 9,464, forward strand.
CGTGGTCGTGAGCTTCACGCCGCATTTGGTGCCGATGAATCGCGGCATCTTCTCGACCATCTATGTGCGCGGACGGCGCGGCAAGATCGCGCAGGATTTGCACGACATTCTCGTCAAGCAATACGAGAAGGAGCCGTTCGTTTACGTGCTGCCGTTCGGCAAGATGCCGCAGTCGCGTCATGTACGCGGATCGAACATGACGTTCATCGGCGTGGCGGCGGATCGGATCGCGGGTCGCGCGATTATCATCTCGACGCTCGACAACCTGACCAAAGGCGCGTCAGGGCAGGCGGTGCAGAACATGAATATCATGCTCGGCTTCAACGAAGGTGCCGGCATCGACCAGCCGGCCATGTTTCCGTAACACTTCTTCCTTGTAGGCAAACAAAAAGGGACAGCAGCAATGCCGTCCCTTTCTTCGTTCGATGATCTGTCTCAGAGAATTTTGAAGATGCCGAGCGCAAGGACGACTTGTGCGATGAAGCCGACCGTGAAGGCGAGGGTGCGCAAGACCGGCACGCCGATCGTATAGACGATCAGATGCGCCACGCGCGCCCAGAAATAAACCGCGCAGGCCAGAACGGTCCATTTCGACGAGTAGTCGATGGCGTTCAGGATCAGGACCAGCGGCGCGAAGATGACAAGATTTTCCACCGCGTTGTCGTGTGCAAACATCAAGCGGTTGGCCCATTCGGTCTGGGGCTTGTCCTTGCGGGACGGATTGGCCATCGCGCCGCCGAGGCCGCGAATCTGGCAACGGTTGAGGATATAGGGCACCCACAACAGGCCAGTCAGAATGACCGTCAGCGTCAGCCAGAATAATTCACGAGTCATCGGCGTTTCCCTTCAATGTTTCAGCGGTTGAAATCCGCGCGAACGAAATCCTTGTCCCGCACGTTTTTGCCCTCAACCGAGGGCCGAATCCAGCGGCATAGTGTCTGTGTGAGTCATACCCGCTTGATGCGATCTGGCCAATGACGCGGTGCGGGTTTTAGCGGTGGATATGTGAATCAGGCCCGGACCCGCACATAGCTTCCGGGGGCATCTTCAATGACGGCCAACGGACCGCTTCCGGGCTCACGCGCGGGAACTGTCTCGGCACCGACGGTTTCAAGCCATGCGCGCCAATCCGGCCACCACGATCCCTTATGCTCTTGGGCGTCCTTCAGCCAATCGGCGAGGGAAATGTCGCGGATATTGTCGTTGGTCCAATACTGATATTTGCCAAGCGCCGGGGGATTGACCACGCCGGCAATGTGTCCGGAGCCCGCAAGCACGTAACGCACATCCCCGCCGAAAAACTGCGACCCGTACAGCACCGATTCCGCAGGCGCGATGTGATCTTCGCGGGTGGCGAGATTGTAGACCGGCACCTTCACCTTCGACAGATCGAGCAGGGTGTTGTCGAGCACCATCGTGCCGGTCGAGAGCCGGTTTTCGAGATAGCAGTTGCGCAGATAAAATGAATGGTTCGCGCCGGGCATGCGCGTCGCATCCGAATTCCAGTGCAGGAGGTCGAACGCCGCAGGCTCCTGACCCTTGAGATAATTGCTGACGACGTAGGACCAGATCAGATCGTTCGAGCGCAGCATGTTGAAAGCCATTGCCATCTTGCTGCCTTCGAGCACGCCGCTTTGCTTCATGTCCTGTTCGAGCATGGAAATCTGCTTCTCGTCGACGAACACGAGCAAGTCTCCGGCGTGCGTGAAATCGACCTGGGCGGCGAGGAACGTCGCCGATGTCACGCGCACGCGGCGTTTTTCGGCGAGCCACGCCAGCGTCGAGGCGAGCAGGGTGCCGCCGACGCAATACCCCATGGTGTGGACGCGCATTTCTCCGGTGGCCTGTTCGATCGCATCCATCGCCGCCAGCGGCCCCTCGCGCATGTAATCGTCGAAGGTCTTGCTGCCGAGTTTCTTGTCGGGATTGACCCATGAAATCACGAACACGGTAACGCCCTGATCCACGCACCATTTGACGTAAGACTTCTGCGCGTTGAGATCGAGAATGTAGAATTTGTTGATCCATGGCGGCACGATCAGCAGTGGCGTGCGCAATACGGTTTCCGTCGTGGGCGTATATTGAATGAGCTGCATCACCTCATTCTGGTAAATCACCTTGCCCGGCGTCAGCGCGACATCGCGGCCGACTTCGAGATTGGCTGCGGATTGACGGATTTTGAGATTACCGCGCCCGGCCTCGACATCTTCGGCGAGCATTTTCATGCCGCGCACGAGGTTGTCGCCGTTCGACGACAGCGTCTGGCGAAGCACTTCAGGATTTGTCAGCACAAAATTCGACGGCGACAATGCGTTGGCGAATTGCTGAACGTAGAACTCCGCTTTTTTACGCGTGTGCGCGTCAAGCCCCTCAGCATTCTTGACCAGATCGTTCGCCCAGTCCGTCGTCAGCAAGTAAGCCTGCATGACGAAGTCAAAGAAATGATTGGAGCGCCATTCCGGATCGCTGAATCGCTTGTCGCGCGGCGAGGGTTCGACTGTAGGCTTTGACGACTCGCCTGCGAGACGCCGCATCGAACTGCCCCACAAATCGAGATAGGCCTTGCCGAGCTTCATCTGCAATTCGGCGGTGCGCTTCTGGTCCGACAGCCAGTAATCGGCGACCGACGAAAACGTCTTGACGACCTCGCCGAGTTCTCCGGATTGATCCTTGATCTCGCCGTTCTCGCGCGGCTTGAGATAGGCCGCGAGAGCCTTGCCGCTGTTTTCCAGCGCGCGCGCAAGGTTGATCGAAAAAGCCTCGGGATCGAAGCCTTTTGCGATTCCGGAGTTCCCGGTCTGGGGAGCTGCCTTGGGACCTGGTGAAACGTCGCTCATTGTCAGCTATTATAGGCCTACATTTAGACTTGGCTGTGATGCTTTATTGTCAAACGGTCCAGTTCGGTTAATTGCTTCGGACTTGTTTTGTTGCGTTGCAAGAATCTTTCAAAGCAGGCCATATTCGGGCCTTACCTGCGCGCCTATCTGCGATTGATGTTGTTTTCGAATTAACGGATTTCCGCGATGTTCGATCATTCGGCATATCTTGCCTTGCGATCAGGCAGGCCAACGGTTGTCCAAGTGCTCTCCAAGTGTCCTGAGGCTTCGTGAACCACGCTCAATCGTCCCACCGATACCGATTGCCACGATCGCCTGTCGCGATCAGCGCCGCGATGCTCGCACTTGCCCTTGCGGGCTGCTCGATTCCGATTGCCGATCTTCCGATCGTGGGGCTTCCCGCCAACCTCCCGGCGCGCCCGGCGACCACCGCCGAATATCCAGCCGTCCATGACATTCCGGCCGCGCGCACGGAAGCCGTGCTGACGCCCGAACAGCAAGAGAAGATCGAAAAGGATCTTGTGGCCGCCCGCAATCGGCAGGCCAGCGGCGTGCAAAAGGCCGCCCAAAGCCCGAATTAAGCCCCACGCTTTGCGGGTGCCTCAAAGCATCCATTCGTGCTAAAAAGACCACGATTCAATCGCAAACATGCCGTTCTGGGCAAAGCAGCCTCCGTTTGCGTGTGAATCCGCGTAAAATGCTGAAATAACGCATTTTCCTCGTTTGCACCGAATTTCGCTTCGGCGGAAAACGCGCTACCACCACACTGCTTTGCTGCCCACCGGAGCCTGACATGGAAGAGTTCTACCGCATCCGCCGTTTGCCACCTTATGTGTTCGAGCAGGTCAATCGAGCCAAGGCAGCCGCGCGCAATGCGGGAGCGGACATCATCGACCTCGGAATGGGCAATCCTGACCTTCCGACGCCGCCGCATGTTATCGAAAAGCTCAAGGAGACGCTCGGCAAGCCGCGCACCGATCGCTATTCGGCGTCGCGCGGCATCACGGGTCTGCGGCGTGCGCAGGCTGCCTATTATGAGCGCCGCTTCGGCGTCAAATTGAACCCGGAAACGCAGATCGTCGCGACGCTCGGCTCGAAGGAAGGTTTTGCCAACGTAGCCCAAGCGATCACTGCGCCGGGCGATGTCGTGCTCGTTCCCAATCCGAGCTATCCGATTCACGCGTTCGGATTTCTGATGGCCGGCGGCGTGGTGCGCTCGGTGCCGGCCGAGCCGACGCCGGAACTGTTCGCGCATCTCGAACGCGCAATCGTTCACTCCATTCCAAAGCCGATTGCGATGATCGCGTGTTATCCGTCGAACCCGACGGCCTATGTGGCCTCGCTCGACTTCTACAAAGACCTCGTCGCGTTTGCCAAGAAGCACGAGATTTTCATTCTCTCGGATCTTGCTTACGCCGAACTTTATTTCGACGGCGTACCGCCGCCGTCGGTGCTGCAGGTGCCCGGCGCAATCGATGTCACGGTGGAATTCACCTCGATGTCGAAGACGTTTTCGATGGCCGGCTGGCGCATGGGATTTGCGGTCGGCAACGAGCGCATCATCGCCGCACTCGCGCGCGTGAAGTCCTATCTCGATTACGGCGCGTTCACGCCGGTTCAGGTTGCGGCGACCGCCGCTCTGAACGGTCCGCAGGACTGCATCAAGGAAATGCGTGACACCTATCGCAAGCGTCGTGACGCGCTGGTGGAATCATTCGGCCGGGCCGGATGGGATATTCCGCCGCCTGCCGCCTCGATGTTTGCCTGGGCACCGCTGCCGGAAAAATTCAAGGATGTCGGCAGCATGGCGTTCGCCACGCTGATGGTCGAGAAATCGGGCGTCGTGGTGTCGCCGGGCGTCGCGTTCGGCGAGCATGGCGAAGGCTATGTACGTATCGCGATGGTGGAGAACGAGCAGCGCATCCGGCAGGCAGCGCGCAACATTCGCCGCTTCCTTGAAACGGGTGTCGATTCGTTGCACAACGTCGTTCCTCTCGCCAATCGGCGATAATTCTTCCGGCAGGTCTTCGTCTCATGGTCGCACCACTCAAAGTGGGTATTGCGGGTCTCGGCACTGTGGGTGCCGAAGTCGTCCGCCTGATTGACGGCCAGAGCCGAATGCTGTCTGCGCGTTGCGGACGTGGCATTCGTGTCGTCGCAGTGACCGCGCGCTCCAAGGTCAAGAAGCGCGGGCTTGATCTCAAAGGCGTCGATTGGGCTAAGAGTCCGCTGGCGCTGGCCAACGATCCGAAGATCGATTGCTTCGTCGAACTGATGGGCGGCTCTGGAGAGCCGGCATTGTCCGCCATCGAAGCCGCGCTGAAAAACAGCAAGTCTGTCGTCACCGCCAACAAGGCGCTGATCGCCAAACATGGCTCACGGCTCGCGGCGCTGGCCGAGAAGCATGGTGGCGCGTTGAATTTCGAGGCCGCCGTCGGCGCTGCAATTCCCGTCATCAAGACGCTGCGCGAAGGTCTAGCCGGGACGAGCATTAATCGTGTCTACGGCATTCTCAACGGCACCTGCAATTACATCCTGACGCGGATGGAGAAAGAAGGCCTGTCGTTCGCCGAATGCCTCAAGGATGCACAGCGGCTTGGTTATGCAGAGGCCAATCCTTCATTCGATGTGGACGGTCACGATACCGCACAGAAGCTTGCCATTCTCGCCAGCCTGGCATTTGGCACCAAGGTCAATCAGAGCGCGGTATATGTCGAAGGCATTTCGTCCATCGCGCCGGAGGATTTACGCGCGGCCGAAGAACTTGGCTATCGCGTGAAACTGCTTGGCGTTGCCGTGAAAACGGAGACGGGAATCGAACAGCGTGTCCATCCGACGATGGTGCCGCGCTCGTCCTCCATCGCGCAGGTGATGGGTGTGACAAATGCTGTCACTATCGACGGCGAGGGTATTCCGCCGATCACGCTAGTCGGTCCGGGCGCAGGCGGCGCTGCGACGGCGTCTGCGGTTCTTGCCGACATTGCCGATGTGGCACGAGGCATTCGCGCTCTGCCGTTCGGCCGTCCGATCGAGAAGCTCAAGACGACGACCAAGGCACCGATGAAACGACACGAGGGCGGTTATTATATCCGTCTGATGGCGCGCGACCTTGCAGGAACCGCAGCGACCATCGCGACGCGGCTGGCCGAGCAGAAAATTTCCATTGAATCGATTGTGCAGCGTCATCCGGATGGCGCACTCGATCTGCTAGGCAAAAACGGCAAGCCCGCGCCGGTTCCGGTAATTCTCATCACTTACGCAACGTCCGAAGATGCCGTACACCGCGCCTTGCAGGCGGTGCAGCAAGACCGGGTGATAACCGGCCGGCCGCAGGTGATACGCATTGAGAAGAACTGACAGGTTTATTCGCCGTGGCAGATATGTCCGGCTTCACGACGTTTCAGGAGTTAACTTATGTCCGTGACGATTTCCGTTCCGCAGCAACAATTGCTCGAGCGCATTCTGACGCTTGAGATCGTGCGGGTTACGGAGCGGGCGGCTGTGTCGGCGGCGCGTCTGCGTGGACGCGGTATGGAAAAAGCATCCGACCAAGCTGCAGTCGATGCGATGCGACGCGAGCTCAACAAATTGCCGATCGACGGCACTGTCGTGATCGGTGAGGGCGAGATCGACGAGGCACCGATGCTGTTCATCGGCGAGAAAGTCGGTAGCAAGCACGGCCCCAAGGTCGATATCGCAGTCGATCCACTTGAAGGCACGGTGCTGTGCGCCAAGAATATGCCAGGTGCGATTGCGACGATTGCGATGGCGGATGGTGGGACGCTTCTGCATGCACCGGATTGCTACATGGAGAAAATCGCAATCGGTCCGGGATATCCGAAGGGTACCGTGGACCTGGATGCGTCAGTCGAAGATAATATTCATGCACTGGCTAAAGCCAAGGGTGTCAAGGTATCTGAGATCACTGCGATTCTGCTCGATCGGCCTCGGCATTCCGCAAAAGTTACCGCGATCCGCGCAATGGGCGCTTCGGTCAGTTTAATCAGCGACGGCGATGTGGCTGGTGTCATTCATTGCGCCGAAGCGCGAACAGGGATCGATATTTATTTGGGCAGCGGCGGTGCGCCAGAGGGTGTGCTTTCGGCTGCGGCGCTGCGCTGCATAGGTGGCCAGATGCAAACCCGTCTTATCATCGACACGGAAGGGTTGCGCGAGCGCACGTTGAAGATGGGCATCAAGGATGCGAAGAAGAAATATGAGGTCGAAGACATGGTGAAGGGCGATTGCCTATTCGCCGCGACCGGCGTGACCACCGGTTCGTTATTGTCCGGCGTCAGATTTGGTAAGAATGTGATCGAGACAGATACTGTCGTGATGCGCTCCGTGACGGGTACGGTGCGCTATATTAGGGCCGAGCATCGGCAACTCGACAAATTCCACCTCGATTAAGTTGTTTGCCATGTCCAAGCGCTTGCTGATCCGCCCTGTTCGTAAGGATGAGCGCGCCGACTGGGAGCCACTGTGGGCCGGTTATCTCGCATTCTACAAGGCAACGATTGCGCCTGAAACGACCGACGTGACATGGCAACGCTTTCACGACGATGCCGAGCCAATGTATGTGCTCGGTGCTTATGTGGATGGCAAGCTGACCGGCATCGTTCATTACCTCTTCCATCGCTCGTGCTGGACGGTCGGCAATTATTGCTACCTTCAGGATTTGTTTGTGTCCGATGGCGCGCGCGGGCATGGCGCGGGCCGCGCCTTGATCGAGGCCGTCTACGAACGCGCGAAGGAAGCTGGTGCGAGCAGGGTGCATTGGCTCACTCAAAACGACAATGCGCAGGCGCGCATTCTTTACGATCAGGTCGCCGACAATTCCGGATTCATGCAGTACCGCAAGATTTTTTTAAGGAGACACGATGGCTGATACCGTCAAAGCGCTGTTGTTCGATGTGTTCGGCACGGTTGTGGATTGGCGCTCCAGCCTGATCGCGAATTTCACCAAATGGGGCAACGCGAAGGGCATTCAGGGCGATTGGGCCGCGCTGGTCGATGGCTGGCGCGCGGCGTACATGCCGTCGATGGACGATGTGCGCAAGCATCCGGAGCGCGGCTTTGTCATCCTCGATACGCTGCAGCGGCAATCGATTGAACCATTGTGTGCGAAACTCGGCATCAAGGGATTGAAGGCCGAAGATTACGACTACCTCACGCGCGGATGGCACAGC
>JAYVYQ010000280.1:0-3119 GCA_043784125.1 Afipia sp.
CGAAACCGAGCGCTTCATCCGCCGTCACAACATCACGGCATTCAAAATGAATCCGTTCTTTCCGGTCAACACGCTGATGCTGATGCGCGGCGCGGTTGCGGCGCAAATGGAAGGCGTGTTCGAGCCCTATTTCCGCGCGGCCTACCATCACATGTGGGAAGAGCCGAAGAAGATGGACGATCTGGAGACGTTCCGCAGTGCCTTCATCGCCTCAGGTGTCGATATCGACAAACTGATCGCACGCGCGCAGCAGGACGACGTCAAGAAAAAGCTGATCGATCTGACCACTGACGCCGTCAATCGCGGCGCATTCGGTTCACCGACATTTTTCGTCGGCAAGGAAATGTTCTTCGGCAAGGATCGTATCCGCGACGTCGAGGATTCGATTGTCGAACAACTTGGCGCCTCCAAAACAAAATCCGCCTGAGCAGGTTTGCCTGTTAGACTGTAAACGCTCAACACAGGAGGAGCGTTATGTCAGGCCCGCTCAAAGGCGTTCGCGTTCTCGATCTCACGGGCGTTGTATCCGGTCCGTTCGCGACGATGTTTCTGGCCGATCAGGGCGCGGATGTTCTCAAGATCGAGCCTATCGGCGGTGACATCACGCGCCACAGCCGCGGCGCAATCGATGAGGCCGGAGAGTTCACGGCGCTATTCATATCCTCGAATCGCGGCAAGCGTTCGCTGTCGATTGATATGAAAAGTGCGGCAGGGCGCGAAGTGCTGGCGAAGCTGGTCGCGCAATCCGATGTGCTGGTTCAGAACTTCCGTCCCGGTACCACGGAAAGGCTCGGCCTCGGTGCCGGTGAATTGCGTGCGCGGTATCCGCGGCTGATCTATGTATCGATCAGCGGCGTCGGCGAAACTGGGCCTTACGCGAAAAAGCGCGTCTACGATCCGATCATTCAGGCGCTTTCGGGATTTGCCGACATCCAGTCGCAGGCCGGCACGAACCGTCCGCAAATGATTCGCACCGTCGTCGCCGACAAGACGACGGCGGTCTACACGGCGCAGGCTGTGGCAGCGGCACTTTATGCGCGCGAGAAAACCGGCAAGGGAGATCACATCAGGATCGCGATGCTCGACGCGATGATTTCCTACATCTGGCCGGAAGGCATGATGCAGCACACCGTTGTCGGAACGAAAGCCATCATCCCCGATCCGACAGACCGGCCGGAACTCGTATTCAAAACGAAGGACGGCTACATGACCGCCGGCACGGTATCCGACTCGGAATGGCAGGGCTTCTGCAGGGCGACGGGCGATCCGGAATTGGCCAAGGATGAGCGCTTCACGACCGTGGCTGATCGTTCGCTGAACGTGACCGCGCGCATCAACAAGATGGCGGAATATATCATCAATCACACAACTGCCGCATGGCTTGAGCGCCTTGACGCCGCCGATGTGCCTTGCGCGCCGATCCTGCGGCGCGGTGAAGTCATTCATAACGAGCAGGTGGTGGCGCGTGGCATCATCGAAGAGTTCGAGCAGCCGACGGTCGGTCGCGTGCGACAGCCGAAGCCTGCGGCGCGCTTTGAGGTGAACGAAGCCGTCATCGGCGGACCCGCGCCCCGCGTCGGCGAACATTCACGCGATGTGTTGCGCGATCTCGGCTACAGCGACGCGGCCATCGACAAGATGGTCGTTGAGAAAAGCGTGCGGGTTGCCAAAGCGAACTGACTGCCGGCGGGATGCCTCCTATGGCGTCCGGGGCGATTTTCGTCCGGTTCGCAGTGTCAGACCCGGTCAGGACATTTTCAACAAGGCGGAATCGTGCATTTTCCGCCATAGAATCAATCGATTGCGCAAATCGCTTGTCTTGATTTGCCCAACCATGAACTGTAACGCGGACATGGCGGAATCGCTGCGTGTTGCGGCTTTCCAAATAGTTTCTCGCCTGTGTGGCGGATACGGTTTTTGAGGTACGGACATCGGCATGAGCGCGATCGACAAATATATTGTTCGCATCACTCTGCAGGCGTTCTTGATGGTTCTCGTTACATTGACGGGGATCATCTGGATCACGCAGGCGCTGCGCGGTCTCGACCTGATGACGAGCCAGGGCCAGACGATTTTGGTTTTTCTCGGTGTGACGGGTTTGGCGATCCCGCTGCTGGCGATGATTATTGCGCCGATCGCGCTGCTGATTGCGGTTATGTATACGCTCAATCGTTTGGCGACGGAGTCCGAAATCATCGTGATGAACGCGGCGGGATTGTCGCCCGGACGTTTTCTCCGACCATTCCTGATGTCGTCGCTGCTGGTCAGCCTGTTCGTCTCATTCCTGTCGCTTTATTTCGCACCCCAATGTCTGCGCGATCTGAGGCGCTGGCAGATTGAAATCGGTGCTGATGTGTTGACTAATATTCTGCGGCCGGGAGAATTTGCCAAGCTCAACGGCCTCACGATCCGCATTTCCGAACGTTTGCCCGGCGCCGTGCTGTCGGGGATTTTTATCGACGACCAGCGCAATCCGGCTGAACGCATCGACATCATCGCCGAGCGCGGTGTCGTGCAAAAAAACGAGCGTGGATCGCTGCTGGTTCTCCAGGACGGCAACCTTCAGCGCTTTGAAACGGGCAAGCGCGACCCGGCCTTGGTCGCCTTCAAGAGCTACGCATTCGACCTGTCGCAATTCTCCAACGTCAACCAGAACATCACCTACGGCACACGCGAGCGGACGACACTGGATCTGATGTCTCCGGCCCCCGACGACGCCGTTGTGAATGCCACGCCCGGCGCGGTTCGCGCGGAATTACACGACAGGTTTTTCGCGCCGATTTATCCGTTTGTATTCGTGCTGATGGCCTTTGCGGTTCTCGGTCCCGCACGCACGACGCGGCAGACCCGCAATTTCGCGATTGCCTTTCTGATCGTCGCGATCCTGGCCGTTCGCATCGCGGGATTTGGTCTATCTACCGTCTCGTCTGCAATTCCCGGTGCCATCGCGGTCCAGTATCTGATGCTGGTGGCGACGTGCCTGATAAGCCTCTTGCTGATCGCGCGTGGATTGATTATCGACGCGCCGACACGGTTGATCGAATTCGGCCGTCATCTGCTGTCGCGATTGACGGGGCTGCGGCCAATATGAAAGCCAAGTGAATGTCGCGAAAAACCGC
>JAYVYQ010000281.1:0-4286 GCA_043784125.1 Afipia sp.
CGTTCAGACTCGTTAAACATTTCTTTCCGGGCGTGCTGGCTGTTGTCGGCACGTCCGTGTTCGTTTTCCGAATATCAAACAGATAGGAGACCATTCTACCTCGATCACTCCGCATGGATTGCTCGATACAGGGATGGCAGCCCGCTATTTTATAAGAGGAAATGAACAGTGTCCATCAAGGCCCCTTCGGGGAACTTGAAGGCTTCGATCCTGTCCAAGACTGCAGGTGCAAGGCTCTCCTTCGGGTGAGCCGCGCTTAATCTCCTGCACAGACGGGTGAAAACCGGATTTCGTGACCCGCTGCCATTTGGCGGCGACAGCGGATTTGGTTCGAACCTCGACACCTTGTTCCAGCTTGCTGGGGCAAGAGGGCAGGCTTCCGAAATGTCGTCATGCCCGACGTGTCCAGAGATGAAGTGTCTCGAGACGAGCCTGGCAAGACGATCGGTGCAACCCGGCGGTCCTGCCAAAGGCAAAGACCGCCAACCGGAAAGAGCTTGCTGTGGAACGAGCGGCAAAAAAAGAGGCGGTCGAAGCGCTGCAGGGGACTTTCAAGTCCGTTGGCGTTGCGGTCGTAGCTCATTATTCCGGCCTCACCGTGGCCCAGATGCAGAAGCTGCGTACGCAGATGAAGCTGGCGGGCGCCTCGGTGAAGGTCTCGAAGAACCGTCTCGCCAAAATTGCTCTTGAGGGCACCGACGTTGCTTCCATCGGCTCCCTGTTGAAGGGGCCGACCGTGATCGCGACTTCAAACGATCCGGTAGCTGCGCCGAAAGTTGCCGTCGAATTCGCCAAGACGAACGAACAGTTCGTCATCCTTGGCGGCGCGATGGGAACGACTGTCCTGAATCCCGACGCAGTCAAGGCGCTTGCCGCGCTGCCGTCGCTCGATGAACTGCGCGCGAAAATCCTCGGCCTCCTTGTGGCGCCGGCGACCAAGATTGCTCAGCTCACCACCGCGCCTGCTGCGAAGCTGGCCCGCGTGGTTCAGGCCTATGCCTCAAAGAGTGAAGCGGCGTGATGCCAATCTCCATCCAATCGGTTTGAACTGATACGCTGAAGGAAAGTTAAAATGGCTGATTTACAGAAGATCGTAGACGACCTGTCGAAGCTCACCGTTCTTGAAGCGGCTGACCTCTCCAAGATGCTCGAAGAAAAGTGGGGCGTCTCTGCTGCTGCCGCTGTTGCGGTTGCTGCTCCTGCTGCCGGGGGCGGCGGTGCGGCTGCTGAAGAGAAGACCGAGTTCTCGGTGGTTCTCACTGCGGCTGGCGACAAGAAGATCGAAGTCATCAAGGAAGTCCGTGCCATCACGGGTCTCGGCCTCAAAGAAGCCAAGGACCTCGTCGAAGGCGCGCCGAAGCCTGTCAAGGACGGCGTCAGCAAGGACGAAGCTGAGAAGATCAAGGCACAGCTTGAGAAGGCTGGCGCCAAGGTTGAACTCAAGTAAGACGTTTTGTTTTCGGGCCGGCCCAAAAGGCCGGTCCGGACACAGGCAAAACACAGAACTGTGTGTCGGTGCTGGGGCTTACCCCCTCGAAACGATGCGAAAACCACCCATATGGGTGGAGGCACGAAAGGACGGACTGCTTTTGAAGCGCGGATCGAATTCAAAGCAGGACGTTGGGAGACGAACGATTTCGGGCTTTTGCAGTCCGTAGGATTTGTGTTGACGGGCAGGGCGCATGCAGCGCGCCCCGCGCGTCATTTTGCGTCCTGAGATTCAGCTTTTTGGAACTCGGACGTTTTTGAAATTCAAGCCGGGGGCGGTGCCCATCGCACTCCGGAAGAGGCCGCAAGTCAACAGCGGCGAAAATGAGAGGCCACGATGGCGCAGTCGCAGCAAACTTTCACCGGCCGTAAACGCGTACGCAAGTTCTTCGGACATATTCGGGAAGTCGCCGAGATGCCGAACCTCATCGAGGTTCAAAAGGCGTCCTACGACCAGTTCCTGATGGTCAATGAACCCGCAGGCGGCCGTCTCGATGAAGGCTTGCAGGCCGTTTTCCGTTCGGTGTTTCCGATCAACGATTTTTCCGGCACCTCGCAGCTTGAATTCGTGCGCTACGAATTCGAGCCGCCGAAGTATGACGTCGATGAGTGCCGCCAGCGCGGCATGACTTATGCGGCGCCGCTCAAGGTGACGCTGCGCCTCATCGTGTTCGATATTGACGAAGAAACTGCTGCCAAGTCCGTCAAGGACATCAAGGAGCAGGACGTCTATATGGGCGACATTCCGCTCATGACGATGAACGGCACCTTCGTGGTCAACGGCACCGAGCGCGTCATCGTCTCGCAGATGCATCGTTCGCCTGGCGTGTTCTTCGATCACGACAAGGGCAAGACCCATTCGTCGGGCAAGCTGCTGTTCGCCGCGCGCGTCATTCCGTATCGCGGCTCGTGGCTCGATATTGAATTCGACGCCAAGGACATCGTGTTCGCGCGTATCGACCGCCGCCGCAAGATTCCGGTGACGTCGCTGATGTTCGCGTTGGGACTCGATGGCGAGGAAATCCTCTCCACGTTCTACAAGAAGATTCAGTACAAGCGCACCAAGGATGGCTGGCGCGTGCCGTTCGCCGCCGATCGTTTCCGCGGTTATTCGACGATCAACGATCTGATCGATGCTGACTCCGGCAAGGTTGTGCTCGAAGCCGGCAAGAAGCTGACCGTGCGTGCTGCGCGCCAGTTGCAGGAAAAGGGCCTCAAGGCGCTTCGTTTGTCGGATGAAGAACTCGTGGGCTCCTATCTCGCCGAGGACCTCGTCAATCCGAAAACGGGTGAAATTCATGCTGAAGCTGGCGAAGAGATCACCGAGAAGGGTCTCAAGGCGCTGAACGAGATCGGCTACAAGGAATTGCCGATCCTCGACATCGACCACGTCAATGTCGGCCCCTATATCCGCAACACGCTGAACGCCGACAAGAACATGACGCGCGAAGACGCGCTGTTCGACATCTATCGCGTGATGCGTCCGGGTGAGCCGCCGACGATCGATTCCGCACAGAACATGTTCCAGTCGCTGTTCTTCGACTCGGAGCGCTATGACCTGTCGGCTGTCGGCCGTGTGAAGATGAACATGCGCCTCGAACTCGACGCACCGGACACCATGCGCACGCTGCGCAAGGAAGACATTCTGTCGGTCATCAAGACGCTGGTCGATCTGCGCGACGGCAAGGGCGAGATCGACGACATCGACCACCTCGGCAACCGTCGTGTGCGCTCGGTCGGTGAGCTGATGGAAAATCAGTACCGCATCGGTCTGTTGCGCATGGAACGCGCGATCAAGGAGCGCATGTCGAGTGTCGACATTGACACCGTCATGCCGCAGGACCTTATCAACGCGAAACCAGCCGCTGCCGCCGTGCGCGAATTCTTCGGCTCATCGCAGCTGTCGCAGTTCATGGACCAGACCAATCCGCTCTCGGAGATCACCCACAAGCGCCGTCTGTCGGCACTTGGACCGGGCGGTCTGACGCGTGAACGCGCGGGCTTTGAAGTCCGCGACGTGCATCCGACCCATTACGGCCGCATCTGCCCGATCGAGACGCCGGAAGGCCCGAACATCGGTCTCATCAATTCGCTCGCGACCTTCGCGCGCGTCAACAAATACGGCTTCGTGGAAACGCCTTATCGCAAGGTCAAGGACGGTCGCGTCACCGACGAAGTGATCTATCTGTCGGCGATGGAAGAGGGACGTTACCGCGTCGCTCAGGCCAACGTCGCGCTCGATAATCGCAATCGCTTCACCGACGAACTCGTGGTGTGCCGCCATGCCGGCGACGTGCTGCAGATTCCGCCGGACAAGGTCGACTACATGGACGTGTCGCCGAAGCAGCTCGTGTCCGTTGCTGCGGCGCTGATCCCGTTCCTCGAGAACGACGACGCCAACCGCGCTCTGATGGGCTCGAACATGCAGCGTCAGGCCGTGCCTCTGGTGCGCGCCGAAGCGCCGTTCGTCGGTACCGGCATGGAAGGCGTGGTTGCGCGTGACTCGGGCGCTGCAATTGCGGCCCGCCGAACCGGCGTGATCGACCAGATCGACGCGACACGTATCGTTATCCGCGCGACGGAAGATCTCGATCCGACCAAGTCGGGCGTCGATATCTACCGCCTGATGAAGTACCAGCGCTCGAACCAGTCGACCTGCATCAATCAGCGTCCGCTGGTGAAGGTGGGCGACAACGTTCGCAAGGGTGACATTATTGCCGACGGTCCATCGACCGATCTCGGCGAGTTGGCACTTGGCCGTAACGTGCTCGTCGCGTTCATGCCGTGGAATGGCTACA
>JAYVYQ010000282.1:0-11118 GCA_043784125.1 Afipia sp.
ATCAAAATGCTTACCGAACTCAACGGTATCTTCGGATCGGCACTCAGCATAGTTTCATCGTGTTCGCCAGATGCCCAAAATCGTGTCGCCGAACAAGCCTCGTCTCGCCTTCCCACGTCGTTGTGATCGGCTGTGATGATGTTGCGTTGCTTGGTGCGGCAAGTTGACCGATAGCCGCAGTTGCGGCCAATCTGGCGAAAGAAAGCCGGGACTCAATGAAAAACCTCATCACCGATATTGCAGGTGTTCGTGTCGGCCATGCCGATGATGCTGCACTTGCGTCAGGTGTTACGGCGGTCGTGTTCGATCGACCCGTGGTGGCCGCGATGGACGTTCGCGGCGGCGGCCCCGGCACGCGAGAAGGCGCGCTGCTCGATCTGGCAAACGCCGTGGAGAAAATCGATGCCATAGCACTCTCGGGCGGATCGGCATTCGGGCTTGAGGCCGGCGGCGGCGTGCAAGCCTGGCTCGCCGAACAGGGCCGCGGATTTCAGATCCGCGAAGCAGTGATCCCGATCGTGCCGGGCGCCATTTGCTTTGACTTACTGAACGGCGGGAACAAGAAATGGGGCCGCTTCGCGCCCTATCGCGATCTCGGCTACACGGCGGCGGCCACAGCCGGCACCAGCTTTGCACTCGGCAGCATCGGCGCTGGTCTTGGCGCGACCACCGCCACACTCAAGGGTGGGCTCGGATCGGCATCCGCGAAAACACAGGGCGGCGTTTCGGTTGGCGCAATTGTCGTCATCAACGCCGTCGGCAGCGTCACTATCGGCGACGGTCCGTGGTTCTGGGCCGCACCGTTTGAATTGAACGGCGAATTCGGCGGACGCGGCCTGCCTCCTTCATTTACACCCGACATGCTCACGATGCGCCTCAAGGGTGGCCCCAGCGCAACGGCGGTCGAGAACACCACGCTCGCCGTGGTCGTGACTGACGCCATTCTCAGCAAGCCGCAAGCCAGACGCCTCGCGATGATCGCGCAGACAGGATTTGCGCGCGCCATTTACCCGGTTCACGCGCCGCTCGATGGCGATGTCGTGTTCGCGGTGGCAACGGGAGAAAAGGCTGTCGACCCCTTATACGGCCTCACCGAACTTGGCATGGTGGCGGCCAATGTCATCGCACGCGCCATTGCGCGCGGCGTTTACGAGGCGAACGCGCTTCCTTTTCCCGGTGCATTGCCGTCGTGGAAAAATCGCTTTGCCAAATGAGGTGGCCCTGCGTTGCGCGGCAAGCGCGCAACGCAGGAATTAGCTATCAGATCAAACGCTGACGGAGAGCGACTGCTTGGCGGATGTCGCAAGCGCATCGGCCTGCTTCTGAATCATCTTCTCGACCAGATTGTAGGACGACGACGCGTTGTTCGATGCGCTGGAATTGCCGGATGCCGCAGCCGGCGAATTCATCGTGACGGTCGTGCCGTCGGCATAGGTCATGGTCGTCGTGGTCGATCCATCGGAATTGGTGGCCGAGGTGCTCGACGCGCCATCGAGCGCCTGTAGCAACGCATCCTGACCACCTTTGCTACCGCCGCCGCCCGCGCCATGCGCGTGGTGATGACCGTGACCGCCGCCCTTGCCTTTCAGTGCCGAGGACAATTCATCGAGGCTCACGGATCCATCGCCGTTGGTATCGAGCTTGCTGAACACGCTGTCGGCATTGGCGGTATTCGTGCCACCGGCACCGAGATTGGATTCGAATTCCGATTTGCTGATCTGGCCATCGCCATTGCTGTCGAGTTTTGAGAATAAATCCTTAAGCGCATCGGACCGGCTCGTCGATGAAGATGACTGCGACGGATCTTGCGCGGCGAACAGCGCGCTCAGGGTTTGCGGCGATAACGCGCCGCTTTGTCCGACACCCGCCGATCCAGAAGTCTGCGATGTGCTCGTCGCAGGCGTCGCAAGACCGAACGACGTTGTCGTATTCTGAGTAAGACCCGTTTGTGTCTTTGCGGTTGAGCCGGATTTTCCCGGCGTCAGCGAAGACAGCAGATCGAGCGCGCTCGACGCGGCGCCTGCCAAAGCAAGATACATTGCAATACTCCCACGCATGCCGCGCACTGCACGGCCCCAAATCCCCAACTCGGATTGATGAGCAATTGCCGTGCCGAAGCGGGAAACCCAGCAAAAGCAGCCGTTTCTTTAGTCACGCCACGCAATTTGACGCGGCAAATTCTGCCGCAGCGGCAGAACTTGCCGGGGGAAAGCGACACCTTGCATTGCCCGAAACAGAGCGGCGTGTTAGGCGAAGCCGAACAAAACCCGTGTCAATTCTCGCTGTTTACGAGTTCGGAACCGCCCGATGTCTCAGCCTTTCGCGTCGCGTCCGCTGATTATTGCGCCCTCGATTCTGGCGTCGGATTTCGCGAAGCTCAGTGAGGAAATTCGTGCCGTCGATCAGGCGGGCGCGGACTGGATGCATCTCGATGTCATGGACGGCCATTTTGTGCCGAACATTTCCTATGGCCCCGACGTCATCAAGGCGATGCGGCCACACTCGAAAAAGACCTTCGACGCGCATCTGATGATCGCGCCGTGCGATCCGTATCTCGAAGCCTTCGCCAAGGCCGGCTGCGACCACATCACGGTTCATGCCGAAGCGGGGCCTCATCTGCATCGCTCGCTGCAGGCGATCCGCGCGCTCGGCAAGAAGGCCGGCGTGTCGCTCAATCCGGCAACACCGGCCAGCGCTATCGAGTATGTGATCGACATGGTCGACCTCGTACTGGTGATGTCGGTCAATCCCGGCTTCGGCGGGCAGTCATTCATTCCCTCCGCGCTGGAGAAGATTTCGCAGGTTCGCGCGATGTGCGCGGGCCGCGCGATCGATATTCAAGTCGATGGAGGCGTAACTGCTGCGAACGCCGCTGAAATCGCGGCAGCCGGCGCCAACGCACTGGTCGCAGGCTCCGCCGTGTTCAAGGGCAGCACGATGGAAAGCTACAAGGCTAACATTTCCGCGATTCGAAATGCCGCGGCCTCCGCGCGCCGGGAAGCCATATGATCCCCCGCTATTCCCGCCCCGAGATGGTTTCGATTTGGGAGCCGCAGACGCGCTTCAAGATCTGGTTCGAGATCGAGGCGCATGCGGCCGATGCGCAGGCCGAGCTTGGTGTTATCCCGAAGGAAGCCGCCAAAACGATCTGGGCCAAAGCCAAGGACGCGACCTTCAATGTCGAGCGCATCGACGAGATCGAGCGCGAGACCAAGCACGACGTCATCGCATTCCTGACGCATCTGGCCGAAATCGTCGGCCCCGAAGCGCGTTTCGTGCATCAGGGCATGACATCTTCTGACGTGCTCGATACGTGCCTCAATGTTCAGCTCTCGCGCGCCGCCGATATTCTGATCGTCGACATCGACAAGGTTCTCTCCGCGTTGAAGAAGCGCGCGTTCGAACACAAGATGACGCCGACCATCGGTCGCTCGCACGGCATTCACGCCGAGCCGGTCACGTTCGGATTGAAACTGGCTTACGCTTACGCCGAGTTCACGCGTGCGCGCGAACGGCTGGTCACGGCGCGCAAGGATATCGCGACCTGCGCGATTTCCGGCGCGGTCGGCACCTTCGCGCAGATTGATCCGCGCGTTGAGGCGCATGTCGCCAAGGCCATGGGGCTTGCAGTTGAGCCGATCTCGACGCAGGTAATCCCGCGCGACCGGCACGCGATGTATTTTGCAACGCTCGGCGTGATCGCTTCATCAGTCGAACGTCTCGCAACTGAAATCCGCCATTTGCAGCGGACGGAGGTTCTGGAAGCCGAAGAGTTTTTCTCCGAGGGTCAAAAAGGCTCATCGGCGATGCCGCACAAGCGCAATCCGGTACTGACGGAAAATCTCACCGGATTGTCGCGCGTGGTACGTGCCTATGTTGCACCCGCGATGGAAAACGTCGTACTGTGGCACGAACGTGACATTTCGCATTCCTCCGCTGAGAGGATGATGGGACCGGATGCAACGGTGACGCTCGACTTTGCGCTCAATCGCCTCGCGGGTGTTGTCGAGAAATTACTGATCTATCCCGCAAACATGCAGAAGAACCTCGACCGGCTCGGCGGGTTGGTTCATTCGCAACGCCTTCTCATTGCTCTCACGCAAAAAGGCGCATCACGCGAGGACGCCTACAAGCTTGTGCAACGCAACGCCATGCCGGTCTGGCGCGGCGAAGGCGACTTCATGACGCTGCTCAAGAAAGATGCCGACGTGAAGAAATATCTGTCGGACAAGGAGATCGAGGAACAGTTCGATCTCGCTTATCACTTCAAGCACGTCGATACGATCTTCAAGCGCGTGTTCGGCGCGGCCTGACCTCAGCCACTAGTCCGGCTTGCCGTCGACCATTCTCAAGAGCACCCGATCTCGCTTGTAGAAGTGATGATACAGCGCAGCGAGGATGTGTATCGCCACCAGACCCATCAGGATGTATGCACCGAGAATGTGATTCTCCTCGTAGACGCGGGCCGCTGCCTTGTCAGGCGATGTGAACTGCGGCACCCGAAACAATCCGAACCAACTGCTGTAGTCAGGCGTGCGCGCGCCGGAACGTGCCCAGCCGAGCATCGCGACAACAAAAGTCACGACATAAAGCGCGGCGTGATTGATCCATGCGGCCACCCGCTCCCAGCGAGGCGTTCCATTGGGCAACGCTGGAGACGGATTGAAGACGCGCCAGACAATTCGGAGCACGAGCAGCAGAAGCAGCACATAGCCGATATTCGAATGAATGGAGCGATGAAAGAACCGGTCGGGCCGTGCTGCGAAATGATTCATCCAGTAGCCGTAGGCCAGCATCCCGATAATCAGAACGCCCAGCAGCCAGTGGAACGCGCGCGAAGTGCTGCCCCAGCCTGTTCTTGTATTTCGCAACATCGTGGATCGTCTCCTTCAAGTCCGCATTACGAAAGCCACAGCGTGGCGATCGCAACAAGCCGTCCCCTGCTGCAAACCGACCAACATTCTTTGAATCGTTCTAATCGACGTGATTGAATGGCCGCCGCCAATCGGGTTTTATCGGTCCATGCCTGAGACGATTCTCGTGTTCGATTCCGGCCTCGGCGGAACTACCGTGTTGCGCGAGATCGTGAAGCTGCGCCCCAATGCGCGTTACATTTATGTCGCCGACGACGCCTATTTCCCCTACGGCCAGCATACCGAGGCGGAGATCGTGGCGCGGGTGGTGCCATTGATCGGGCAGATCATCGCAGCCCATTCGCCGGACATTGTGGTGATCGCCTGCAACACCGCCTCCACGCTGGTGATGGATCACCTTCGCAAAACCTACGATGTGCCATTCGTCGGTACGGTGCCTGCGATCAAGCCTGCCTGCGCGTCCTCAAAAACCAAGCGCGTATCGGTGCTCGGCACCAGAGGCACGGTGCAGCGCGAATATACCAAGAAGCTGATTGCGGATTTTGCGCAGGGCTGTGACGTCACGCTGATAGGCGCAGAAAATCTTGCCGCACTCGCGGAAGCCGAATTGAAGGGCAAGACAATAGGCGACGCAATGATCGCGGCCGAGATTGCGCCGTGCTTCAAAGACGGCAATTCGCGCACCGATACCGTGGTGCTGGCCTGCACGCATTATCCGCTGCTGATGGAACGGTTGATCGCGCTGGCACCGTGGCCGGTCGAATGGATCGATCCGGCGCCCGCGATTGCACGGCGCGTCAGCGACCTTCTTGGCCCGCCGGACGGCAGCACCGGCCCCCGTGCCGCGCAAATGATCTTTACGTCGGGGCAGAATCCTTCGCCGATTCTTGTGAAAGCGCTGAAGCCGTTTTTCGGCGCGAGCTTTGTCGCATGAAGCTGTGACAGCCTGAACGCTGCCGGGGTTCCAGATTATTCCCCGGCGTCGAAAAAAGTGCGCGCTGCGGTGGTCTAGCGCACGTGCTTCCAAGGTAGCCCCTTCGCTGCTAGCGTTGATTTGCGTCCGTTCCAGAGAGGACGGCAAAAGGGAGATACATA
The DNA here is from genome assembly GCA_043784125.1 of Afipia sp. Taxonomy (GTDB): domain Bacteria; phylum Pseudomonadota; class Alphaproteobacteria; order Rhizobiales; family Xanthobacteraceae; genus Afipia. Next base: position 5,970 of record JAYVYQ010000282.1, read on the forward strand.
TGCTCAAGAAGATCGTTCTCGGCCTGTCGGTCGTCGCACTCGTTGGCGGTGCCGCACTGGCGCAAGACAAGATGGCTCCGGCACCGGCCGCTGCCAATAACATCAAGCGCACGCCGCTTCAGGATATCGACTTTCCGGTCGGCTATCACATCGTCACCGTGGTCGCTGAGATCGTCCCCAACGTGCTGGCCGGTCGCCACACCCATCCCGGCGTCGACACGGGCTATGTGCTGGCCGGAAGCGGAACGTTGATGATTGAGGGCAAGCCGGACCAGGAACTCAAGGCCGGTGATTCCTATGCCGTGCCTGCCGGCGTCCCACATGACGTCAAATCCGGCCCAAATGGCTTCAAACTCATGGCCGCCTATATCGTTGAAAAGGGCAAGGCCGTCGCCACTCCGGCTCCAAAATAGGGCCTGAAAGGGCCTCGAAGCGTTTGACTTCGGGGCCTTTTCTACCTATGAACACCTTGCTCGCGGGCCGTTTACGGCCCGCGTTGCGTTTCGCGACCCGTGGTCTACCTCGTCAAGCTTATGAGGCGGACCTGTCGGCATCGGGACCATTCCCGGTGCACAGGAGGGCGCGATCCTCAAAAACTTAAACTCAATATGAGGACGCGATGACTAAGCGCAGTGAGGCGAAGTACAAGATCGATCGCCGTATGGGCCAGAACATCTGGGGCCGCCCAAAGAGCCCCGTTAACAAGCGAGAATACGGCCCCGGCCAGCACGGCCAGCGCCGCAAAGGCAAGCTCTCGGACTTCGGCACGCAGCTGCGCGCCAAGCAGAAGCTGAAGGGCTATTACGCCAACATTTCCGAACGCCAGTTCTATGCGGTCTATGTCGAAGCGACCCGCATGAAGGGCGACGCTGGCGAAAACCTGATCGGCCTGCTCGAGCGCCGTCTCGATACCGTGGTGTATCGCGCGAAATTCGTCGCCACGATGTTCGCCGCACGCCAGTTCATCAACCACGGCCATGTGATGGTGAATGGCAAGCGCGTCAACATCGCCAGCTACAAGGTGAAGGTCGGCGACGTTGTCGAGATCAAGGAATCCTCCCGCCAGCTCACCTTCGTGCTCGAAGCCAACCAGCTCGGCGAGCGCGACGTGCCTGACTTCCTCGACGTCGATCACGGCAAGCAGTCGGCCAAGGTTGCGCGCATTCCGAACCTCTCGGAAGTGCCCTTCCCGGTTCAGATGGAACCGCATCTGATCGTCGAATTCTATTCGCGCTGATTTTTGTCAGCGCCGACGAAAAGCCCCGGTTTCGCCGGGGCTTTTTTGTGTGCATCGTCGGTGTCCCGCATGTCTGGAACGACCCTCATGAAAATGACCCCCGCTCCGCGCGATCCGAAATCGCCCCCCATTCGCATCAATCTGATGTCGGATACCCAGACAAGGCCAACGCCGGCCATGCGTGAGGCCATGATGCGCGCCGATGTCGGCGACGAGCAGATCGGCGACGATCCGACCACGAACAAATTATGCGAACGCGTTGCAAACCTTCTCGGCAAACAAGCGGCCGTCTTCATGCCGTCCGGCACGATGTGCAACGTGGCGGCGACGCTGGTGCATGGCCGCCCCGGTGATGAGATTCTCGCGCATCCGTCCGCTCATGTGTTGACCCGCGAAGGCGGCGCGCATGCAGCCCTTGGCGGATTTCAGATCACGCCGCTCCCCGGCGAGGACGGCATCTTCTCGCCCGACACGTTACGCGCGGCGATTGTTCCTCCGAATCGCTACTCTGCGCCGCAGCGCGTTGTCACGGTGGAACAGACCGCCAATATCGGCGGCGGCACGGTCTGGAAGAAAAGCGATCTCGACGAGATCGTCACTATCGCGCGGACGCATGAATTGGTCACGCATATGGACGGCGCGCGTCTGATGAACGCCGTTGTCGCTAGCGGCGTGTCCGCGCGCGATATGTCCGAGGGCTGGGATTCAGTCTGGATCGATTTCAGCAAGGGACTTGGCGCGCCGATCGGAGCCGTCATCGCAGGCTCTGACGACTTCATCGATGAGGTGTGGCGCTGGAAGCAGCGGCTTGGCGGCGCGATGCGCCAGAGCGGCATGAACGCAGCCGCATGCCTCTATGCCCTCGATCACCACATCGACCGGCTTACGGACGATCACACCAACGCCCGCGCGTTGGCACGAGGGCTGGGGCAAATCCCCGGCATCGCGGTCAATCAGCCGCAAACCAATCTGGTATTCTTCGACCCTTCCGAAAGCGGCGTCGATACCACGCGCATGATCGCGGAGTTGGATGCGCGCGGCATTCTCGCGGGCGCGCTCGATCACCGAATCAGGGCTTGCACGCATCTCGATGTCACGGCAGCCATGATCGAGGAGACGATTGCAGCGGTTCGGGAAATCTGCGCGCGCAACTAGCTATTCCGCGAAGGCGTCATAAACCATTGCCTTGAAGGCAGGGTGAATACGACCACGCTGAATGGGCGACTGCATCATCAAAATCGCGAACATTACCTGCGCGCGGTCGATCCAGAAATAAGTGCCGCCCGAGCCATCCCACTTGATCTCGCCCAAAGAACCGGGTGGCGGCGGCACCGCATGGCCGGCTTCCGTGCGAACACCGAAACCCAGACCGAAGCCGAACCCATCACCCGGAAAATAATACTGTTCGCGCCTGACGCTTGTTGCTGGCGCGATGCGGTTGGTCGTCATAGCGGCGAACGATTCAGGCTTGAGATAACGCCTGCCGTCGAGTTCACCGCCGTTGAGCAGCATTTGCGCGAAGCGGGCGAAATCGTCGACCGTCGAGAGCAACCCGCCGCCGCCGGATTCCCACTTTGTAAAGAGACGCGGATTTCTCACGCCCAATGCGCGCAGATTATTGTCGCTCGCGACCGGCTCCGCAATTCGATCGTGGCGCGCTGGATCGGCAACATAGTAGGATGTGGCGATCATCCCGAGCGGCTCAAACAGTCGCTTCTTCTCAAACTCATAGAGCGATGTACCGGCGACCACCTCGATGACCCGGCCGAGGACATCGGTCGAATGTCCGTAGTCCCATACAGTGCCGGGTTGCTCGGCGAGCGGCAGGCGCGCGATCTTTTCGACAAACGCAGCATTATCGAGATCCCCGTTGAAAAGATCCGCAGCTTTGTAGGCATCGCGAACCGGCCCGTCGCCGTAAAGGCCGTATGTTATGCCCGACGAATGACGCAGCAGATCCTCAACGGTGATCGGCCGCTCCACCGGCACCAGCGCAAGCTCGGGATCACCGTTGGCGCTCTTGCGTCCAACGCCGACCTTCACGCCCGCAAAGGACGGGATATATTTCGAGACAGGATCGTCGAGCTTCATCCTGCTGTCGTCGATCAGCATCATTGCGGCAACGCTAGTGATAGGTTTTGACATCGAACGAATGCGAAAAATTGCCTGCGGCGTCATCGGCGTACCCGTCGCCGGATTTATCTGACCGAAAGATTTGAAATAGACCGGCTTGCCATGACGCTGAACCATCACGATCGCGCCTGCGATCTTGCCGGTCGCGACCTCGTTGTCGAAATAGCCGGTGATGCGCTCCAGCCGCTGCGGCGATAACTCGGCGTTCGGAGGTAGCACACGCATCGCACTATCGGCGAGCGTGCTGCACGGAATCAATATTACGGCGAGAGCCGCAATCGCTCTGAGTGACAGACGGACCGTCATATGACTCTCAATTCAGCTACGAGGCTAAGGCGCCAAGTTGACATAAAACAAAGCCGCCCGCCGGGCTTTCGCCAACGGCGGACGGTTTGATCCGAAAAAGAATGGCCTATGCGATTAGCTTGCGGGCTGCTGAACAGCGATGCCCTTGTCGGCAAGCAGCTGCTGCAATTCGCCGGCCTGGAACATCTCGCGGATGATGTCGCATCCGCCGACGAATTCGCCCTTCACGTAAAGCTGCGGAATGGTCGGCCAGTTCGAGTAGGTCTTGATGCCGTCGCGCAGTTCGGCCGATTCGAGCACGTTCAAGCCCTTATAGGCAGCTCCGACATGGTCAAGAATCTGGACCGCCTGACCGGAAAATCCGCACTGCGGAAACTGCGGCGTGCCCTTCATAAACAGCACCACGTCGTTGGATTTCACTTCGTTCTCAATGAATTGGTCGATGCTCATCGTCGGGTCCCTTTGGATCGTTCAGTCCGGGATCGCTCACCGGGCGGCGCTTCAGACATATATGTAGCCCAAAACGGTTCCCCAACCCAATCAAATTGCCGAGGAGGTGCCATGCTTCCCCACCCCAATCCTTATTTCCGTAACGCTAGCCGCAGCCAAAGCGTATTCATTTCATGGTCGGCAATGCCTTTTATCTTCTTCCAAAGGGCCTATCTAGGAACGACCCTGCTCCGGAACTGATCCGCCGAAGCACCGTTCTCTCCAAAACCGGAGATCGTCGTGACGAACCAAGCTGCGCTGCCTAAGACCCTCGCCACGGCCCCCGCCCCAAATCCTACCGAATCCAGCGACCAACTGGCCGAGCGACTGCTGGCGGCCTATCGCACCGTCCGGGACGAGACTGAGCGCCGTGCGGCATGTCTCTCGCCGGAGGACCAACTGGTCCAGTCGATGCCGGACGCCAGCCCCGCGAAGTGGCACCGCGCCCATGTCACATGGTTTTGGGAGCAATTCCTGCTCGGCGAACACAGCGCCGATTACACGCCCTTCCACCCCGACTACGCCTATATCTTCAACTCCTATTATGTCAGCGCGGGTCCGCGACATGCCCGCGCCCAGCGGGGCCATCTGACACGCCCCGGTGCCGATGAAGTCACCGCCTATCGGCAGTACGTCGATGCAGCAGTCGCAAAATTCATCGCCACGACCGATGAAGCCAAACTCAAATCGCTGGAGCCGCTCATCGAGGTGGGCCTCAACCATGAACAGCAGCATCAAGAGCTGATGTTTACGGACATTCTCCACGCGTTCGCGCAGAACCCGATCCCGCCCGCCTACGATCCGCAATGGCGCTTTCCAACCGCGACGCGCAATGGCGACGAATGGGTGACGCTGACCGAGGGCATTCACACCATCGGCCACGCCGCCGATACGTTTCACTTCGACAACGAAAAGCCTGCACACCGCGCGCTGGTCGGTCCCGTCAAGCTCGCGCGCAATCTCGTGACTAACGGCGAGTGGCTC
>JAYVYQ010000283.1:0-9444 GCA_043784125.1 Afipia sp.
GAAACGGATTTCGTTGCACGCAACGAGCAGTTCCAGGGTCTGGTCAAGATGATCGGCCAGGTCGCGCTCGATGCAGGCGCCGATGTCGAGAAGATCAAGGCTGCGAAAGTTGGCAGCGTGACGGTCGAGGCGGCCATCAACGACGCCATCGCCACCATCGGCGAGAATATGACCCTGCGTCGCGCGGCTGCGCTGTCGGTGAAAGACGGCGTTGTCGCAAGCTACATCCACAACGCGGTGATCGACGGCCTCGGCAAAATGGGCGTGCTGGTCGCGCTCGAATCGACCGGCGCGAAGGACGAACTCGCGACGCTCGGCAAGCAGATCGCGATGCATGTTGCGGCCTCGAACCCTCAGGCGCTCGACGCCGCCGGTCTCGATCCCGACGTGGTGCGCCGCGAGAAGGACGTGATGGCCGACAAATACCGCCAGCAGGGCAAGCCGGATGCGATGATCGAGAAGATCGTCGAATCGGGCCTGAAGACCTATTACAAGGAAGTGACCCTGCTGGAGCAGGCTTTCATTCACGACAGCGCCAAGAGCGTGGCGCAGGCGGTGAAAGAAGCTGAGGGCAAGGTCGGCGCGCCTGTGAAGGTCGCGGGATTTGTGCGCTATGCTCTGGGCGAGGGAATCGAGAAGCAGGAATCCGATTTCGCAGCCGAAGTTGCCGCCGCCGCCGGACAAGGGTGATCGGAAAAATCCGCAACATTTGCGGATCAAGCGCTCGGCCCTGACATGAGTGAGCGAACGCATCATGGGTGAACCGGCCTACCGGCGTGTAGTCATCAAAGTCTCCGGCGAATACCTCGCGGGAGACCAGCCGTTCGGCATTCACCAGCTCACCATCGACCGCATTGCCGGCGACCTCATCAAGGCGCGCGAACTCGGCGTCGAGGTTGCCGTCGTGGTCGGCGGCGGAAACATTTTCCGGGGCGTCGAAGTGTCCTCGCGCGGCGTGTCGCGCACCACCGGCGACACCATGGGCATGCTGGCCACGGTGATGAATTGCCTCGCGCTGGAATCTGCGCTTGAACGCAAGGGACAATCGGCCCGCACATTGAGCGCATTCGTGATGCCGCAGGTCTGCGAGCTGTTCACGCGGGGTGCCGCCCACAAATATCTCGCCGAAGGCCGGATCATTCTGCTCGCGGGTGGAACCGGCAATCCGTATTTCACTACCGACACCACGGCGGTGTTGCGGGCCGCCGAGATCGGCGCGCAGGCCGTGCTGAAGGCGACCAATGTGGACGGCGTCTACAGCGCCGATCCGAAAACCGACAAATCCGCCACGCGCTTTGAGCGCCTCAGCCATTCGCAAGCGGTCGAAGGCGGCTATAAGGTGATGGACGCAACGGCCTTCGCGCTTGCCCGCGAAACCTCGTTGCCTATCATCGTGTTTTCAATCGCGGAGCCGGGGTCGATCGGGGCGATTTTGAGCGGCAAGGGCAAAGGCACGATTGTCGCCGGGTAATTCGAGCATGATCCCGAAAAGTGGGAACTGGTTTTCGGACTAGATCATGCTCAAGGCAGAAAGTTAAGGAGCAGCGTGATGGTGGCCGATACCTTCGATCTCAACGACATCAAGCGACGCATGGATGGCTCGACCGCCGCGCTCAAGCATGAGCTTGGCGGTCTGCGAACGGGACGCGCCGCCATTTCCATGGTTGAGCCGGTGCAGGTTGAGGCCTATGGCAGCACCATGCCGCTCAATCAGGTTGCAACCGTGAGTGTGCCGGAACCGCGTTTGTTGTCCGTGCAGGTCTGGGACAAGTCGATGGTCAAGGCGGTGGAGACCGCGATCGTCAATTCGAATCTCGGATTGTCACCCGCGACCGAAGGACAGGTCATTCGTCTGCGCATTCCCGAGCTCAACGAAGAACGCCGCAAGGAACTGGTGAAGGTCGCGCATAAATATGCGGAAGCCGCGCGCGTCGCCATTCGCCACGTTCGCCGCGACGCTCTCGATATCGTCAAGAAGCTCGAGAAGGATCACAAGATTTCCGAGGACGAGCAGGAGCGCCATTCGGGTGGCGTGCAGAAAGTGACAGATGCGGCGATTGCAGATGTCGACAGGCTGCTCGGCACCAAGGAAAAAGAAATCCTGACGGTCTGAAAGATTTCGCAATGTCGAACGGCGCCATGCCACTGCCTGCGGAATCGGATCGCTCCGAAACGCCCCGGCATGTCGCGATCATCATGGATGGCAATGGACGCTGGGCGGCAGCGCGGGGATTGCCTCGCGCCGAAGGTCATCGCCGTGGCGTCGAGGCGTTGCGCAAAGTTGTGCGCGCGGCAGGCGATCTTGGAATTTCCTATCTGACGATATTCTCGTTCAGTTCGGAGAACTGGTCGCGCCCCGCAAGCGAGATCGGCGATCTGTTCGGACTGCTCAAGCGATTCATCCGCAACGACCTTGCGACATTGCACGGCGACGGCGTGCGCGTGCGCGTGATCGGAGAACGCGGCGGCCTTGAGCCGGACATCATCGCGATGCTTACCGAGGCCGAAGACCTCACCCGCAACAACACCCGCTTCACGCTGGTAGTGGCGTTCAACTACGGATCGCGGCAGGAAATCGCCAATGCGGCACAACGCCTTGCGCATGAGGTCGCCGACGGCAAGCGCGATGCTTCAAGCGTCACCGCTGAAGCGCTCGGTCAATATCTCGACGCGCCGGACGTGCCCGATCCCGATCTGATTATTCGCACCAGCGGCGAACAGCGCCTTTCAAATTTTCTGATGTGGCAGGCGGCTTATAGCGAACTGGTGTTCGTGCCGATCCACTGGCCGGATTTCGACAAGGCCGCGCTTGAAGGCGCGATCAAGGAATATGCCGGCCGTGAGCGCCGCTTCGGCGGCCTCGTTGCGAAAACCGGGTCGTGAGCGGCGTGGCGCCGGATCACCAGCCAGCGGCTGCCAAAGCGTCGAGCAATCTTTTCATTCGCGTGATCGCGGCGCTCATTCTCGCGCCGCTGACCATTATGGTGGTGTTTGCGGGCGGATGGTTGTGGATTCTGCTCGTCACGGCGGTGGCGGTCGGATTGTTTTACGAGTGGCACACCATCGTCAATGCCAAGCGCGAGCCGCGCGTGTTTGCCGTCGGCGTCATCGGGCTTGAACTGATCGGTCTCGCACTCTGGTTCGGCTGGAACGGCGTCGCGTTCGTCACGGCAATAATCGCGCCGACGCTGATTGCATTGTTGTCGGCCGAGAGGCGCAGCTGGAATGTCGGCGGCTTTGTCTATGCGGCGGCGGCCTTGATTGCATCCGTGCTTGTCCGCCTCGATCCGGCAATCGGTTTCTACGCGTTGGTCTTTCCGCTGCTGATCGTGTGGGTCACCGACATTGGCGGTTATTTCGCGGGCCGCACATTCGGCGGACCGAAGCTCGCGCCGCGCATTTCGCCTAAGAAAACATGGGCCGGCGCGATTGGCGGTCTGGTGTTGAGCATCGTCATCGCGTTCGCTGCAGCGTGGCTCGGATGGGGACGTCTCGTGCCAATGCTGGTCGTCGGAATTTTGTTGTCCATCGTGTCGCAATTCGGCGATCTGTTTGAATCCTGGGTCAAGCGCCAGTTCGACGTGAAGGATTCCAGCCAGATCATTCCGGGCCATGGCGGGCTTCTGGATCGGCTCGATGGATTTGTCGCAGCGATTGTCTTCGCCGCAATCTTCGGTTTTATGCGCGCCGGCCTCGATGGCGTCGGGCGCGGTTTCATGATGTGGTGAAGCGATGAATGCAGTCCCGTTGAACACAAACCAGCACGCGCTGACGAAAGATCGTGTCGTCACGATTTTGGGCGCGACCGGCTCGATCGGCCAAAGCACCGTCGATCTCATCCGCCGCTCACCGGGGAAATTCCGCGTCGAGGCTTTGACCGCGCATAGCAATGTTGCGGAGCTTGCGAAGCTCGCGCGCGAACTCGGCGCGAAGTACGCAGCCGTTGCGGATGAAAAATGCTACGGCGACCTGAAGGCTGCGTTGTCGGGTTCGGGCATTGAAGCAGGCGCGGGCGAGGGCGCGCTGGTCGAAGCAGCCCTTCGTCCGGCCAACTGGGTGATGGCGGCGATGAGCGGTGCTGCGGGCCTCAAGCCCGCAATGGCCGCCGCAGGACGCAGCGAAGTGGTGGCACTCGCCAACAAGGAATGTCTCGTCTGCGCTGGCGAAGTCTTCATGCGCCATGCGTCGGAAAGTGGTGCGACGGTGTTGCCGGTCGATTCCGAACACAACGCGATCTTTCAGGCGATGGGGGCGGGGCGGCGCGAAGATCTCGTTCGCATCATCCTCACCGCATCCGGCGGGCCGTTTCGCTCGGCCACATTGGCGCAGATCGAGAACGCCACCGTCGAGCAGGCGCTCAAGCATCCGAACTGGAGCATGGGCCGCAAGATCACCATCGATTCCGCCACCATGTTCAACAAGGCGCTTGAGATCATCGAGGCGGCGCATCTGTTCGAACTGAAAGCCAGTGAGATCGACGTGCTGGTGCATCCGCAGTCGATCATTCACGGCCTCGTCGAATTCAAAGACCGCTCGGTGGTGGCGCAGATGGGAACCCCGGACATGCGGACACCGATTGCGCATTGCCTCGCATGGCCCGAACGCATCGACGGTCCTGCCACGGTGCTCGATCTGGCGAAAATCGGTCAGCTCACTTTCGAGGCGCCGGACCCGGTTCGCTTTCCGGCATTACGCTTGGTGCAGGAAGCGCTCAATCTTGGCGGGGCCGCGCCGACCGTTTTGAACGCCGCGAACGAAGTCGCGGTCGCGGCCTTTCTGGATCGCAAAATCGGCTTCGGCGGCATCGCGCGGCTCGTCGAGGCGACCATGGAATCGATGGTCCGTAACGGTTCCACCAAGGCTCCGGCCAACGTCGAGGAGGCACTTTCCGTTGACCATGATACGCGAAATAAAGCTGTCACCCTCTTGCCTCAAATTGCCTTAAAGGCATCCTAGTCAGTTGGGGATCGGGCCTTCGGGCTGTTTGGGTGAGGGACGGTCTAGTGGATTTTTTGTTGAATAGTTTCAATACGTTGAGTCATGGACTCATCGGTTATATCGTTCCCTTCCTGTTTGTCCTCACCCTCGTCGTTTTCTTCCATGAACTCGGTCACTTCCTCGTCGCCCGCTGGTGCGGCGTGAAGGTGTTAACGTTCTCGCTCGGCTTCGGCCCTGAGCTTTTCGGCTTCAACGACCGCCACGGCACGCGCTGGAAGGTCTCGGCCATCCCGCTCGGCGGCTACGTCAAGTTCTTCGGCGACGAGTCGGAAGCCTCGACCCCATCCTCCGATGCGATCAAGTCGATGACCGCCGAGGAACGCGCGGTCAGTTTTCACGGCAAGAAGGTCGGACCGCGCGCGGCGATTGTTGCGGCAGGTCCGATTGCGAATTTCCTGCTGGCGATTGTGATCTTTGCAGCGCTGTTCACGTTCTTCGGCAAGCCCAATCAATCCGCGCGGGTCGATACCGTGCAGGAGAAGAGCGCGGCTGCGGCCGCCGGCTTCAAATCCGGCGACGTCGTGACCGCAATCGACGGCAGCGCCATCGAAAACTTCACCGATATGCAGCGCATCGTCAGCACCAAGGCGGGGCAGCCGCTGTCGTTCTCGGTCAAACGCGACGATAAGATCGTCACGCTGAACGGCACGCCGGAGCTGCGCGAAATCAAGGACACGTTCGGCAACGTCCATAAGGTCGGTGTGCTGGGCATTACTCGCGCGACCACGCCGGATGATGCCACCAACGAAAAAGTGAATCCCGCAACCGCCGTTTGGCTGGGCGTCAAGGAAACCTGGTTCGTTGCCAAAAGCACGGTGCTCTACATCGGCGACGTGTTCACCCGTCGCGCCAGCGCCGATCAGGTCGGCGGCCCGATTCGCATTGCTCAGATTTCGGGGCAGGTCGCGACGCTGGGCCTGTCGCCGCTCATTCATCTCGCTGCGGTACTGTCGGTGTCGATTGGCTTGCTGAACCTGTTTCCGGTGCCGCTGCTCGATGGCGGTCACCTTTTGTTCTATGCGATCGAAGCCGTCCGGGGGCGTCCACTGTCGGAGCGTTCGCAGGAAATGGGCTTCCGGGTGGGGTTGGCGCTAGTGCTGATGCTGATGATGTTTGCGACCTACAACGACATCCTGCATCTGGCGGGGTCCTGAAGGTATTTTTGACGGCGTGGCCAATCGGCAACGTATTGTTAAGAAATTGGAATTTTGGGGTTATGAGTCGTTTGCCCCCTAGGCAAAATTGGGTACAAGCGGTGCAACATTTGGGGATTCTCCCGATCCGGAAACGGGCTGGGTTAAGTACGGCGAGGGCGCTTAGCGCATGAAGTTCGGTTTGCGAGTGTTGAGGGGTGGCTTCGCCGCCGCCCTGATTATGATTGCTTTGTCTGTCGCATTCGGTGCGACGGCTGTGCTCGTTTCCTCGCCGCTTCATGCCCAGACGGCTGCATCCATCGGTGTGGAGGGCAATCGCCGCATCGAAGCCGACACCATCCGCTCCTATTTCAAGCCCGGCCCGAGCGGTCGCCTCGACGCTGCGCGCATCGACGACGGCCTGAAAGCCTTGGTCGAGACCGGCCTGTTTCAGGACGTGAAAATCAATCAGGCCGGCGGCAAGATCGTTGTCGTGGTTGTCGAAAATCCGGTGATCGGGCGCGTTGCATTCGAGGGCAACAAGAAGGTCAAGGACGAACAGCTCACTGCCGAAGTGCAATCCAAGGCTCGCGGCACGCTGTCGCGCGCGATGGTGCAGTCCGACACCCAGCGCATCACCGAAATCTATCGTCGCAATGGCCGTTTCGACGTCAGGGTTGAACCGAAGATCATCGAGCAGCCCAACAATCGCGTCGATCTGGTTTTTGAAATTTCCGAAGGCGTCAAGACCGGCATCAAGTCGATCGACTTCCTCGGCAACAACGCAATTTCGTCGTATCGCCTGCGGGATGTCATCAAAACCCGCCAGTCGAGCATTCTGAGCTTCCTGTCGTCCAGCGATACCTACGATCCGGACCGCATCGAGGCTGACCGCGACATCATCCGCCGCCATTACCTGAAGAACGGTTATGCCGACGTTCAGGTGGTCGCAGCCCTCACCGAATACGATCCTTCCGTCACGGGTTTCCGGGTGACCTTCAAGATCGAGGAAGGCCAGCAATACCGGGTGGGTTCTGTCGATTTCAGATCCTCGATCGCAACGCTCAACGGCGAAGCGTTCCGCAGCCTGTCGCGCCTCAGCGTCGGATCGATCTACAACGCCGAAGCGCTCGAAAAATCGATCGAGGAAATGTCGATCGAAGCATCGCGGCGCGGTTATGCGTTCGCGAGCGTCAAGCCGCAGGGCGACAAGAATTTCGAAGCCCATACCGTCTCGATCGTGTTCAATATCGATGAAGGCCCGCGCGTTTACATCGAGCGCATCAATGTTCGCGGCAATACGCGCACGCGCGATTACGTGATCCGCCGCGAATTCGATATCTCTGAAGGCGATGCCTACAATCGCGCGCTCGTCGATCGTGCCGAGCGGCGCTTGAAGAATCTCGATTACTTCAAGGAAGTGAAGATCGTTTCGGAGCCAGGTTCCTCTGCGGACCGCGTTGTGCTCAACGTCAATCTGGAAGAAAAATCGACCGGCGACTTCTCGATATCCGGCGGCTACTCGACGGCTGACGGCTTCCTCAGCGAAGTCAGCATTTCGGAACGCAATCTTTTGGGACGGGGCTGGTTCGGCAAGGTGGCGGTTCAGTACGGCCAGCGCACTCAGGGTTACACGCTGTCGCTCGTCGAACCCTATCTGCTCGGCTACCGTGTCGCACTCGGTCTCGACTTCTACCAACGCAAGCAGACGGCATCGAGTTACGTCTCCTACGACAGCAAGACCATCGGATTCAGCCCGCGGCTTGGTTTCCAGCTGCGTGAAGATTTGAGCCTTCAGCTGCGGTATTCGATCTCGCAGCAGCAGATCACGCTGCCAGCCAGTCTGGCAGATTGTAACAACTTCGGCGGTCCTGCCGGTCCGGGTTTCTATCCGACCCCAGCTTTCATTGCGGCCAGCGGTGGCGCGATCGGCGCGTTCAATGCGACCAATAACTGCTATGCCAACGGCGAAGCTTCAGTCGCGGTCAAGCGCGAGTTGCTCGGTGGTGCCGTAACGACCTCTGCGGTTGGCTACTCGCTCTCTTACAACACCCTCGACAACAACAAGAGCCCGACCAGCGGTATCTTGGCCAGCATCAGTCAGGATTATGCCGGCGTGGGTGGAAACGTCAGCTATTTAAAGACGACAACGGACGCAAAGGTCTACACGCCGATCGTGGAAGATATTGTCGGAGTGCTGCATCTCCAAAGCGGCGTCATCATCGATACCGGGAAAGGTATCCGCATGCTCGATCATTTCCAGATGGGACCGAACCTGGTGCGTGGTTTCGCGCCAGCGGGTATCGGTCCGCGCGACATTACGGTCGGCACGTATCAGGACGCGCTCGGCGGCACGCAATATTGGGGTGCGTCGGTCGAAGCGCAGGTGCCGTTCTGGTTCATGCCAAAGGAAATTGGCCTCAAGGGTGCTATCTACGCGGACGCGGGTTCGGTCCAAGGCTACAGGGGCGGCGATTCTCCGAACCCAGCTTTTATTCATAACCCGGCGTGCTTAGGTCCTAATGCTGTTCAGAGCCAATGTTTGACGGTCGGCGCCGACGACGGCCTGATCCGCACCTCGATCGGTGCCGGCATCATCTGGACATCGCCATTCGGTCCGCTGCGCTTCGACTATGCGGTTCCGCTCACCAAGAGCCCGTATGACCGCGTACAGCAATTCCGGTTCGGCGGCGGTACTTCATTCTGAGGTTCAACATGATGCGCATTCCGGCCTGCCGGCCGGGATGCCTTCAACCGATTTGCATCGGGCATTTATCGTCGGCGAGCGGCAATCCGGTTTGCGGAACGTTGCACTTGCCTGACTGTGGCGGGTGGCATGTCGCAGCCGACCTTCTTTAAGACGTCGCCCAGCGTGACGCTGGCCGAGCTTGCAGCGCTCACCGGTGCTGCGCTGACCGATCCGTCGCATGCCTCGCGGGTCATCAGAGGCCCCGCTGCGCTCGACCGCGCCGGTCCCACACAGTTTGCCTTCTGCGAACACCGCAAATATCTGCCGTCGCTGCAGGCCACGCAGGCCGGCGCCTGTCTGGTGAACGAAAAACTCGTACCCAGCGTGCCGCCTCATGTCGCGGTGCTGCTGGTCAAGGATCCATACCGCGCCTTCGTCGCTGCGCTGCGCGAGTTCCACAAGGATTCGCTGCGGCCATTGTCGTCCTATGAATCGCCCGGCATCGCGCCCTCGGCGGTCATCCATCCCACGGCGTCACTTGAGGACGGCGTGATCGTCGATCCGCTTGCCGTCATCGGACCGCATGTGGAAATCGGATCGGGAACCATCATCGGCGCCAATGCG
>JAYVYQ010000284.1:0-3241 GCA_043784125.1 Afipia sp.
GTGGCGGCCGATGCCCTCGACCAATTCCTTGATCGCGGTGGGCTGGTCGCCCTTCGGCTCGTATTCGGACTTGATCACGAAGCGCTGGCCGCCTTCGGATTTCTCCGGGCGCGGCGGGCGATGCGGCGTCCAGATTTTCACCTGGCCGTCTTCGCCCTTGAATTCGGGACGGCCCTCGCGGATCAGCGCGTCCAGCGCATCGGCGGTGGCGGCGACGCCGAGCGCTTCCATCTTGTTGCGCGGCGGCCGCGCCAATGCGGCGGCATCTTCTTCCTCGGTGGTGAAGCCGAGTTGCTTCGCAAGCTCTGGGTCCATTGTCGGGATCGGCGCACTGGTGCCGTAATTCGCCTGCGGGGCTTCCTCGAACGCCGCGCGATTTTCGCTCAGGCGCGTGGATGCTGGTTGTCCTTCATTGAAATCCTTCGGCGTGGATGAGCGCGAGCGATGAATCGCGGCCTCTCCGCCGGAGCGCCGATCCTTTGAATTGTCCGGCGGCGGCTGCAATCCGGTGGATGACCCAAGCCCGCTTTCGCCGCGATTGATCGCCGGATTCAAAATCTCTGCGAGTGCAGGCCCAATCGGCTGCACATCGGGACGGCGTGCTTTCGATTTCGGGGTTTTGACGGGCTTTTTCGGGCTGTCGGGATTCTTCGCCATGCGTGGAATATGGGGCGCTTTTTACCGCAATAAAAGTGCGCGGGGCCGATTTCCAAAAAATAGCTTTTGCGCAAAGTCGATGCGTCACCCGGACGCGGGGCAAACCGCCGCGATTGAGAAACCGGTGTTTTTCGCCGGACGTAGCTCGCAACGCGTCACATCAATCCTGCACAGGAGTTACTCATGGTTTTCCGTTCACTCATCGCTGCTTCCGCAGCGCTCTTGATGAGTTCCGTTGCCGTCAACGCCGCGCAGGTCGCGGCTCTTGTCGGTAACGACACCATCGCCACGGTCGATACGGCTCAGAAAAAGGCGACCGGTTCCGTCAAGGTCACCGGCATCTCTGGTGCGCTCGTCGGCATCGACGTGCGTCCGGCTGACGGTTTGCTTTACGGTCTGCTCGATGACGGCACCGTCGTCACCATTGGGGCCGACGGCAAGGCAACCGTGAAGTCCAAGCTTGAAACAACAATCGCCAAGGGCGTTGCCGTCACGGTCGATTTCAATCCGGTGGCCGACAAGCTTCGCGTCATGGGTGCGGATGGCATGAGCCTTCGCGCCGATGTCGATAGCGGCAAGGTCACCAAGGACGGCGACCACAAATATGCCGATACCGACATGCACAAGGGCGAGAAGCCGAACGTCATCGGCGGTGCTTACACCAACTCGGTGAAGGGCACCAAGGAAACCGCGCTGTTCAATATCGACGGCACCATCGGCGCACTCGTGAAGCAGGCACCGCCGAATGACGGCATCCTTGCCGCTGTCGGCAAGCTCGGCATCAAGCCCGCGACTGTTGCGTTCGATATCTGGTCGGATGGCAACGGCAAGAACGAAGCCTGGCTGATGGCGGATGGCACGCTTTACAGCGTCGATCTCGCAACCGGCAAGGCAACGGAAGCCGCCAAGATTTCCGGCGTCACCGGCACCGTGAAGGACATTGCAATTCTCGGAATGTAAGTCCGGGGCGAAACCGGGATCTCCCTCCCAGAATTGAATACGGCGCCGTGCAGCAATGCGTGGCGCCGTTTGCCGTGGTTCCACCGGAACTGCTAGGCTGACGCCAGCGCGCGGCATCTCGGTACGGATCGCGCGGCAGTCCGGGAGAATAACATGTCATCGCATCATCTCGCCGCGCCGCTCGCGGTTGTTTTGCTCGCCCTTTCGCTCAATGCATCGCCATCCTTCGCCCAATCCGGCGACGCGGAGCCTGCGAGCCGCGCGATCAACGACAACTTTCTCAAGGCGCTCCCTTTCACGGACCGAACGGATTTCGACGACGTCAAGCGCGGCTTCATTGCGACGCTGCCGGACGGTGTGATTGCCGGCCCCGGCGAGAAGCCTGCATGGAACACCAAGCAATATGATTTTCTGAAAAGCGACGCGGTGCCGGCGACAGTCAATCCGAGCCTGTGGCGGCAGTCGCAGCTCAACGCGGTCAACGGTCTCTTCAAAGTTACCGAGCGCATCTATCAGGTGCGCGGCCTCGACATCTCGAATCTCACCATCATCGAAGGCGACAGCGGTCTTATTCTGATCGATCCGTTGCTCTCCAATGAAGTCGCGAAGGCGGCCCTCGATCTGTATCTGAAGAATCGTCCCGCCAAACCTGTTGTCGCCGTGATCTACAGCCACAGCCACGCCGATCATTTCGGTGGCGCGAAGGGCGTCATCAGCGAGGACGACGCCAGGCAGGGCAAGGTCAAGGTGATCGCGCCGGACGGTTTCATGGAGCATGCGGTCGCGGAGAACGTCATCGCCGGAAACGCGATGGCGCGGCGTGCGCAGTATCAGTTCGGAACTGCGCTGCCGGTCGGCGAAAAAGGCCAGATCGATACGGGTCTTGGCAAGGCGCTGTCGAAAGGCACCATCTCGCTGATCCCGCCGAACGATCTCGTCAAACAGAGCTACGAGACGCGTACGATC
This sequence comes from Afipia sp., assembly GCA_043784125.1. Classification (GTDB taxonomy): domain Bacteria; phylum Pseudomonadota; class Alphaproteobacteria; order Rhizobiales; family Xanthobacteraceae; genus Afipia. The sequence continues at coordinate 2,584 of JAYVYQ010000284.1, forward strand.
GACGGCGTCGAGATCGAATTCCATCTGGTGCCGGCGTCTGAAGCGCCGAGCGAGATGATTATGTATTTTCCGCAGTTCAAGACTCTGAACATGGCGGAAGACGTCACGCATAACATGCACAATCTCTACACCATTCGCGGCGCGGAAATTCGCGACGGGCGTCTGTGGTCGCGCTATATCTCTGAGGCCATCGAACGTTACGGCGACAAGACCGACATCGTGATCGCGCAGCATCACTGGCCGATGTGGGGCAATGAGCGCATCGTCGCGTTCCTCAAGAAACAACGCGATCTCTATAAGTTCATCCATGACCAGACTGTGCGCTTGCTCAATCATGGCCTGACGTCGACCGAAATCGCTGAGCAATTGAAGCTGCCGCCGTCGCTCGCCAATGAATGGTTTTCGCGCGGCTATTACGGCACACTCAGCCACAACTCCAAGGCGGTCTACCAATTTTATCTCGGCTGGTACGATGGCAACCCCGCCGATCTTAATCCGTTGCCGCGCGCTGAAGAAGCCAGGAAGCAAGTCGAATATATGGGCGGCGCGGATGCGACGATCAAACGCGCGCGCGATGATTTCAAGGCGGGACAATATCGTTGGGTTGCGAGCGTCATGAGCAAGGTGGTGTTCGCCGATCCCGCCAACAAGGATGCGC
>JAYVYQ010000285.1:0-9459 GCA_043784125.1 Afipia sp.
CCCGCCTTCGGCACCGACAAGCGCATCGTCGTCTTGAAACAGCCGATTGGCGTATGTGCTGCGATCACGCCCTGGAATTTTCCAGCGGCGATGATTACCCGAAAGGCCGGTCCGGCATTAGCCGCCGGATGCACAATGGTGGTCAAGCCCGCGAGTCAGACGCCGTTATCGGCGCTGGCGCTGGGTGTGCTTGCCGAACGAGCCGGTGTACCGAAAGGCGTATTGTCGATTGTCACGGGCTCCGCCGCCGCGATCGGCGGGGAGATGACATCTAACCCCATCGTTCGCAAGGTGACGTTCACGGGCTCGACGGAAGTCGGCAAAAAATTGATGGCGCAGAGCGCATCGACCGTAAAGCGCACATCGATGGAATTGGGCGGCAACGCGCCTTTCATCGTGTTCGACGATGCCGATCTTGATGCCGCTGTGAAAGGTGCGATGGCATCGAAGTATCGCAATGCCGGTCAGACCTGTGTGTGCGTCAATCGTATCCTCGCGCAGGACAAAATTTATGATGCCTTCGTCAAGAAGTTGACCGAGGCGGTCGGCGGCTTCAAGGTCGGCGATGGAATGGAGAGCGGTGTCAACATCGGCCCGCTCATAAATATGGCCGCCGTTGAGAAGGTCGAGGAACACGTCAAGGACGCGGTATCGAAAGGCGCACGCGTCGTAACTGGCGGCAAGCGCCATTCCCTCGGGCGGACCTTTTTTGAGCCGACGGTTCTGGTGGATGCCACGCCCGACATGCTGATCTTCCGCGAGGAAACATTCGGCCCCGTCGCACCGGTGTTCCGGTTCAAAACCGAGGAGGAGGCCATTCGTCTCGCCAACGACACGGAGTTCGGATTGGCGGCCTATTTTTACGGACGCGATATCGGGCGTATCTGGCGTGTCGCCGAGGCTCTCGAATACGGCATGGTCGGTATCAATGAAGGCATGATTTCGACCGAGATAGCGCCGTTCGGCGGCGTCAAGGAAAGCGGCAACGGCCGTGAAGGCTCCAAATACGGTATCGAGGATTATCTGGAGATCAAATATCTTTGCATGGGCGGGATTTAAAGACGCGCGGATGGTGTATCGCCGAACCTACGGCGGGACTGCCAGCCCATTCAGCCCAGCATCATCGAATGCTTTTCGGACCATGCCGCTGGTCTTGGCGTTGGTAACGAAGTCCTTCACGTAAGACTGTGCGGCTGCCTTATCTTTCTGTGTGGCGATGGCGACATCGGTTGTCTGAAATGCGCCATCAAGGATACGAGACCCGGGCAACTGGCCCTGCAGGGCCGGCAAGGAATCGTGTGTGAGCGCGAAGGCTTGCGCGGTGCCGGACTTCATCAACTCCATCGCTTCATCGACGGATTTGGCTGCAACGATCTTAGCGTTCTTCAGGCTGCGGCCAGCGGCGCGTATCGTCGTTGAGCCGTTGATGCCGACCACGGTGATGTCCGGTCGATCGACATCGGCAAGCGTCTTGATGTCGGTCGGTCCGGCAGCGAGATATGTGCTCTCGATGACGAAATAGGGCGGGCTGAAATCGACGCGCTTTCTGCGCTCATCGTCCGCAGGCATGAAACCAATGTCAATGGCGCCGGAGTTGCAGGCGTCCGTCAATTCCCCCGTGGTTGCTTTCACGACGTACTCGACCGGAACACCAAGCGATTTTGCAAGTGCTGCGCCGATGTCGCGCGGCACACCGCGAACGTCACCTGTGGCATCTTTGACCACGAAAACAGGTGTCGGCCTCGGCGCATATGCAATGCCCACGCGCAGCGTGCCGGTCGGGACCAGTTGTTTCATAACGCTTTCGTCCACGCCTGCCTCCGCATTGGTCGACCATGCGAAAAGCAGCATGGCTAAGGTAACAGCTCGCATTAGCGTTCCCCTTCTGGCTTGACGTTTGATCATAGTCCGGGATTTGCGTAGGCTACAATGCCGCAGGTGCAGAAACTCCTGCCGAAGGCTGGAGAAACGCGCTATGGACGATCGCATTTCCGTCTCGATGGTGGATGGCGTCGCCGACGTTCGTCTGAATCGCGGCGACAAGATGAACGCGCTCGATGCGGCGATGTTCGAGGCCTTGGTCAGCACGGCGGAAAAACTGCAAACACAAAAGGGCCTGCGCGCCGTGGTGCTCTCAGGTGAGGGACGTGCATTCTGCGCCGGTCTTGACACCAACCGTTTCGCAGCGATGAGCGACGGTGGTGAAACAAAGCTTCGCGATCTGGCGGCGCGCACGCACGGGTTGGCCAACCACTCGCAGCAGGCCGTATGGGGCTGGCGGCAGCTTTCCGTGCCGGTGATTGCGGCAGTTCACGGTGTTGCGTTCGGCGGAGGCTTCCAACTGACGTTGGGTGCGGATATGCGATTCCTTGCACCTGACACGCGCATGTCGGTCATGGAAATCAAATGGGGTCTTGTGCCCGACATGGCAGGCACGCCGATTTTAAGCCAACTCGTGCGCGACGACATCTTGCGCGAATTAACCTATACCGGGCGCATCTTCTCGGCGCAGGAGGCGATGGCCTTCGGGCTTGCGACGCGGATTTGCGACGACCCGCACAGCGCTGCCCTAGCGACAGCGCGCGAGATCGCCGGCAAAAGCCCTGACGCCATCCGTGCCATCAAGCGTCTTTTGAATAAACTATCGATCGATCCCGGTCCGGCATTGCTGGCCGAATCCGTTGAGCAAATGAAGTTGATGGGGTCTCCGAACCAGACGGAAGCGGTGCGCGCCAATCTCGAAAAGCGTGCGCCGAATTTCAACGATTGACCTCGGTATGAAAAACGCAAAGATCGCATAATGGACTCTTCGTCAAAGCAGCCGCCGGACACCGACGACGACGTCCGGTTGCGCAACGACATCCGGTTGCTGGGGCGGATTCTCGGCGACACGGTACGGGATCAGGAAGGAGCGGACGTCTTCGATCTTGTGGAACGTATCCGGCAGACATCAATCCGTTTTCACCGCGACGAAGATAAAACCGCTCGCGGCGTGCTTGGCGCTATCCTCGACGGCATGTCCGCCGGCGAAACCGTCAGGATCGTTCGTGCTTTCAGCTATTTCTCGCATCTCGCCAATATCGCTGAGGACCACAACAACATTCGGCAGATGCGCCAGCATAGTCTTGCAGGCGATAAGCCGGCGGCTGGAACGTTGGCAAACGCCATCGGGCGCGCACATGACGCCGGAATTACATCTCAAGACCTGCGGGCGTTTTTCGCCAAGGCGCAAGTCAGTCCCGTATTGACTGCCCATCCCACGGAGGTGCGGCGGAAAAGCACGATCGATCGCGAGATGGAAATTGCCGCTCTACTTGACAGGCGCGACCGAACACAACTGACGCCGGACGAATTTGAAGCCAGCGAGGAACAGCTTCGCCGCGCCGTACTGACCTTGTGGCAGACCAATTTGCTGCGGCGGACCAAACTGACGGTTCTGGATGAAGTCGCCAACGGCCTTTCATTCTACGGATATACGTTTTTGCGCGAAGTCCCGAGGTTGCATTGCTCGCTCGAAGATCGCCTGAACGACGGAAGCAACGACACTTCCGATTCTGCGGGCGATCTTGCCTCATTCCTGCGAATGGGAAGCTGGATCGGCGGCGACCGTGACGGCAATCCATTTGTGACCGCGCAGGTGATGCGCGACACCTTGCGGATGCAGAGCACGCAAATCTTTTCCTACTACCTCGAAGAGTTGCACGAGCTTGGAGCGGAACTGTCGCTGGCGGTCAATCTGGCGGATGTTTCGCCGGAATTGCGCGCCTTGGCAGAACAGTCTCCCGACACGTCGCCGCACCGCGCTGGCGAACCCTATCGTCTCGCGGTATCTGGAATTTATGCGCGGCTGACGGCGACTGCACGCGCCCTCAAGCTTGAAACAAGCCGCCAGCCTGTCGGCGATGCCGAAGCCTATGCTGACGCGACGCAATTCAAGGCCGATCTCGACATTCTCAACAGGTCTCTCGTGGCGAACCATTCCGCTGTGATTGCGCGCGGCCGGCTGCGTCAGCTTCGCCGCGCTTCCGATTGTTTCGGATTTCATCTGGCCGCTCTCGACATGCGGCAAAATTCTGCCGTGCACGAGCGCACCATCGCTGAACTTCTGGAGGCTGCGGCACCGGGCACGGACTATCGTGAACTATCGGAAGACAAGCGGATTGCACTGTTGATTCGCGAATTGAAGACCGCCCGGCCTCTGGCGTCGCCGTTTGTCGCCCATAGCGATGAGACGCAGAGCGAGTTGGCGGTGTTGCGTGCGGGCGCGGAAGCGCATGCCACCTACGGTGCCGCGGTCATTCCGCAATGTATTATCTCGATGACGGAGGGCATATCCGATCTTCTCGAGGTTGCGGTTCTGCTCAAGGAGATGGGTCTCGTCAGTCCGAGCGGCAAGAGCAGTATCAACATCGTTCCGTTGTTCGAGACTATCGACGACCTGCGTAACTGCGCGCAAATCATGGACCAGCTTCTGTCGTTGCCCGAATATCGAAATTTTGTCCACAGTCGGGGCAGCTTGCAGGAAGTCATGCTCGGCTATTCCGATAGCAACAAGGATGGCGGCTTTGTTACGTCCGGGTGGGAGTTGTACAAAGCGGAAATTGGCCTCATCAAAGTGTTCCAGAGGCAGGGCGTTCGTCTGCGTCTGTTTCACGGCCGCGGTGGATCGGTCGGCCGCGGTGGCGGCCCAAGCTATGATGCCATCCTCGCGCAGCCGGGCGGCGCGGTGAACGGCCAGATCCGCATTACCGAGCAAGGCGAAATTATTTCCAGCAAATACTCCAATGCCGAAGTCGGTCGGCACAATCTGGAGATTCTTGCCGCAGCGACATTGGAAGCGAGTCTGCTACAACCGGAGCATTCCGCGCCGCGCGACGAATACATTACCACGATGGAAGAACTCTCGGCTCTTGCCTATGCCGCCTACCGAAATCTTGTTTACGAAACGGATGGCTTCGAGGATTATTTCTGGGCGTCAACGGTCATCACCGAAATCTCGACACTGAACATCGGCAGCCGTCCCGCTTCGCGCACCCAGACTCGCAAGATCGAGGACTTGCGCGCGATCCCGTGGGTTTTCAGTTGGGCGCAATGCCGCCTGATGCTGCCGGGCTGGTATGGTTTCGGGAGTGCCGTCAACGCGTGGACCGCTAAGCATCCTGACAAGGGAATCGACTTTCTGCGTGAACTTTATCGTGAGTGGCCGTTCTTCCAGACACTATTGTCCAATATGGACATGGTTCTATCGAAGAGCAGTATTGCCATTGCATCGCGCTACGCAGAACTTGTGAGTGATGAGAAATTGCGCGAGACCATATTCAATCGTATCCGTGCGGAATGGCATGCTTCAATCGAGGCGCTGCTCAAGATCATGGGGCACGACAGGCTATTGCAGGACAATCCGCTATTGGAGCGATCGATCCGAAATCGCTTTCCCTACCTCGATCCGCTTAATCACGTTCAAGTGGAGTTGTTGAAAGCGCATCGTGCGCAAAGCACCGATGAGCAGGTGCTGCGTGGCATTCAGCTCACGATCAACGGCATATCCGCGGGACTGCGCAACAGCGGCTAAATTTCGTTGGATCGCTGGATATTATTCCAACGCTTTCGCGATGGCGTCCCTGATAGTTGCGATGCCCTTGGCAACGTCGCCCTTGATATGCAACCGCAGCGCCCGTCGTCCGCGGTCCGTCAAGACACCGAAGTCGCCGCGCGCTTGGGCGGCTTTTATAATTCCGAAACTGGCTTTCTGGCCGGGGATGCCGAGATCCTTCGAATCGTCCGCAGTGATCTGGAGAAATACGCCAGTGTTTGGGCCGCCCTTATAGGCCTGCCCGGAGGAGTGCAGAAAGCGCGGTCCGAATCCAACGCAGGTGGCCACGTGTTTTTTATCGCGGATCGCCATGCGCGCGGTCTGCACGGCGTTGATGTTGCTTTCGTCGCGGTCGAGGTAGGCAAGCAACGCAGCGTAATCTCCAGCCTGCAGGCGCGCGAGATGCGGCTTGAGCCATGAACCGAGCTTACCGTTGGCACCTGCTTTTCGTAGCGCCGTTGCATTCTTGTCGTCTGTGTAGATTTCGATATTCCCGTCTGTCGTCACCGGCTTTTCTGCAGGCAGCGACCCGGATTTTTCGAAGGCTGACGTGAGTTCGCGTGTCTTGATCTTTGCAGCCTCGACATCGGGTTGATCGAACGGATTGATGCCCATCGTGGCACCAACCACCGCCGTCGCGATCTCGAAGCGGAAGAATTCCTGCCCGATATGTTGTGGGCTCGTCACGGCGATTCGCACGACCGGATGACCGGCCTTCTCGAGCACCGACAATGAAGCCTCACGAGCGTCATCGCTGTCGCCGTTCAGGCCCAGATCGACAAAGAATCGATCCTTGCCATAAACGTCCGGCTTGCCAAGCGTTTCGTCCGCGAGTGGAATGAGTGCCTTGCCATTCTTGCCCGTGGATTCGGCGATCAGCTGTTCAGCCCATGCACTGAAATCCGCGATACCTGCGGACGCACTTAGCGTGACTTTGTTGCGACCCGCCTTGTGCGCAGCGCCGAGCGCCAGCCCCAACTGAATGCCGGGATTTTCCGCAGGCGGCACGTCGGCCCCACAGGCACGCACCATCGATGCGGTGAGGTCGAGGAATTTTGCGATATCGATACCCGCAGCCGCCGCAGGCACCAAGCCAAATGGCGATAACACCGAGTACCGGCCGCCGATGCTTGGCTCGCCATGGAAAATATGCGCGAAGCCGCGCGATTTCGCTGTCTTCTCCAGTGCGGAGCCGGGATCGGTCACGGCGACAAAATGTGTGCCTGTCTTATCCTTTGATTTTTCACTCACGCGTGCGAAGAAATAATCCATCAGCGCATTCGGCTCGGTGGTGCCGCCGGATTTGCTGGAAACGATGAACAGCGTCTTGTCGAGATTGATGCCGGATTCCACGCGGCGGATTTGTGTGGGGTCGGTTGAATCCAGAATGTGCAGTTTTGGAAATCCCGCTGAGGCGCCGAATGTTTTTGCCAACACTTCAGGTCCGAGGCTCGATCCGCCCATGCCGAGTACCACGGCGTCGCTGAAGCCCTCACGTTTGACCCATTCGGTGAAAGACTGATAGCGCGACAGCGATGTCTGCTCGCGCGCAACGGCATCGAGCCAGCCAAGCCATTTGCTTTCGTCGCTTCTCGTCCAGAGCGACGCATCGCGATTCCAGAATGCGCGGCCTTTGCCTTCGGCGGACCAGTGGGCCACAAGCACCTTGACGTCCTTATCGAGATCGGCACCGAGCGAGAGGCTTTGTCGGTCGATCCGGGTACCGAGGATTTTCGCGCGCTTCTGCGCGACGGCGCCGAGCAGCTTGTCGGCGGCTTCGGTGAACAATTGTACGCCTTCATCGACGAGTTTGTCCGTGATGGTATCGAGCGAGATACCGGTCTTGGCGAGTTCGGCCAGCACGCGCTCTGCATCGGCCACGTTCTCCTCAAGGCTGTTGCGCGGTGTGCCGTGATCGCGAAACGCATCGAGCGTTGCCGGCGGCACGGTGTTGACCGTATCGCGACCGATCAATTCCTCGACATACAGGACGTCTCTATACGCTTTATTCTTGGTGCCGGTGCTGGCCCAGAGTAGGCGCTGCACGCGCGCGCCCTTGGCGGCGAGTGTCTTCCAGCGGTCGGTAGCGATGACTTTCTTATAGTGTTGATAGGCCAGCTTGGCGTTGGCGATAGCGACCTTGCCTTTGAGCGCTTCGAGCCGAGTCTTCTGGTCCTTGTCGTTGGCGACGGCAATCTTTGCGTCGAGTTGCCTGTCGACCTCGACATCGATGCGGCTGACGAAAAAGCTCGCAACACTGGCAATTTTCATTGGGTCGCCGCCACCGGCGACAAATTTTTCGAGGCCAGCAATGTAGGCTTCCAGCACTTGTGCGTAGACCTTTTGCGAAAACAGCAGAGTGATGTTGATGCTGATACCTTGCGCGGTCAGTGTTTCGATGGCTGGCAGACCTTCGCGGGTACCCGGCACCTTCACCATGAGGTTGTCGCGCTTGACGTCGCGCCAAAGCCGCCGCGCTTCCGCTAGCGTGCCTTCGGTATCGCGCGCGAGGTAGGGCGAGACTTCAAGGCTGACGTAGCCGTCGTCGCCATGAAGCTGGTCGTAGACGGGCCGCAGCACGTCCGCTGCATGCTGGATGTCTTCGACCGCGACCGTCTCATAAAGATCGATCACCGGGCGATCTTGCTGTTTCAATAATGCCGAGATCGCGCCGTCATATTCGTCGCCGCTGCCGATGGCCTTCTCAAAAATCGATGGGTTGGAGGTGACACCCTTGACGCCATCGCGGTCGATCAGAGTTTTGAGATCGCCCTTGGCGATGAAGCCGCGTGCGAGGTAATCGAGCCAGACGGCCTGGCCGAATTTTTCAAGTTGCTTGACGGGGTTCATGATGCCTTGTTCTGTTCGATATGGCGCGGCGGTACTGAATGTTTGCATACCTATAATGTCGCCGGAAGCCCCGTCATAACGATCACAGCGGACCACTGAACCTTGCTTTCACCGTTGTGCGACCTCGATCTGCTGAAATTCGGCGGATGACGATAAGAAACTGCACATTGGGGCGATCGTTCCCGCTTTTCGTAAAGTCTCGATGTTGTGAACTCAGGTCAAATGGTGTGGATTGGCGAAGGGCCGATACCGCCTGAATCGGTCAAAGATTTGACCCACTTGAATTTGCGGCGATATGAAAAAGACAATTCCACTCACGGGCATTCTCAAGCGTTTTAAAAGCGAGCCGTCGCGAACCGGCTCGCTCATCATCACGTTTTACGGCGACGCCATCGTGCCGCGGGGTGGATCGATCTGGCTTGGAACGCTGCTGCAATTTCTCGACATGATTGGCGTTGAGGGCGGTGTCGTCCGCACCTCGGTGTCGCGGCTCGCCGCCGACGGCTGGCTTGATCGCGACAGGCTCGGGCGAAAAAGCTTCTACCGGCTGGCGAAAAGCGGACGCGAGCGTTTTGAAGCCGCCGTCGAGCACGTCTACAATCCGCGCCCAGCCACGTGGGAGGGTAAATTCGGCTTGTTGCTGATCGGCAGCGGAGCGGATCGTGAGGTGTCGCGTGCGGCCTTGTTGGAATCCGGCTTCGGCAGCCCGATACCGGGTGCCTGGATCGCGCCATCGGGCGTGAAGGCCCCACCGGTTCCGGAAAGTGCAATTCGCGTCGAGGTTTCGGCAACGCATGACATGGCGCAACGCCTGATTCTGGCGAGCTGGCCGCTGGACCGCACGGCGGCCTCCTATCACGATTTTTTCAAAACCTTTTTACCGCTGGAAAGCTGGATAGGGCAGGCGAAGGACATCGCGCCTGCCGACGCCATGCTCGCGCGCATTCTGATGATCCATCACTATCGCCGCGTGCTTCTGCGCGATCCGCTGCTGCCGGCAGCCCTTCTGCCGGACA
>JAYVYQ010000286.1:0-7883 GCA_043784125.1 Afipia sp.
ACGCTGCAGCGGCAATCGATTGAACCATTGTGTGCGAAACTCGGCATCAAGGGATTGAAGGCCGAAGATTACGACTACCTCACGCGCGGATGGCACAGCCTTAATCCGTGGCCGGATAGCGTCGCGGGTCTCACGCGCATGAAGACGAAATTCATCATCGGGCCGTTGTCGAACGGCAATGTGGCCCTGCTCACGAATATGGCCAAGCACGCGGGCCTGCCGTGGGATCTGGTGCTGAGCGCGGAAGTCTTCGGACATTACAAGCCGGATCGCGAAGCCTATTTGGGTGCCGCGAAAATCCTCGGACTGGCACCTTCCGAAGTGATGCTGGTCGCCGCGCACAACAACGATCTTGCCGCAGCGCAGTCATTCGGCCTGAAAACCGCTTTCGTGCCGCGTGTCACCGAGTATGGTCCGCATCAGGTTCGCGATTTCAAGCCGGACGGAAAATGGGATTTCGTCGCCACGGATTTCAATGATCTCGCAAGCCAACTCGGCTGCTGACGCGAATCATTGAAAGCCGGCGCTTTGTGACTAGCTGCGGAAGGCACCATGTCGCTTCCAGCAACCGCCATACCCGTTGACGCTGCGCCCGCTTTTCTTGGCGTGACGCAATCCGTGACTGATCGTGTCTGGCGCGATCGTCTCGATACGCGCGCTGCCGCGCAGGCGCTCGCCATCGCACAGCGTTATCAACTGCCGGAGATGCTGGCGCGTGTTATCGCGGGCCGCGGGATCGAGATCGACGCGGTCGAGGATTTTCTCGATCCGACGATCCGCAAGCTGATGCCTGACCCGTCCACGGTGACGCAGATGGAAACCGCCGCGAAGCGCATTGCCGACGCGGCGACGCGCGGAGAGCAGGTTGCGATCTTCGGCGATTACGACGTCGATGGTGCGACGTCGGCCGCGCTCCTCGCTTGGCATCTGCGCCATTGCGGACTCGATCCGTTGATCCATATTCCGGATCGTATTTTCGAGGGCTACGGTCCTAACGTGGAAGCGGTGCGCGCGCTTGCCAACAAGGGCGCGACGCTGCTTGTGACCGTCGATTGCGGCACGACGAGTATCGAGCCGCTCGCCGAAGCCAAGCGGCTCGGTATGGATGTTGTCGTCATCGATCATCATCAATGCGGCGATGAACTTCCCGTCGTAGACGCCCTGGTGAATCCAAACCGCCCAGACGATCTTTCGGGATTGGGACATCTCGCGGCGGTCGGCCTCGTGTTCGTGACGTTGGTCGCGGTCAATCGCGAATTGCGCGCGCGCAATTTCTGGACCGATGAGCGGCCGGAGCCGGATCTGTTGAGCGTGTTGCATCACGTCGCGCTCGGCACGGTTGCTGATGTGGCGTCTTTGACGGGCCTCAATCGCGCGTTCGTTGCGAAGGGGCTGATTGCGCTACGCCGCCGCGATCACGTCGGCCATACGGCCTTGATGGATGTCGCGCGGCTGAACGGTCCGCCGGAGGCATGGCATCTGGGATTTACACTGGGGCCGCGCATCAATGCGGGCGGACGGATCGGCCGCGCCGATCTTGGCGTGCGGTTGTTGCTTGAAGGCGATGTCTCTGAGGCGGCGCGCATTGCCGCCGAGCTTGACCGCCTCAACATCGAGCGCCGCGTTATCGAGCAGACGGCGGAGGCGCAGGCCGAAGCCGAAGCGCTGGCGTCGCTCGGTCTCGATGACAAAGGCTCCGTGATCGTGACGGCATCGGAAGGCTGGCATCCGGGCGTGGTCGGGTTGGTTGCCTCCCGGCTCAAGGAAAAATTCGGACGCCCCGCCTTTGCGATTGCGCTTGAACCGGGCGGCATCGGCACCGGATCGGGCCGCTCCATTCCGGGCGTCGATCTCGGCAAAGTCGTGCGGCAGGCCGTGAGCGAAGGCATTTTGCTCAAAGGCGGCGGTCACGCAATGGCGGCTGGCGTGACGCTGAAGAAGGAGCGCCTCGCAGAATTTCGCGCCTATATCGAATCCGCGCTTGCGAATGCTGTGACCGATGCACGCCATGCCAATGAGTTGTTCATCGATGGTGCTGTCAGCGCGCGCGCGGTAACGCCTGAATTCGTCGCAACTCTCAATCGCGCGGGACCGTTCGGCGCCGGCAATCCAGAGCCGCTGATTGTGCTGCCGTCGCATCAGCTCATTTATGCCGACGTTGTCGGCGAGGCGCATTTGCGCCTGCGTTTCAAATCGGGCGATGGTGCAATCGTCAACGGCATCGCGTTTCGCGCGGTCGGCCGCAAACTGGGCAATGCGCTGCTGGAACATCGAGGCCAGCCATTGCACGTTGCGGGTTCGCTTACGGTGGATCGCTGGCAGGGAGCGGAGCGTGTGCAGCTTCGTGTCACCGACGTGGCGGTGCCGAATGCGGGACCGGCGGTGATCCGCTAAGTCAGACGCCTTGCCGTAGCTTCGCTAAAACCTGCAACCCGGCATACCCATCGGCGGGCGCGAGGCCAGCCTTGACCTGAAAATCTTTCACGGCTTGCATGGTGTCGTTGCCGACGCGGCCGTCGGTGCCGCCGGTATCGAAGCCGGCTTTGGTCAGGCGCGTTTGCAACTCCTGCAATTCGGCAAGCGTCAGCGCGCGTTCGGAGCCGGGGAAGGGCTTCACAAACGGCCCGCCGCCCTGAATGCGATCGCCGAGATGCACGATGGCAAGCGCGTAATTCATCGACGGGTTGTAACTTCTCACCGCATAGAAATTCGGCCCTAACAGAAATGACGGCCCGCCCGGCACCGGCACCCACAATTTTGCTTTGTCGTTGGGTCGCGGAAATGGTTTTCCATCGGCGCGCGTGACGCCCGATGCCGCCCAGTCGGCATAGCTGTGATTGCCTTTCTTGGCAGACTTGCCGATGTTGACCTCATATCCCCAATGCTCGCCGCGCTGATAATCGCCGCGATTGACGAGATAGCGCGCACTGGAGCCGAGCGCGTCGTCGGGTTTGCCGAACGGTGAGACACGCCCGTCGCCGTCATAGTCGATGCCGACATTGAGCCAAACTTCGGGCATCCATTGCGTATGGCCCATTGCGCCGGCCCACGAGCCGCGCATGTCGTCAGGCGTGCCCCCAGCCTTTCTCCACGATGCGCAGCGCGTTGATGAGTTCAGTTTCCCAATAGGCGCGGCGGCGGCGCGGTTCGTTCCATGCAAGGGCTGCGAGCGAGGGAAATACCGGACGCATATGATTCCGTTGCACCAGCGGATCGCCGTAAGCGGTCTCGACGCCCCACAGCGCCAAGAGCGTCCCGCGTTCGACACCGAAATCTTTTTCGATTCGGGCAAACAACTCGCCGTTTTTCTGAAGCGCTGTCTTTCCAGCAGCAAGCCGCCAGTCCGACACGCGGCGGTTGATATATTGCCAGAGTTGCTCGTTGAATTCGGGCTGCTTGCCGATCTTGTCGAACACGGTCATGTCCGGCTCGATGCCGTTCATGACTTTCGAATACGTGGCGTCAGAAACGCCCTTCGCCAGTGCACGCGCACGAAACCGCTCGCGCCACTGCTCGAAACCGGCCGGCACGGCTGCAAGCGCCAGACGCGGCGACATCGCAACAAGTCCTGCGCCGAGAGCCGATTGCAACAGAGCGCGGCGAGTCGTGGCTTTGCGAGAATCGACGTGGTTCATGCCGCCATTCTATCCGCCGCCGCATGTTTGAAGCAAAGTGCAATCGGCCGCAGGCAATCGTGGTTATTGGTCGCCGGAACCGACATTCGGAGTAGCTGGTTCAAGCGGGATCGCACGCGCAACTGGCGCTAGCGACGGTGCCGGCTCGTATTCGCGGCCACGTCCGCCTATCAGCCGCTCATAGGATGAAATCAGTGTCGTGTACGGATTGACCCAGAGCCAGCCATTGCGCGTGAAGACCTGCGTGTCGAAGTGAAGATGGCTTGTCGTGCCGCCCACGCGATCCTGAAAATTAGAGACCACACCGATCTGCTCGCCTTCCTTCACGCGTCGTCCGTGGACGACGCCATCCGCATCAAGATTGGCCGGGTTCATGTGGATGTAGCGAAACCGAATATGCTCGCCGGGCGCGTTGACGAGGAGATAGACGGCCTGTTGTGTCGGCGAGCGGATCAGAACCCCATCGCGAACTGCAACAGTCGGAAATATATCGGGCAGGCAACGGTCGGCCTCGGCGTTGCGCATCTGGCAACTTGACGGGCGGATGTCCTGTCCTTGATGTCCCATACCGTTGGCGCATTGGCCGACTTCAAAATCGCGCGTCTCGCAGAAATTGTCCTGCCAGGGATAGCTGTAATTTTCCTTTGCGGATTCGTCGAACACCAGCGGCTTGTCGTTGCGCTTGCAATGATACTCGTCGCCTTTGGTGGATGACCATGACACGCGACCCGTGCGGTAACAGTCGCCCCAGTTCATGAACGATTGTGAATTCGCAAACGCCGGCGCGCGCTCGATCGGAAAGCGAATTCGGGAATAGACCGTATAATCGGTAACGCCGGTCTGGCCGCGATAGCCGCTGTTGGTAATGATCTCGCCGGGCCGGTGATAGGTAAAGTCGGGCGAGGCGTTTGAAGGACGCTCCGATGATTGGGACGCGATATTGGCGGGCGTTTTTGCCGACGAGCCGCCCGCAATGCGCAACGCCTTGATGAACCGCTCCGCCACGGGCGAGGCCTCGCGGCACGACAGCCGGCGCGCGCGCGAACTGCTGTCGAGACATTGGACCGAGACAACGTAGGGAATGCCGAAGCGCGTGAAAGCGTAGCGGACATAGCCTTCGCGAATTGTCCGCCGCAGGTCCGGATATTCCGAGGTCAACGACTTTACGGCCTCGCCTTTGCCCGCGAACGGATCGGCAATGTCGTACACCAGCGTCGATCCGGTGATCTGAACCTCGACCGGCCTTGTGAAAACCCGCGACGGCATGCCGTCTCCGACACCGGGATCGAGCGCAAACAGCGCGTCGTATCCGCTCGGTCCCACGTCGAACATGCTCACCGGCCGAAAGCCGGCCTGATAACGCGATACCGTCAGGCTGCTCGGCGCGCCGCTTTTGCGCTCAGCGATAAGCATCGCGCCGTCGAATGGAAGCAGCACCGGCACTGGACTGCGCTCAACGCCCGGAAAGTTGGGCGACGCAACTGCGTTGATCTGCGCAAGCGCCGCGACCCGCCTGGGATCGGCGTGACGCGAATGGCGCCCCGGCGCGAAACTGAATCGGTCCGCCGCAAGCGGCTGACTTTCGATCTCGGTCTTCAATTGAGACGCGACGGCGTTCCAGTCTGGCGCAAGAAAGGAAATCGCCGGCGATTTGAATTCATCGGCTTCGACGACGCCCTGAAAGCTCACGAGGACAACGGCAAAAACAAAAAAAGCTCGCAGATGCTTCGATGAAGATCCGCGTGGATAATTCTTGAAGATCCTTGTGCCCGTCAGCGACAATGCTGCCCCAACAATGATGTCAGTCCTTGGCGCGCTCGACGTATGATCCGTCTTCCGTCATGACGACGATGCGGGTGCCGGTTCCGATATGCGGAGGCACCAGCGTGCGAACGCCGTTGGCTAGGATCGCCGGTTTGTAGGACGACGATGCGGTCTGACCCTTGGTGACGGGTTCGGTTTCCACCACCTCGAGCGTCGTGCGCTGCGGCAGCACGATCGCAACCGCAATATTTTCGTAAATCGAGAGTTTGACCGTCATGTTCTCCTGCAGATATGGCGCCTGCGTGCCGACAACGTCCTTGGCAACCATCAACTGCTCGAAGTTTTCGTTGTTCATGAAGTGGAAGCCTTCGCCGTCTTCGTACAGATAGTTGAAATCGCGATCCTCGACGAACGCGCGTTCGACCTGATCCGTGGTCTTGTAACGTTCGGAGACCTTTACGCCGTCGCTGATCCGGCGCATTTCAATCTGGCTGACAGGAGTTCCTTTGCCGGGGTGGATGTTCTCCGCAGTCAGAACGACATATAGCTTGCCGTCCTGCTCGATGATGGCGCCCTTGCGGATCGAACTTGCGATGACTTTCACGGATTCATGTCCCAATCTTCAGAATCGGATGCGTGCCTGCAGGCCGCACTCCGAGGTTGACGTTTCGGGCTGCAACATACTGATTTACCGCGCGGATGCCAGCGTTTTGCACCCCATTTGGGCAGTCTTGGCATGATTGAGGAGCGTCCATCCTCGCCATGGTGGACGACCGGGCGGCACCGCGACCGCAGGCCGTTTTTGCAGGCGCGCAGTGCAATCCTCCGCACCCTGCGGGGTTGGTTCGAGGGCGAGGGATTCATCGAGGTTGAAACCGGCATCCTGCAGGTTTCCCCTGGCAACGAAACCCATTTGCATGCACCTGCGACCGATCTGACCGCGCCGGATGGTGAAAGATCGCGTCGATATCTGCGCACGTCTCCCGAGTTTGCCTGCAAGAAATTACTGGCGGCGGGCGAACAGAAAATTGTGGAATTCGCACGCGTGTTTCGCGACCGTGAGCAGGGCGCGCTGCATTTGACCGAATTCACGATGCTGGAATGGTATCGTGCCAATGCAACCTATGAGGCCGTGATGGCCGACTCTGTCGTGGTGATTGCGAAAGCCGCGCAGGCGACCGGAATCGGCACATTTTCGTTTCGCGGCAAGACGGCAGACCCGTTTGCGGAGCCGGAATTGCTCACGGTCGCGGATGCTTTCAAACGCTTTGCTGGTGCCGATGTATTGGAGACTGTGACCAGCGCGGGCGGCAGTCGGGACGCATTGGCGGCGATGGCGGCAAATCTTGTCCGTGTCGCGCCCGACGATACCTGGTCCGACATCTTCAGCAAGATATTGGTCGAGCATATCGAGCCGCATCTGGGGCAGGGACGCCTGACAATTTTGTACGAATATCCAGCGCCCGAGGCGGCGCTGGCGCACGTCAAGCAAGCCGATCTGCGTGTTGCGGAACGATTTGAAATTTATGCCTGCGGTGTCGAGCTTGCGAATGGCTTCGGTGAACTGACCGACGCGAACGAACAGCGGCACAGGTTCATGGCTGCGATGGACGAAAAGCAGCGCCGTTACGGCGAGCGTTATCCGCTTGATGAAGATTTTCTTGCCGCGATGGCACAGATGCCGCCTGCCTGCGGGGTTGCCCTCGGACTGGATCGCCTCGTGATGCTGGCGAGCGGTGCAACGCGCGTGGATCAAGTGGTCTGGGCGCCGGCGGGTGGTTCATGAGTATCGCAACCAGCACGACGCTTCGCACCATCGACGATCTGGCCGCGCATGAATTGGTGCGCGAAGAGGCGCTGACTGAACTCGCGAAGGTCGCAGCACGCTATGCGGTTGCCATTACACCCGATGTCGCTGCCCTGATCGACCGCACGGATGCGAACGATCCGATTGCGCGTCAATATGTGCCGAGTGCATCAGAACTGGTGACGCAGCCCGAGGAGAGGGTCGATCCCATTGGCGACGCGGTGCATTCGCCCGTCAAGGGAATCGTGCATCGCTATCCGGACCGTGTGCTGTTCAAGCTGGTGCATGTGTGTGCGGTGTATTGCCGGTTTTGCTTTCGCCGCGAGATGGTCGGCCCCGGCAAGGAGACCGCAATGTCGGCTGAGATTTATGCGGGTGCGCTCGACTACATTCGGGCGCATCCGGAAATCTGGGAGGTGATACTCACCGGCGGCGATCCGCTGATGTTGTCGGCGCGAAGGCTGCACGAAGTGATGAACGATCTCGCAGCCATCGATCACGTCAGGATCATTCGGATTCATTCGCGTGTTCCTGTCGCGGACCCTGCGCGCGTCACGGATGAGGTGGTCTCAGCGTTAAGAGTGTCGGGGGCAACGACATGGCTCGCCCTGCACGCCAATCATCCGCGTGAACTGACGGACAACGCGCGGGCGGCATGCGCGCGCCTGATCGATGCC
>JAYVYQ010000287.1:0-7210 GCA_043784125.1 Afipia sp.
GACGGTGAAGGCGGGGCAGAAATGCACGGCCATTCGACGCGCACTGGCACCCTCATCGCATGTCGAAGCGGTCATCGACGCGTTGCGGGAGCGTCTCGCGAAAGTTCAGATCGGCAATCCCGAACTTGAGACCGTGCGTATGGGTCCGGTTGTCGGCCTCGATCAGCGGCGCGATGTTCTAGCCCACGTGGCGAAGCTGAAGACGGAAGCGCAAATCGTCATTGGCGACCCCGATCACTTCACAGTTGAGGGCGCGGACAAGACGCGCGGCGCGTTCCTCCCGCCGTTGCTGTTGCATTGTGCCGATCCGGCGCGCGCGAAGAATGTGCACGAAATTGAAGCGTTCGGCCCGGTCTGCACGGTGATGGGTTATGATGGGCTCCATCAGGCGATCTCACTGACCAATCGCGGCGGCGGTAGCCTTGTTGCATCCGTCTATACGCACGATCCGCGCATTGCATCCGATCTGGTGTTCGGTGTCGGCGCATTTCACGGACGCCTCGTGATGATCGATCGCGATTGTGCCAAGGAGCAGACCGGGCACGGCTCGCCGATGCCGCAGATGGTGCATGGCGGTCCGGGACGCGCCGGTGGCGGCGAGGAGTTGGGCGGCATTCGCAGTCTCTCTCATTACATGCAGCGCACGGCATTGCAGGGTTCGCCCACGATGCTTACCGGTATCACGGGAAGCTGGAGCAAGAGCGCGCCTGTGATCGAGAAAGACCGCCATCCGTTCCGCTATTATTTTGAAGACCTCGACATCGGGCAGACGTTCTTTTCCAAGCAACGCACGATCACGCTTGAGGACATCGAACACTTTGCACATTTCACGGGGGATACGTTCTACGCGCACATGGATGAGGAGGCGACCAAGGACCATCCATTCTTTCCGGGCCGCGTCGCGCACGGCTATCTGTTACTGTCGTTCGCCGCCGGCCTCTTCGTCGATCCCGATCCCGGTCCAGTGCTGGCCAATTACGGTCTCGACAATCTGCGGTTCATAAAACCGATTCAACCGGGCGAAGCCGTCAAGGTGCGGTTGACCGCGAAAGAAAAGTCGCCGCGCAACAAGAAATACGGCGAGGTGCGATGGGATGTCGAAATCACGACCGACAAGGATGAGACCGCTGCGACGTATGAACTACTGACCATGAACGCCGTGCGACCATCCGCGTAGAAACGCTAAAGGGAGATGAATGTGATTTTAGTGACAGTGATGTATCCCACCGGCAAGGACACCACCTTCGACGTTGAATACTACTTGAATAAACATATGCCGCTGGTGAAAGACCGTTGGACAGCACATGGCCTGAAGAACGCTCAGGTTTTACGCGGAACAGCGAAGCCAGATGGCAGCGCGCCGGACTACCAGATGATGGCACTACTCACCTTCGGCTCGATGGACGATTTCAAGAGCGCCGGAAAGGCGCATGGCCGCGAGGTCTTCGCCGACATAGCAAATTTCACCAATGTAAAAGCTGCCGTTCAAATCAACGACATCCTCGCATAGCCGGCGACGTCCGATGACATCATTGGGCCGGGGTTCAAAACTGCCTCCCGCATCGGAGAGCGAACTCGCGATTGCGCGCGATTTCTCGCTGAAGGATTTGCCTGCGTCTTTCTATGAAGACCCCTATCCGATCTACCGCGCATTGCAGACCGCCGACCCGGTTCATCGAATGCCGGATGGATCGTTGTTCCTGACGCGCTACGACGATCTCGAAGCGATCTATAAAGACACGACGACATTTAGCTCCGACAAGAGAATCGAGTTCGCGCCGAAGTATGGCGAAGGGTCGCTGCTATTTCAGCATCACACCACCAGTCTGGTGTTCAACGATCCGCCGCTGCACACGCGGGTGCGCCGCCTGATCGCGGGCGCGCTCAATCCACGCGCCATTTCAGAACTGGAACCCTCGCTGATCGCGCTGGTCGATCGGCTGATTGATGCGATAGAGGCGCGCGGCAACGCCGACCTGATCGAGGATTTCGCATCAGCTATCCCGGTTGAGGTGATCGGAAATCTGCTGGATGTCCCACATCGGGAGCGCGGCCCGCTGCGCGACTGGTCGCTCGCCATCCTCGGCGCACTGGAGCCCTTCCTGTCGGACGAAGTCCAGAGCCGGGGCGAACGCGCGGTGTCCGAATTTCTGGATTATCTGCGACGACTTGTTACGGAGCGCCGCAAGCATCCCGGCGATCCGAACCGTGACGCGCTGACTCGATTGATCGAGGGCGAAGCCGCGAGCGGCGAGAAATTGAATGAAACCGAACTTCTTCACAACTGCATCTTCATTCTGAACGCAGGTCATGAGACGACAACAAATCTCATCGGCAACGGCCTTGAGCTCCTGCTACGTTTTCCAGAACAGCGGCAGCAGCTCATCGACGATCCAGCCACGATCAAGACGGTGGTCGAAGAAATTCTGCGTTTTGAAAGCTCCAACCAGCTCGGCAACAGACGGGTCGTCATTGATACAATGATTGGCGATGTCGCCGTTCCGCAGGGGACGCTCATTACATTGTGCATCGGGGCAGCCAATCGCGACCCGGCGCAATTTAGCCAACCCGAGGCCTTCGACATCGCCCGCACGCCGAACCGGCATCTCGCCTTCGCGTCGGGGACGCATGCCTGTGTCGGGCTCAATCTCGCGCGGCTTGAGGGCCGCATCTCCATCGGCAGATTTCTTACGCGGTTTCCGAATTTCAAAGCCGATGGCGTCGCACACCGCGCGCGGCGTGTGAGATTTCGCGGCTTCACGTCCTTCCCCGTCACGGTTTCCTAGATCTCCACTGCAAGACATTCAGGACAACACCCATGTCATTCGACAAAGCCGCCGCGACAACCCTCCTCAAGACCGTCTTCGCCCAATGGGTGCAGGACCTCGATTTGTCGATTGAAAACATCGACGCCGAGAGCGCGATCTTGCGGATGCGCTTCTCCGAAAAGCTTTGCCGGGACAATGGCGTCGTTTGCGGACAGTCGCTGATGTCGCTGGCGGATACCGCAATGGTGTTCGCGATTTCAGCGGCGGTTGGCGATTACCTGCCGATGACCACGGTCGATCAGACCCTTCATTTCCTGCGGCCAGCGACGCGCGTGGATATTCTGGCGGAGGCGCGCATCATACGTCTGGGCCGCACCATGGCGTTCGGCGCCGTGTCGATCAGGGCGGTTGACGACGAGCGTCCCGTAGCGCTGGCGCAGACGGCTTACGCGTTGATGCGCGAGAGCAAATAATTACATCTGGTCGTAATCGACGACGACGCGATTTGAGACCGGATGCGCCTGGCACGTCAGAACGAAGCCCGCTTTCAATTCCCAAAGCTCCAGCGAATAGTTGACGTCCATCTGCGTCTCACCTTCGACAACCTTGGCGCGGCACGTGCTGCACATGCCGCCCTTGCAGGCGTAGGGCAAATCCATGCCGGCACGCAATGCAGCGTCGAGAATAGCTTCGCCTTCCGCGACCGGCACGTCCTTGCGCTTTCCATCCACGATGAGTGACGCGATAGCCTTGGGCGGCGCGCTCGGTGCAATGACTACTTTCGGCCGTGGCTTGCCGCCGAGACCCGAGACGAAACGCTCGACATGGACGTGATCCTCGGGAATTCCCAGTTCCGCGCAGGTCGCCGCGATCTCCTCGCTCATCGCGACAGGACCGCAGATGAAGACATGATCGATCGCCGCCGCCGGCACCATCGCGCGCAGCAACACCGCAACCTTGTCGCGGTCGAGCCTGCCGTGAAGGATCGGCAGGTCCTGTTCTTCCTGCGACAGCACATGAAACACAGAGAACCGCCCCATAAAGCGGTCCTTCAGTTCTTGCAGCGCCTGACGAAACAGGACGCCCGACGTCGCGCGGTTCCCGTAGAAAAGAAAAAATCGGCTTTTCGGTTCGCGCGCAAGAATGCCGCGAATGATCGACATGATCGGCGTGATGCCGGAGCCGGCGGCAAAGCCAACATGGATGCGTGTTTCATCCGGCACGTGCGCGACGCCGAAGCGGCCAGTCGGTGTCATCACGTCGAGTGTATCGCCGGGCTTGAGTTCATCGAGCGCCCAGCTTGAAAACGCGCCGCCATCGACTTTCTTCACGGCGATACGCAGTTCGCGATCGTCAGGGCTGGAACAGATCGAATAGGATCGGCGCACTTCCTCGCCGTCCATCGTCGTGCGCAATGTCAGATATTGTCCCGGCGCGAACGCATAATCGTCCGACAGTTCGTCAGGTATCGCAAACGTCAATGAAATCGCGTCGGAAGTTTCGCGGCGCAGATCGTCCACGGCAAGACGGTGAAATTTCGGTGTATGCGACATCGATGTTCACTCTAGTGACATTTGAAATAATCGAACGGCTCACGGCAGGCCGTGCAGCGCCACAGCGCCTTGCAGGAGGTCGAGCCGAATTCCGATAGCACTTCGGTGGCATTCGAGCCGCATTGCGGGCACGCCACCTGCTGTTCGCCGAACAGCGCGCGGCGTCCGCCTCCCGCCATTGGCGGCGCGATCCCATAGTCCTTCAGCTTGCGACGACCTTCATCGCTCATCCAGTCCGTGGTCCATGCCGGCGACAGCACTGTTTTGATTTTGGAATTGCGGATACCCTCACGTTCCAGCGCCATCTCGATTTCCAACGCAATCGTGTTCATCGCCGGACAACCCGAATAGGTCGGTGTGATCGCGACCTCGACTTGTCCGTCTTTGACCGTGACGTCACGCAGCACGCCGAGATCGGCGATGGTCAGAACCGGGATTTCCGGATCGAGCACTTGCGATGCTGCGTCCCATGCAGCCTGCCGCAGGTCGTACGTGCTGGTGAGAGCCGTCACCATGTTGCGCCCGGAAAACTTCGCTGCAGCGATTGCAACTCACTCAGGAGATGACCGAGATGTTCGCTGTGATGACCACTGCGTCCGCCCTTCTGCATCCATGCCGAGGCCGGGCTTTTAAGCGTCGCTGTTTGCAGCACGCTCGATACGGTCTGCGTCCACATTGCCCGAAGGCTTTCCGGATCGATCGCCAAGCCAGCGGCGATCAGGGCCTTATCGCTCTCATCGCCATGAAACAATTCGCCGGTGAATGCCCAGAGATCGTCGATCGCGGTTTGCGCACGACGATGGCTTTCTTCGGTGCCGTCGCCGAGCCGGATTACCCATTCAGATGAATGCCGCAGATGATACGCGCTTTCCTTCTCGGATTTCGCAGCGATGGCGGCCAGCGTTACGTCCTTCGACTTCATCATTGCGCGCCAATAAGGATCGGCGAAGGCTGAATAAAGGAACTGCCGGATGACTGTCCGCGCGAAATCGCCGTTCGGCTGCTCAACCAGAAGCAGATTGCGATATTGCCGCACGTCGCGCAAATAAGCGAGTTTGTCTTCGTCGTTATCGGCGCCCTCGGCTTTTGCCGCATAGGTATATAGCTCGCGCGCCTGCCCGATCAGATCGAGGCCCATATTCGCCAGCGCCATGTCTTCTTCCATCATCGGCGCGTGGCCGCACCACTCCGACAGCCGATGGCCGAGGACCAGCGCGTCGTCGGCACGGCGTAGCGCATAAAGCACCAGTGGGCTCTCCGTGACGGAAATGGAAGCGACGGTCATGACATGCCTTCGTTCACATATGTCCGACTTCATCGGGGACGTCGTAGAACGTCGGATGACGGTAGATCTTCGACATGGCTGGCTCGAACATCATACCTTTCTCGGCAGGGTCCGAAGCAATGATGAAATCCGAAGGCACGATCCAGATCGACAATCCCTCGCCCCGGCGCGTGTAGATGTCGCGCGCGGCATGCAGGGCCAACGTTGCGTCGGCCGCGTGCAATGAGCCGACATGCTTGTGCGCGAGACCATTACGGCTGCGGATGAAAACTTCCCAAAGTTGAATGTTCTGAGTGCTCATCGCAGCCTCCTTATTCGGCGGCCTGTGCCGTGGCGGCACGGCGCGACTGTTGTTTCTGTGCGTAAGCGACTGCGGCGTCCCGCACCCATTCCCCATCATCATGTGCCTTGCGGCGCGCGGCCAGACGATCGCGATTGCACGGGCCATTACCCGATAGAACGTCCTGGAATTCCTGCCAGTCGATGGCGCCGTAATCCCAGTGCGAGGTTTCCGCGTTCCATTTCAGATCGGCGTCAGGAATTTTGAGATCGAGATATCGCGCCTGCGGCACGGTCGCATCGACGAATTTCTGACGCAGTTCGTCGTTGGAAAAACGCTTGATCTTCCATCGCGTCGATTGATCGCCATGCGCGCTTTGCAGATCAGGCGGTCCGAACATCATCAGGCACGGCCACCACCAGCGATCTAGCGCGTTCTGCGCCATCGCCTTCTGCTCCTTCGAGCCGCGCGACAGCGTCACCATGATTTCGTAGCCCTGACGCTGATGGAACGACTCTTCCTTGCAGACGCGGATCATCGCGCGCGCGTAAGGACCGTAAGAACAGCGGCACAACGGAATCTGGTTCATGATCGCAGCGCCATCGACCAGCCAGCCGATTGCGCCGATGTCAGCCCAAGTCAAAGTCGGATAGTTGAAAATCGAGGAGTATTTTGCCTTGCCACTCAGCATCTGATCGACAAGTTCTTCGCGCGAGGTGCCGAGCGTCTCAGCCGCAGCGTAAAGATAAAGGCCGTGGCCGCATTCGTCTTGAACCTTCGCCAGCAACGCCGCCTTGCGGCGCAGCGTCGGCGCTCGGGTCAGCCAGTTGCCTTCCGGCAGCATGCCAACGATCTCGGAATGGGCGTGTTGGGAAATCTGCCGCGTCAGCGTCTTGCGATACGCCGCCGGCATCCAGTCATTAGCTTCGATTTTTTCTTCAGCGGCGACACGGGTCTCAAAGGCAGCAACCTTGGCGGCGTCCTCAACGACGCGGTCTTCCGTCTGAGCATTGAGAGCTTGCGTATACATCGGAATGTTCTCCTTGCTGCGCCGCGCGGTCAACCGCCTGCCGTCTCCTCAACCCGCCGCGCCCGTGTTTCCGGGCTTCCCGACCGTCTCAATGTATATCAGAATTATAGACTAGCAAGATGTTTTTGTAACACATTGGATTGTTAATCCCTGAACCGACGCGACAGTTCCAGCCCCGGTTTTGGGAGTTTTCCGGCCGCATTGGCTCCAAAGTCATCGAGCCACTGTTCGGACATCGGCAAAAGCCCCCGATAGATCCGACCGCACAATGCGCGAGCCGCATTGGCCGGCCAA
>JAYVYQ010000288.1:0-5413 GCA_043784125.1 Afipia sp.
GCCGGATTTGACCGGCATCCCTCTCTGGAACCTTGCTGAATGGCGCTCTGGTTCGTCTTTGCACTGATGACTGCGGCAGCCGTCTTTGCCGTGCTGTGGCCGCTCGGGCGTGGGGCGCGGACCGAACGCCAGGGCGCCGAAACCGTCGTCTACAAAGATCAGCTCTTGGAAGTTGCGCGCGACGCAGCCTCCGGATTGATTGCGCCTGCGGAAGCGGATGCTGCACGCGTCGAAATCAGCCGCCGATTGCTGGCCGCATCCGATGCGGAGGCGAGTGTTGCGTCAACGGCGAATGTTACATTTCGCCGCGCGGTAGCTGTGTTCGCGCTGATCGCAATGCCGCTGATCGCGGCGAGTTTGTATGCGCGGCTCGGCTCGCCCGCGATCGGGGATTTTCCGATCGCTTCGCGCATGTCCACGCCCGTCGCCAATGCGCCGCTCGATCGTCTCGTTGCGCAGGTCGAAACCCATCTGGAAAAGAATCCGGCAGATGGCCGCGGCTGGGAAGTGCTCGCGCCCGTCCTGTTCAAGATCGGCCGACACGACGATGCTGTGCGCGCATGGCGCAACTCGATTACATATAATGGCGAGACGGCCTCGCGCCGTGCCGATCTGGGTGAAGCGATGGCGGCTGCCGCCGGCGGCGTCGTCACCATCGAGGCCAAGACCGAACTCGAACGCGCGGTTGCGCTCGATGGCAACGAAGTGAAAGCGCGTTATCTCCTGGGCCTCGCCGCCGAGCAGGATGGCCGCAAGACCGACGCCGCCAATATCTGGCGCGAGATGCTTTCAAGCGCACCGGCCGATGCGCCGTGGCGTCCGCTGGTGCAGGCCGCACTGGTTCGCGTCGGCGTCGACGCGCCGAAACTCTCCGACGACACGGTGGCGGCTGCCAAGGATATGTCGGAAAGCGACCGCAATGTGATGATCCGCGGCATGGTGGAGCGGCTGGCCACGCGGCTGAAAGACAATGGCGACGATGTCGAGGGCTGGCTGCGCCTGGTGCGGGCCTATATCGTGCTCGGCGAACGCGACAAGGCGCAAAGCACGCTTATCGAGGCGCGGCAGGCGACCAAGGATGCGGCGCGGCTCAAGCAGTTGAATGACGGACTTAAAGATTTGGGACTTGATGGGTAACTTATTATGACGCGCAAGCAGCGGCGGTTGACACTGATCGGAGGCGCGCTTGCGGTGCTGGCGATTGCGGTTGCGCTCGTGCTGAACGCCATGCGCGATTCCATCGTATTTTTTTCCACACCATCTTCGATTGCGGAAAAGCACATTTCGCCCGGACAGCGATTTCGCCTCGGTGGCCTTGTGCGCGAAGGATCGCTTGTGCGCAGCGACCAACTCCATGTGAAGTTCGACGTGACTGACGGCAGCGCGACGTTGCCGGTGACGTTTCAGGGCATTCTTCCCGATCTGTTCCGTGAAGGGCAGGGCATCATTTCGGAAGGCGCTATCGGGCCTGACGGGGTGTTCAAGGCCGATACGGTGCTGGCCAAGCATGACGAGACATACATGCCCAAAGCCGTCGCCGACGAATTGAAGAAGAAGGGGCTCTGGAACGAAAACGCGCCGAAGAAAGTCTCCGACACTAAAGGATCAGTCTCTAGGGGTGCTGCACAGTGATCGCGGAAGCCGGACATTATGCGCTGGTGCTGGCACTTGCGCTGGCACTCATTCAATCCGTCGTTCCGGTGATCGGCGCACGGCTGCACGATCCGGCGCTGATGAATGTCGCGCGTTCGACTGCGCTGGCGCAATTCGCATTCACGGGCCTGTCGTTTGCGGCGCTCGTTCTGCTGCATGTGACGTCGGATTTTTCCGTCGTCAATGTGTTCGAGAATTCCCATTCGCTGAAACCGATGATCTACAAAATCACCGGCGTGTGGGGAAACCACGAAGGCTCGATGCTGTTATGGGTGCTGATCCTGTCGCTGTTCGGCGCAATGGTTGCGGCCTTCGGCAACAATCTGCCGCTGACGCTGCGCGCGCATGTGCTGGCCGTGCAGGGTTGGATCGGCTCGGCGTTTTATCTCTTTATCCTTCTCACATCGAATCCGTTTCTGCGGATCGCCAATCCGCCGATCGAAGGCCGCGATCTCAATCCGGTGTTGCAGGACATCGGTCTCGCGATCCATCCGCCGATGCTCTATCTCGGTTATGTCGGTTTTTCGATTTCATTTTCGTTTGCGGTGGCCGCGCTCATCGAAGGCCGCGTCGATGCCGCATGGGCGCGCTGGGTTCGGCCGTGGACCTTGGTGGCGTGGATTTTCCTCACCCTCGGCATCGCGATGGGATCGTACTGGGCCTATTACGAACTGGGCTGGGGCGGCTGGTGGTTCTGGGATCCCGTCGAGAACGCATCGCTGATGCCGTGGCTCGCGGGGACTGCGCTGCTTCATTCGGCGGTCGTGATGGAAAAGCGCGATGCCTTGAAGGTGTGGACCGTACTTCTCGCGATCCTGACATTCTCACTGTCGCTGCTTGGAACATTCCTCGTGCGCTCGGGCGTGCTGACATCGGTGCATACATTCGCCAGCGACCCGACGCGCGGCGTATTCATTCTGCTTATTCTTTGCCTGTTCATCGGCGGCAGCCTCAGCCTCTATGCCTGGCGTGCGTCGGCGCTGAAGCAAGGCGGACTGTTCGCGCCGATCTCGCGCGAGGGTGCGCTGGTGTTGAACAATCTGTTTCTCGTCACCGCCTGCGCCACCGTCTTCATCGGCACACTGTACCCGCTCGGCCTTGAGGTTCTGACCGGCGAGAAGATTTCGGTCGGCGCGCCGTTCTTCAATCTCACCTTCGGCCCGCTGTTCGTGCCGCTGCTGATCGCAGTTCCGTTCGGCACGCAGCTGGCGTGGAAGCGCGGCGATATCGTCGCGGCCGCGCAGCGCCTGATGGCCGCAGGAATCGCCGGGTTGGTCGCGCTGGCGTGTGTCTGGGCATGGGTACGCGGCGGCAGCGCGTTCGCGCCGCTGATGATCGGCCTTGCGGTGTTCGTCATCGCCGGCGCCATCAGCGATATTGTCGAGCGCACGCAATTGTTTCGCGCGCCGTTCTCAACGGCTGCGCAACGCGCACGCGGATTGCCGCGCTCGACATGGGGTTCGGCCTTCGCGCATGCGGGGCTTGGCGTTGCCCTGATTGGCATCGTTTGCGAAACCACCTGGAATTCCGAACGCATCGCGTCCATGAAAATCGGCGATGTTGCTAGTGTGGGCGGCTACGAGGTGACACTCGACGACATTTCGCAGCAGCAAGGGCCGAATTACCGCGAACAGATCACGCGGTTCAACGTCACGCTCGACGGCAGTCCCATCGGCGTCATGACACCCTCGAAGCGCAATTTCACCACGCGCGGCATGTCGACCACGGAAGCAGCCCTGCTGACGCGCGGCGCGAGCCAGCTTTATATTTCACTCGGCGACGCTCATGCCGACGGGTCCGTTGCGGTCAGGATCTATCACAAGCCGCTGGTGCTGCTGATCTGGTTCGGCCCGGTGCTGATGGCGTTCGGCGGCATGCTGTCGCTGTCGGATCGGCGGTTGCGCGTCGGCGCGCCGAAGCCTGCGAAACCTCAAGACAGGAATAGCGGCTCGTTGCAGGCGGCGGAGTAGAAATGGTGCGGTCATTGCGAGCGAAGCGACGCAATCCAGAGATGGCTCGACGTTTGCTGGATTGCTTCGTCGCGATGCTCCTCGCAATGACGATCTTCGTTTCTTATGCCCGCGCTGTGCAGCCCGACGAGATCATGGCAGATGCGGCGCAGGAATCGCGTGCGCGCAATCTGTCGCGCGAATTGCGCTGCATGGTTTGCCAGAATCAATCCATCGACGACTCCGACGCGCCGCTGGCGCGCGATCTTCGATTGTTGGTGCGCGAACAGATTGCCGCCGGCAAAACCGACGAGCAGGTGATGGATTATCTGGTGTCGCGTTACGGTGAGTTCGTGTTGCTCAAGCCGCGCGTCGAGAAAAACACGCTGTTGCTGTGGCTGATCCCGCCATTTGTGCTGGCCGGAGGTGGGCTTGCCTTGTGGCTTGGCAATCGCCGCCGCAACCGGCGCAGCGCTGAGGGCAATGCTGCGGCATTGCGTCTCACGCCAGACGAGGAGGCGCGGCTGGAGCGGCTGATTTCCGGCGAAAACCCGCCGAAACGGCCGGTTTAGACGTCCAGACTTATCCCCCTATTACAAAACATTAATTCCCCCGTCAGTGGCCGGTAAGGCCGCGTCCGCCATGTTCCAGAGTGACGGTGCCGCGATTGGCACCACGAGATTCCCGTTCCCGCTCGCCCTCTGGAGATTTTCATGACCGACCGCCCCACCGATTTCTCGACCCTCCCATCTTACAAAGAGCCACGCCGTTCGCTGTTCTCGGCGCGCAAATTCGCGCTGATGGCCTCCGTCGTCGCGGGTCTCGGCGTTGCCGCTCTCGGCATCGCGCCTCAGGGCAACTTCGACGTTCTCACGACTGCTGCGCACGCGCAGGTCAATAAGGACGTCCGTCAGGTTCAGCAGCCGATCGGTTTCGCCGACATCGTCGAGCGCGTGAAGCCTTCGGTGATTTCCGTGCGCGTGAAGATGGCCGAGAAGCAGGCATCGAACGATGGCGCGACGGAAGATTCACCGTTTCCTCCGGGGTCCCCGATGGAGCGCTTCTTCAAGCGCTTCGGCGGACCCGATGGACTTCCCGGCCAGAAAGGCCAGCGCGGCGGCCGTGGCGGTCAGATGATGACCGGTCAAGGCTCGGGTTTTTTCATTTCGGCTGATGGTTTCGCCGTCACCAACAATCACGTCGTCGATGGCGCCGACAAGGTCGAAGTCACGACCGACGACGGCACCGTTCACACCGCCAAGGTGATCGGCACCGATCCACGCACCGACGTCGCACTCATCAAGGTCGATGGTGTCAAGGACATGCCGTTCGCAAAGCTGTCCGATAGCCAGCCGCGTATCGGCGACTGGGTTCTTGCGGTCGGCAATCCGTTCGGTCTCGGTGGCACCGTGACGGCAGGCATCGTGTCGGCGCGCGGTCGCGACATCGGCTCCGGGCCGTATGACGATTTCATTCAGATCGACGCGCCTGTGAACAAGGGCAACTCCGGTGGCCCGACCTTCAACACGTCAGGCGACGTGATGGGCGTCAACACCGCGATCTATTCACCGTCCGGCGGCAGCGTCGGCATCGCCTTCGCCATTCCGGCATCGACCGTGAAAGCCGTCGTGCAGCAACTGCAGGACAAGGGCTCCGTCAGCCGCGGCTGGATCGGCGTCCAGATTCAGCCGGTCACGGCCGAGATCGCCGACAGCCTTGGCTTGAAGAAGCCGGAAGGCGCTCTTGTGGCAGAGCCGCAGGCGAACGGCCCGGCAGCAAAGGCCGGCATCGAGTCGGGCGACGTCATCACC
>JAYVYQ010000289.1:0-2524 GCA_043784125.1 Afipia sp.
TGGACATTGCCATGCACGACATCAAAGCCATTCGCGACAACCCCGGCGCATTCGACGCCGCATTGAAACGGCGTGGGCTTGAGCCGATAGCTGCTGAATTGGTGGCAATCGACGAGCAGCGCCGCAAGGCCATTCAGGAATCCGAGCAGGCGCTGGCGCGGCGCAACGCAGCTTCGAAGGAAATCGGCGAGGCGAAGAAGAACAAGGACAATGCGCGCGCCGACGCGCTGATGGCCGAAGTCACGGAATTGAAGGCGAAGCTGCCGGATATGGAATTGGCGGCGAAAGGCTATGAGAACGAGCTGAAGACTCTGCTCGCGCAGATTCCGAATTTGCCTTTGGCGGAAGTGCCGGACGGCGCTGACGAGCACGGCAACAAGCTGCTTCGCGAATTCGGCAAGAAACGCGCATATGTGTTCAAGCCTAAAGAGCATGTGGAGTTGGGCGAAGCGCTGAAATTCATGGATTTCGAGACGGCGGCGAAACTAT
The DNA here is from genome assembly GCA_043784125.1 of Afipia sp. Lineage (GTDB taxonomy): Bacteria > Pseudomonadota > Alphaproteobacteria > Rhizobiales > Xanthobacteraceae > Afipia. The sequence continues at coordinate 490 of JAYVYQ010000289.1, forward strand.
CCGGCGCGCGGTTTGTGGTTCTGAAAAAGGGGCTGGCGCGGCTGGAGCGTGCCATCGGCCAGTTCATGCTCGATCTGCACACGAACGAGCATGGCTATGCTGAAGTCAATCCGCCGTTGCTTGTGCGCGATGATGCGATGTTCGGTACGGCGCAATTGCCGAAGTTTGAGGACGATCAGTTTTCTGCTTGGAAGCATGGCGATTTGAAGCGCGGTATGGATGAATTAGCGTCGCAAGGCATTTCGACGAATATTCTTGAACTTGGTATTGCTGCCGCTCCGCATCTGGAGGGCGTGCGCGCTTCGATTGATGGTTATCGTCACTGGCTCATCCCAACCGCCGAAGTGCCGCTGACCAATCTCGTCCGCGAATCCATCGTCGATGAAAAAGAATTGCCGATGCGCCTGACCGCGCTGACGCCGTGCTTCCGCGCCGAGGCGGGGGCTGCGGGACGCGACACGCGCGGCATGATCCGCCAGCACCAGTTCACCAAGGTTGAACTGGTGTCGATCACGACGCCGGAGCAATCCAAGGATGAGCACGAGCGCATGCTCACCTGCGCCGAGGAAGTGCTGAAGCAACTCGATCTGCATTACCGCGTGATGACACTGTGCACCGGCGACATGGGCTTCGCCTCGCAGAAAACCTATGACATCGAAGTGTGGATGCCGGGGCAGGGCGAAGGTGGAATGTACCGCGAGATTTCATCCTGCTCGGCGTGCGGAGACTTTCAGGCACGCCGCATGGACGCGCGCTCGCGCGGTCCCGATGGCAAGCCGCGTTTCGTCCACACGCTGAACGGTTCGGGCACGGCTGTCGGCCGCGCGTTGATCGCCGTGATGGAAACCTATCAACAGGCCGACGGCTCGATTGCGGTGCCGGATGTTTTGCAGCCCTATATGGGCGGATTGAAATTGATTGAGCGCGATATTTAAACCCGTCATGCCCGGGCTTGACCCGGGCATCCACGACTTGTTTTAACCCGAGCAAATGAAGACGTGGATGGCCGGGACGACGCCCGGCCATGACGGAATGAGAACGCAGGGCTGAATATGCGAATTCTATGCACCAACGACGACGGCATTCACGCGCCGGGTCTCAAGGTTGTCGAGGAGATCGCCAAGCAAGTCGGTGACGATGTGTGGGTGGTCGCACCCGAACTCGATCAGTCCGGCGTGTCGCATTCGCTGTCGCTGAATGACCCCATGCGGCTGCGTGAAATCGACCCGCGTCATTTCGCTGTGCGCGGCACGCCGACCGATTGCGTCATCATGGGCTCGCGTCACGTCATGGCCAACGCAATGCCCGACATCGTTCTGTCCGGCGTCAACAAGGGCCGCAACGTCGCCGAGGACGTGGTCTATTCCGGAATCATCGCGGGCGCTCTCGAAGGCACCATCCTGGGCCTGCCGTCATTCGCGCTGTCGCAGGAATTCTCGGTCGAGACCAAGCACAAGCCGCTGTGGGAAACCGCGCTGAAATTCGGTCCGGATGTCATCAAGAAAGTGATGAAGCTCGGCGTGCCGCGCGACACCGTCATCAATGTGAATTTTCCGGCGTGTCTGCCCAACGAAGTGAAGGGCATCGTCGTTACCCGGCAGGGCAAACGCAACCAAGGTTTCTTACGCGTCGACGAACGCCGCGACGGACGCGGCAATCCGTATTACTGGATCGGCTTCGAGAAACTCGTAGTTATAGATACGCCGGGCGAGGGCACCGATCTCGCAGCACTTGAAGGTGACTATGTGTCCGTCACGCCGCTGCGGCTCGATCGCACCGACATGGCGTTCTCGGAAAAGCTGGTGGATATTTTCAAATAAGCGCGCATGATCCCGAAACGTGGAAACCGGTTTTCGGAAAAGATCATGCGCCGAAATGGCTACGCCGCCACATCCTTGAGCGCGTCCTCGATGGCGCGCTTGAGTGTCGCCATCTGAAACGGTTTTTGCAGCGTCGGGATGTCGCGGAATTTTTCCGGCAGCCCCGACGAGCCGTAGCCGGTCGCGAACACGAACGGGCGGCCGCGCAGCGTCAC
>JAYVYQ010000290.1:0-3379 GCA_043784125.1 Afipia sp.
ATGCGGTGTCGGCGCGGCGGTCCTGTTGCTCGCCTGCGGCCTTGCGACCGCACGCTTCGGCACGGGACTGCAAATGCCCGCGACGACGACGCGCGACGGCACGCTGATCATGCTGAACCGCTTCATGCGCGAGCCTGTGCCGGAAACCGTTCTGGTCGGCAGTTCGATGACCTTCCGCCTCAAGGAGGAATATTTTGCAACGCCGAGGCTGCGCAATCTGGCGCTGGCGGGCGGCTCTCCCGTGACCGGACTTCTGATCGTCGCGAACCAGCCGCAGCTTCCCCGCGTCATTCTGGTGGAAGCGAACGTGCTGTCCCGGCCGCTGGATAGTGAACTGGTTGAGAGATATTCGCAGCGCAATGCCGAACCGTTGTTCTTCCGCCCCGTCAGGGTCGCCGTAGCGGCCTACGAGAACCGGCTGCATGCGCCTCTGACGTATGCGCAAGTCGCGGGCGACCTGCGCCGATTGCTGGCGCAGCCGCCGAGCGACTTCGACAACCGGGTCTATGTGGCGCGTGCGCTCGGCGAATTCACGGCGGAGGATCCGACAGAAGCCGCGCGAAGCAACGCAAGGCACCTAGAAAGCTTGATCCCGGCGCTGGAGCGGCGGGGCACGCGTGTGCTGCTGTTCGAGCTGCCCTATGAAGATGAAATCGAAAGCGCACGGGCGGCCGTTATCACGCGGGAGATCATTCACGGCGCGTTTCCCGAGTCGGATCGATGGCTGCGGATCGATGCCGAGCGGAGCGAACTGCGCTGGGCCGACGGCGTTCATCTCGACGAGCGGTCGGCGGTGATCGTGGCGCAATCGATCGAACGCGCGCTGGCTTCGGTTCGCCGCTGAGTGCCAAGTTCGGGTGACCGGTTTTTCTGGCTCAATGCGCCCGGGCAATGGTTTCCGAAGGCGTCTCCTGGAATTGAATCCGATAGCTGCGCGAGAAATCGCTCAGATGCCAAAATCCAAAAGCCAGCGCACATGACTTGACGCTGGTATTGCCTGCCAGCAAGCGCTGACGGACCAGCCAAAGCCGCTTCAGCCGGAGATAGCGGTGCAGGCTCACGCCGCGATACAGCATGATGACGTCCTGCAGGGTTCGTACGGATACGCCGATCTGTTTGGCGAGGCCTTCGCTGTAGACCGGATTTGCAAGATTTTCGCGAAGATGGTCTTCGATCTTGCGGAAGATCGAAAACAGGCGCGCCGGGTGCAGCGACCCGCCGGTGACCGGCGGATCCGTAGCGGCAAACGCCTGATCGATCGCAGTGAGTAATGATTCCTTGATTCCTGCTGTCGACGCGGGCAGGACCGTTGCCTCTACCGAATCCGAAGCCAGCTTAAATACCTCCAGCATGAGGAGGCGCAGCCGTTGCAGTGCGTTTCCGGTCGTTGCGCGCATGAAGAATTCGCGGTGGGTTTCGGGCCAGCCGCGGCCGTGGATTTCCGGGGTAAACACGATGACGGCGGTTCGCGCCGCAACTTCTTCGAACGTCGTGAAGTGATCGCCGCCATGGCCAAGGGCGATGAGCGGCATGTCGACATCGACGCCGTTGAAGCGAACCAGCCGACGATCATCCATCGAAAAGCAGATCGCGGTGCAGTTTGGAGCCAGGCGGGTGTCCGCCAGTCTGGGAAACGACTGCGCCAGGCTGAGATCCAGGCCCGGAAGATTCAGGAGCGCCTGTTCCGCGGAAATTCTCGGGCTGAACGGCGTGAATTCGACCTGAAACTTCCGGACGGCCTTTCGAAAGTCGTCGACGCTGCTGAATTGAAAAGTTCGTAGCGTCGCGGACGGGGCAAAGGAAAGGTAGTTCGCCATGAAATTTCGAATTCGGGTTTGAAATGCCACTCAGGTTACCGAACAAAACCCGGGGCGGATACAGTGGCCGTGACCATGCGCGACGATCTCCACCGCGCTGCACGGTAACGGGACGTCTTGAGTTCAGCAGGAACACGCGGTCGGCCTGCCGAATTTCGATATCGTTCCACCCCCATTGTTAACCTGCATATAACGCACAGTCGGGAAACTGCTGTTTCCGGTTAAGGGCAATGTCTCTCCGGAAAACTTTAGCGGCAGCGCCGCCGCACCAGACGTTTTATGATCCAGAAGGGTTTTCAGGTGTCTGTCCACGTCATTGCAGACGACCCCCGTAAATCTACGGGGCTGCGCTCCTTGCTGGAGCCAGAATACGTCGTCAATTCCACGCCGCTGATCGGCAAGATCAGCCTGCAACGGGAATGCGATGCGGCCGTCGTCGCCGCTGACCTTCGAATCGTCGAAAATATCGCGGCGATCAAGGAACTGCTTCCCCGGCTGAAGCACGTCAGGAAGCGGGTTTTCCTGATCGACCAGAGGGAGCGACTGTTCGCCGCACGGGCCTATGCGCTCGGCGCCACGCATGTCCTCGTCAATCCCGTCGGCAAAAAGTCTCTCATGGAAACATTGGCCGACGCCGACGCGTCGACCGCTCCCGTCCAACCGGCGACGAGCGACGCGCGCGATGTCGCTTCAGGCGGCGCGGCTGCCATTGCATCGATGTTCTCGTCGGCAATGACGGGGGGGACAATCGACGTGGCCGCTGCCAGGGGCGCGGCGGGACGCATCGCGGACAGTATCGCCGAGGACGGCCTGTCCAACTGGCTGGATACCGTGCGCCGCCATCACGAAGGGACGTATCAGCACTGCCTTCTCGTCACGGGTGTGGCGGTCGATTTCGGCTTGAGCCTGGGTCTGGCGAAAGCGGATATCGAACGGCTGCATACGGCCGCGATGTTTCATGACATCGGCAAAGCCAAAATCTCGCTTGCCGTTCTCGACAAGCCGGGTCGCCTTGACCCCGAGGAGCGGGCGCTGATCGAAACTCATCCAGCAGCCGGATATGAGGTGCTGAAGGGAACGCCGGGCATTTCGCGGGAAGTCCTCGATGCGGTTCGTCATCACCACGAATATCTCGACGGCAGCGGATATCCCGACGCGCTTTGCGCGGAAAGCATAACCGATATCGTCCGCATGCTGACCATTGCCGATATTTTTGCAGCCCTCATCGAAGTCCGATCGTACAAGGCCGGGATGCCGCGGGAAAAGGCTTACGAGATCATGTGCGGCATGCACGGGAAGCTGGAAGTTCCGCTGCTGGCTGCGTTCAAGGAAGTCGCGCTTAGCCGCTGATTTTACGTTCGCGGTCCCATAGCGTTTTCAAGCGAAGTGGACACCGGTTCGCGTGAAGAAAACGCGTCAAAACTAGAGAGAAGAGCCCGGTTCTGATTCAATCAGAACCGATAAGGCTCTAGGTCCTGTGGACACTTATCGCATCCATAGGATAATGGCGGCAAGGGTAACGACGGCCTGATAATTCCGCGCTGTTTTTTCGAAGCGCGTTG
>JAYVYQ010000291.1:0-2371 GCA_043784125.1 Afipia sp.
TGGGCATTGTGTCTATGAGCGCGAGCGCTTGCTGCACACTTGCGGCGGGGCCAACAACTTGCCCACCGGCGTCACGGATTGCCATGACTACGTCCAAAGCGATGATCGCCTCATCTTCAGCGACAAGGACGAGAGAGCTGTTTAGCGCCGCGATGTTTTGGTTCGTGGAGAAAATTGCAGAACGCCTTTGGTCATTTATCTAGACAGTCGGGCTGTTGCCACCGAGATAACGGCAGTCAGCCCCTCGGGGTTCCATTGAAGCTCGAACTGACCGCCAAGCTGACCCGCTACAGTGCTTCGGGCAAGCGTGCTGCCGAATCCTTCGCGCTCAGGTGGACCTGTGACGGCGGGGCCTCCTTGCTCTTGCCATGACAGCACAAGGTTATCCGCCTTGATCCTCCACGCGATTGCGACGCGCCCTTGGGGGGTCGACAGGCAGCCGTATTTGGCCGCGTTGTTCGCTAGTTCGTGGAGAACAAGAGCCATGCTTGTGACTGCATCACCGCCGATGGCAATTTCTGGCCCGTCAATATTCGCCCGGCCATTCTCGTCATTGGCCGTAAAATCAATATGAGGGGATAGAATTGCTTGTGCGAGAACCGCCAGTGTCGTTTCTTTTTTTGCATCCAGTTTGCCCCCCCGGATCAGGTGATGCGCACTGGCCAGCGCGCCGAGGCGTCCCCGAACCGTGTCCGCCAATTCCTGCGGTGTCGTCGCCGAACGTGCGCTGAGCGTGACGACGCCGCCGACGATGGCGAAGAGATTTTTGACCCGGTGGTCCATTTCGCGGAGCAGCAGTTCGCGAAGTTCTTCGCCGCGCCGCTGATCCTCAACGTCGGTATTGGTGCCGAACCAGCGAATGATCTTGCCACTTTCGTCGCGGAACGGCTCGGCACGAGAGAGGAACCAGCGATATTTGCCGTCCGCGCCACGTAGCGGAAAATTGTCTTCCCAGATTTCGCCCGTCGCAATGCAGTGCTTGAGATGCTTCACGACGCGATCGATTTCGTCGGGATGATGGACGCTTTGCCAGCCCCAGCCCTTCATGTCTTCGAGCGTCGTGTTGGTATAATCAAACCAGCGACGATTATACCAAAAGATGTAGCCTTCGCCGTCCATGATCCACGCGAGCTGCGGAATTGATTCCGCCATAGCGTGAAACTGCTTCTCGCTCGCGTGCACGGCGGCATCGGCGGCTTCGCGGCCAGTGATGTCGATGAATGTGCAGACTACGCCGTCAATGACATTATCGACGGTCCGATAGGGACGGACGCGCATTTCGAAAACCATCGTTGAATCGGTCAACGTCACCCGACGCTCGGTCATGACGAGCTTGCGCAGCACGGTCTTCACATCGCGCTGTAACTCCGAATAGTCGAGCAGGCTGACGATTTCGGTAATCGGACGACCGATATCGCTGTCGCGGACGCTGAATATGTCGCTGATACCGCGCGTAAAACTTTTGATCCGCAGATGCTCGTCGAGGAAAAGCGTGGCGATCTCGGTGCTTTCGAGCAGGTTTTTGATGTCGCTGTTGAGATGCGTCAGTTGGTCGTTCTTGCTGGCCATCTCGACGTTGATCGTCTGAAGCTCCTCGTTGACCGACTGCATTTCCTCCTTGGCGGTTTCGAGTTCCTCGTTGGAGGATTGCAGCTCCTCATTGACCGACTGATATTCCTCGTTTGAAGATTTCATCTCTTCATTGGCGATTTCAAGCTCGTCGATCGTCGACTGAAGCTGCGTGCGGGTCGTCAGCAGGTCTTGCTCCATTGCCCGCATTGCGTCGGGCAAGTCTACGCCCGGCGCTACCGCCTTGCTCTCGGATACCTCGAAACCACCATCCTGAAATGCCAGGACGATAAAGTCGCCATCATCGTCCATCGGCTCGGCGATCAACATCAGCAGATGCGGCTTGCCGTCGATGCGGAGCGGCACGCTCCCGTTCCGCACAGTCGCTTTGGACGCCTGAACTTCCTGCAATGCCTTTCGCACTGCCGGACGAAGCGGTTTGCGCAGGATATCGAACAGCGCGAAACTTGGCGTGCCCGTCGATGGTTCGAAATAGCGCCCCAGTGCTGCACCCGAGAAGCGGACGATCTGGTGCTGGCGATCAATCACAACATGCGGTGGATTGTGTTTCTCCATCACCCGACGCGCGCCTTTGTCGATCCTGTCGTTCGACCCCGACGGCAGCGCGCTGGGTAAAGTTGCCGGCGGGATACCCGCGCCCCGAAGATTCAGGGCCGGAAGCACCGTGCCATCCGTTTCGCGGCGCTCGAAAATGCGCTGCTTTTTATCTTGGGTCGAGAAAAGTCTCGTGGTGCGCGTTACCGATTCCGATGACCCTAGAAACAGTCGCCCACCCGGCTTC
>JAYVYQ010000292.1:0-24315 GCA_043784125.1 Afipia sp.
GGCCGGATTGCTATTGTTTGGAATCCCTGACCCCACAAAGGGAGTGGATTTTTAAGCAAATCAAGTGCACTCTGTCATTGGGCCTAAGAACCCGAACCAGTGCTGCCCACGTCATCGTTGATTTTGTTTCCGCACCCGCAGAGCGGTGACAAACGATAAGAGGCGCGGCTGTCCGGCCTTGGCCGGGGGGCGCCGTTATGTCCAGAGGGGTCCATCATCCCCCTTAAAAGCGCCGCGCCTGTCTCACTGGCAGGTTCTTAGCCCCCGGCTGCCGGTCTGACACCGGCGTGGCCCTAAGAAGCCGATCAGTGAGCACCATCATGAGCACACCGCTAGGAAGCCCTGAGGAGACTCAGGATTCGACTTATCTGCCGACGCCCGTGACACCTGAGGAAGCGTTCCAAGCGATAGGACGACTCCGCAAGGACGCTAGAGACGAAATCAATCGGTTGATTCAATTCCTCGACAAGACGGACGATTACGTATCGCGCGAACTTGAAGACGGCGTTGATGATGGCCCGGTGAAGCTGGGGTATTTGGCTAGCGTGTTGCGGATTCCCCTGAAATGACTTGCCACGTCCGCAGCCGATCCGTTTGGCTGCACGCCCCCGATTGCATTTGTCCGTGCTGCGTTTTGTTCTGACGCGCGCTGAATGAAATCTTCCGGATTATTCGTGCGGACTTGGCGCTCCAGTTGGCCCAATCCCATGTCGCCGGTTTGCTGAAACGTCGTTGGCTTTGATCCGCTGACAATTTCTTGCGGACCATTTTCAAGCGATTGTCGAACCGCATGAACGTCCGACGCAGAATTTGCAATCTGGCTTCCAGCTAACGCCTCTTGTCCTGACTTGGTAAATGGCATTGCTGCATGAGAGGCCGCATTAACAGCAAACTTTCCACCTTCGTAAATCACGCGAGCGCCAAACACTGACGCGCCACCAGCAACGCCACCAACTATTTTAGCAGCGGGTTTGTAGGCATCGGGCACAACTTCAGAGGCTGCTTGGCCGCCTGCGCCGGAGGTTGCGCCAATCGCTGCGTTCTCAATAGAAGGTTTACCGAACAAGCCTTCCATCACGGAATAGGCCTTGGGAGCGGCGGCTGTGATGCCCTTTCGCAGCATGGAAAGTCCACCCGCGCCCGTCACCATTTCGCCCACGCCTTCACCACCAGCACGAAAAATGCGTTCCGCACGTGTGCGGGCTTCTACCTTGTCCGGGTTCTCAACGCCGACAGCTTCCATGCCGCGTTTGATGCTGTCAGAACCGCCGAACGGACTTTGTATTTCTGAAACCGCATCGCGACCGGCGACCTTATTAATTCCCTGAATGCCCTTGTTAAGGCCCCACGTCATGGCATCCACAGGTGCGCCTGCCACAGTGGCGATACCTTCGTTCGTTCCCGCAATCGTGTTTCGCGCCAATCCCGTATATGTCGGGATGTAGGACGCATCGTCGAATTTATCGAACGGGTTCGCCTGCACGGCAGCACTGGTCTGCGGCGCGTCAAACCTATCGAAGGGATTCGGCGTTGCCATTACTGGGCCTGATCGTGTTGAAAGATAAAACCGGACATTCCTTGGCCGTATTTCGCATCAAACTGTTTGGCTAGAGCCGGTTTTTCTTTCAGCATCTTCACCGCATCAGGTGGCAGCGAATTTGCAATCGCAGTCTTGGCGTATAAATCTGGCGGGAATTGTTTGTTAAACGCAACGTCCGCACCAAACGTGTTACCGCGATGGGACTGTGCATAGTCAGTGGAGAAGGCGTAAAAGTCCTTCTCACGCTGAATGGCTTGTCTGATACCTGAAGTGACAAGCTTGAAACCAAGTGGGGAATTTTCAGCGGATGGCACAGCGCCAACAGAAGATTGCACGATGCTCGCAGCTTCTCGCGAACCCAAGGTGCTTGCGAGCTTGAATCCAGCGCGCGTTGTTTCCTTGTTCAAATCTTCCCAATTCGAGATTTTATTTGGATCGACGGCTGGCGGCAGGCCGAATGTTTGCAACATGGAGTTGACGGACTTAGCTGCACCCATTTTTGCGTTGGCACCGGCTCCTGTTGATGACCAGCCCGCCGAATTGAGAACATCGGCACTGTGATCCATCATATCTAGGCTCATGGTGAGGGCGTGCGCGTTGTCGGCGTTCTCGCCAGCCTTTTTGTAGCGATCAACTGCCTGCCCCTGTAGCGCAGTAGTTGCAGGCGTGACTGACGACGAAACGCTGCCGTCCTGGCCTCTGACAATGCTTGGCGTGAACATATCGCTGCCGCCGCCGACAACATCCGCCATGCTCGTCACGCGCGGAGAACCATCGAAGTTGCGGCCAGTTTTAATGGCGTTATCAACTTTGGCTTGCGATGGATTTCCAGCCGCACCTGTCGCGACAGCAGTACGGTTGCTGTAGGGAGTATTTGGCTGCAGCGGCTCCGGAACATACCTACCCTGATTGGCGGTTGTCTCGCCGGTCGCGACCATGTTCTCAGATGCGGGCATACTTCCTTGACGGAGCTGCAAGGCGGTTTGTTTTCGCTGCTCTGGCGGCATTGCGAGGATTCTTTGTTTGGTCAAAGAATCCAAAGGAGCGCCACCGGCCTCCCAATGCTCAAATGCTTTTTGAACGCCAGCATTGGATGGGTCGTTGTAAATTTCATTAGCGGCGCGACCGCGCAAGTCGGCCTGCTTTTGATTAGTTTCCGCTTTAATGTTTTGCGTTTGCGCCAATCCCTGCACTTCGGGAATGCTGTAGCCTTAGCGACGCGTTAGGAGATAGACGACCTCACAGCACCAGTCGGACCGAATGCAAGGTGGCAAGCAAACCGGTGCTTTAGGTGCATTGCAGCAGCAAAAGCCAGCCATTTGCAGCTGAATACCTCTCGCTATGGTATGCGTAGTCTGGAGTGGCGACTTGGACGCTGCTGAACCATCATGCGGCGTGTCGGTTTTTCCAGCATCTGTTGCTTTGAAGTGACATGAATATGGGCACTGATGCATTAAGCATAATCAGACTCATCAACCGGGGATTCCAATGAAGAAGATTTTGCTTGCTACCGTGCTGCTTGGCGCTTCTGTCGCTGCGGCGTCCGCGGCTGATATGACTGCTCGCCGTCCTTATACCAAAGCCCCTATGATGGCGGTGCAGGTTTATAATTGGACCGGGATCTACGTCGGCGCTCACATTGGTGGTGCGTTCAGAGGAAATAACAACGGCATCGGTGTTGCAGGCTTCACAACCGGCGGCAATAACGGCTCCTTCTTGGGTGGCGGCCAAGTTGGTGCGGATTATCAGTTTTCCAGCTGGGTGATCGGTGCTGAAGCAAACATCAGCGGACTCAATCGCAACAACCGCAATGTGTTTAACGCTGCGGGTGAAGGCTTCACCACGCGCTCCGGCTCCTACCTCGGCTCGGTCACCGGTCGCGCCGGCTACGCATGGGACAGCGTCTTGCTCTATGCGAAGGGTGGTTATGCGTATCGTGACAACTCAACTTTTGTTGGCTTCACGGCACCAGGCGTCGTTACGCCGATCCTCGTAAATCGTAAAACCGACGGCTACACTGTTGGCGGTGGTTTGGAATACATGTTCGCCCCCTCGTGGTCGACGAAGCTCGAGTACCAGTACTACAACTTCGGCAAGACGAACGTCATCATTCCAGCCGGTGCAGCATTGGTTGCCCCCGGCGCGACATTTAACAGCGACATCCACACTGTGAAGCTCGGTGTGAACTACCACTTCAATTTGGGTGGTCCGGTCGCGAGATACTAATTTTCGGTCCAGTTAAACTAAGCCCGGCCATCGTGCCGGGCTTTTTTTATGCGTACTTGATGATGAAACGACTTTGACGAGTTGGCATGACCGAGCTTGGTGAAGAGATAATTGAAGCCGAACGCGTATTGGCCCACGCAATGCGAATGCCGCCTGGACCGGAACGTATGGAAGCCCAGCGTGCCGACTATCTTTTCAATTTTTTGGCGAAATTTTAAGGGCATGCTTGCCTCAACGGGGCGCCAGCCAAAGGCCAAGCAAACGCTCGCATAGATGGCTCAATCAGTGGGATCGCAAGCGTCCAGCTCTGACGTCCGGGTGGCTTCCGCCGGTCAGACGGCTCGACACGCGGCTTCAACTTACCGACCCGAAATAGACGGACTGCGCGCGCTCGCGGTGCTTGTCGTGATGATTAATCACTTCAACCGCGATCTGCTTCCCGGCGGATATTTGGGCGTCGATATCTTCTTCGTCATCTCCGGCTACGTCATTACATCGTCCCTGATGGGCAATGTGAGTGCGACGCTTGGCGACTTCCTTCTCGGTTTCTATGTCAGGCGGCTGAAGCGTCTCGCACCCGCATTGGTTTTCTTCGTCGTCGTATCAGCTCTTTTCATATGTCTTTTGAATCCGACGCCAAGGGACTCGCTTCTGACAGCCATCACGTCGCTGTTTGGCCTGTCGAACCTTTACCTGTTAATTTCGTCGACGGACTACTTCGCCGAATCCGCGGAGCTGAACGGATTTACCCACACATGGTCGCTCGGCGTTGAGGAGCAGTTCTATCTTCTGTTTCCGCTGCTGCTCTGGTTCCTGGCGCATGGGCGCACGGCGGGCCGCGCTTCGGTCAGACTGCTCTACGTCGTCGGCATCGTCTCGGTCGTTTCGCTGATCGGATACGTCGTCCTCAATAGAGTGGATCAAGCCGCCGCCTATTACCTGATGCCGACACGGTTGTGGGAGTTGGGGGCCGGATGCGTCACGTTCCTGCTCGAGAAGCAGTCGCGCCCGTGGGTCGAGCGCATACGACGCATCGACCCCTTGTTTGCTGTTGTCGCCGTGCTGGCTATCTTGTTCGTGCCGAAGGAACAGATGGTTCTGGCGACGATGGCTGTCGTCATCGTCACGGTGCTGCTGATTGCAACGCTTAACCCCGGCACGATGGCGCACGGATTTTTCACGCAGCCTGCGGCCATCTATCTCGGGCTGATGTCCTACTCGCTTTATCTGTGGCATTGGGGCGTGATCTCTCTCAGTCGGCTGACCGTCGGCATCACGCCGGCGTCCGTCCCGTTTCTGGTTGCGGCTATTTTTCTGCTGGCGTTTGTGTCCTATCGGTTTGTCGAAACCCCGCTGCGTCGTGCGGCATGGGGACATCGCCGCTGGCTTCCGGTCGTCTTCGGTCTGTCCGCGCCGGCTCTCGCGGGCTGCCTGCTGGCGGCGTTTGCTGGGCCGTTGAGCAGCACGATTTTTCTGGGGCGTTTCGTCGGTGTGCCGCTGCCGCCCAACCTTGAGCGAACATGGTGGGTCGACCGGCGCACAGGGGAGTATCTGGAGACCTGCCACCTGAAGGATGCATTCTCATCCGAGATGCTGAAGCGATGTTTGGCGATCCCGCCCGGAAAGCGCGGCACTGTCTACCTTCTGGGTGACAGTTACGCCCGAAACTATCTGCCTGCCGTCAAAGGTCTGTTTCGCGATCACGCTGTCGCTTATCTGACGATAGGCGGCTTTTGTGCTTTTTTGCCGCCCGCACTCACAGAGCGCGCACCGAAAAGCTGGCGGTGCGACGACTATGTTGAACAGACGTCCGACTATGTGCTCAGTCACGCCCACGCAGGCGACGTGGTCGTCATCGGTCAGGCGATCAACGCGGCGAGAACGTCAGCCCAATATATCGAGTTCATCAAAACATTCGCGTTGCGGCTGAGCGCCAAGCACGTTCCTGCAATTCTTCTCGATGGGACGGCGCCGCCACGTTTCAGCCCGCAGGAATGTCTTCCATTTCCATGGCTCACGTCCGGGCGGGACGGCTGTTCGATCAAACGCACGGCGGTCGTGAACGAATTCTCAAAATTTGACGACCTCGCAAACGGCGCGGCGACGCAGGTGCCAAATCTGTTTTATGCGCCGCTGCGAACGGGACTCTGCAACGGCGATGTCTGCGGCCAGACCATCGCAAACGGCACCGCGATCTGGCATGACCACGGCCATATTACCCAGGGCGCGGCGCTGGAGCTGACGCCTCTGCTTCGCGAGCAGCTGGCGAAGGCCTCGTTCTTTGCAAAATAACCCTCGGTACAAGGCGAGTAATCGCACCCGCAGCGGATGGTGGCGGAACGAATTTGTCCGCCGGCTCTTTATTCTTTTTACCTCCGAGAGGGGTTGGCCGATGCCGGACGAAAACAATTTGCCGGGCGAGCAGGACATGGGTGGCAAGCACGGCGGCCAGAAAGACGGCCACAAGCCGTCACCGCAGCCCGATGGGCAGGACGCCGATCCGAAGGACAAAGGCCCGGAACGGCTCAACAACAAGTAGCTCAATCGCTTTGACATCCGCCGTCTTGTGCTGATCTATACGCGCAGCGAGGGCAGCATCATGAGCACAACCAAAAGCAACAGAACCTATCGGCTCGCGGTCATCCCAGGTGACGGCATCGGCAAGGAAGTGGTGCCGGAAGGCCTGCGCGTGCTGGAAGCCGCGGCGAAGAAATTCAATTTCAATCTGCAACTCGACAGTTTCGATTTCGCCTCATGCGATTATTATCAGAAGCACGGCAAGATGATGCCGGACGACTGGAAGACGCAGATCGGCAGCCACGACGCGATCTTCTTCGGCGCCGTCGGCATGCCGTCGATTTTGCCGGATCACATCTCGCTGTGGGGATCGCTCATTCAATTCCGCCGTGAGTTCGATCAATACGTCAACCTGCGCCCGGTGCGGCTAATGCCTGGCGTGCAATCGCCGCTGGTGGGGCGCAAGCCCGGCGACATCGACTTCTTCGTGGTGCGCGAAAACACCGAGGGGGAATATTCGTCCATCGGCGGGCGGATGTTTCCCGGCACCGAGCGCGAGGTGGTGATTCAGGAAACCGTGATGTCGCGCACGGGTGTGGACCGGATTCTCAAATTCGCGTTCGACCTCGCAGCCTCCCGCCCGAAAAAGCATCTGACGTCTGCGACCAAGTCCAACGGTATCTCGATCACGATGCCGTATTGGGACGAGCGCGTGGAGGAGATGGCGAAGAACTATCCGGGCCTGAAGTGGGACAAATATCACATCGACATTCTGGCCGCGAATTTCGTGCTGCACCCCGATTGGTTCGACGTCGTCGTCGGATCGAACCTGTTCGGCGACATTCTGTCGGACTTAGGCCCGGCCTGCACCGGCACCATCGGCATCGCGCCGTCGGGCAGCCTCAATCCGGAACGCAAATATCCGTCACTGTTCGAGCCGGTGCATGGTTCGGCACCGGACATTTACGGCAAGGGCATCGCCAATCCGGTCGGGCAGATCTGGTCGGCGGCGATGATGCTCGATCACCTTGGCGAACCGGAAGCCGGCAAGGCGATTGTCGCGGCCATCGAGACTGTATTGGCCGATGAGCGCACCCGCACGCGCGACCTCGGCGGCAAGATGGACACGGTCGGCTGCGGCAAGGAAATCGCGCGGCTGCTCGCCTGATACCGCTCCATTCGGTCTCCCAATCGGCATTGGTTGTGGACTGTTCCGGCCGCAGCAAAACCTCGAAATAGCGTGTCTTGCTCTCGCTGGTGCGCTGCGCTATTGCCTTGAGAACCATTCCAAATTCGCGCGAATCTGCGCGAGCAAATGGAACAGGGTGAGGGTCGCCGATGGGCGGAATCTTGCAGTCTTATCTGCCGCTTGTGGTTTTCATCGGGGTTGCGACCTTTATCGGTCTGGCGCTCCTGATCGCGCCCTTCTTGGTGGCCTATCAGCAGCCCGATCCGGAAAAGTTGTCTGCCTATGAATGCGGCTTCAATGCATTCGACGACGCGCGCATGAAATTCGACGTCCGGTTTTATCTGGTTGCCATTCTTTTCATCATTTTCGATCTCGAAGTCGCCTTCCTGTTTCCCTGGGCGGTGACGTTCGGCAAGCTCGGTCTTGCCGGGTTCTGGTCGATGATGGTGTTCCTCGGCGTGCTGACCGTCGGCTTTGCGTATGAGTGGAAGAAGGGGGCTCTCGAATGGGATTGAGCCCGACCGTGATTCACAAGCCTGCGGTGTCGCAAGCCGCGACCGGCATCATCGATCCGCGCACCGGCCAGCCTATCGGCGCGGACGACCGCTACTTCATGGAATTGAATAGCGAACTGTCCGACAAGGGCTTCTTCGTTGCCGCGACCGACGATCTCATCACATGGGCGCGCACCGGCTCGCTGATGTGGATGACCTTTGGTCTCGCATGCTGCGCCGTCGAGATGATGCAGATGTCGATGCCGCGCTACGACGCCGAGCGTTTCGGTTTTGCGCCGCGCGCATCTCCCCGCCAGTCGGACGTGATGATCGTCGCCGGCACGCTGACCAACAAGATGGCGCCTGCACTTCGTAAAGTTTACGACCAGATGCCGGAGCCGCGTTACGTGATCTCGATGGGTTCGTGCGCCAATGGCGGCGGCTATTATCATTATTCGTATTCGGTGGTGCGCGGCTGCGACCGCATCGTGCCCGTCGATATTTACGTTCCGGGATGTCCGCCGACGGCGGAGGCTCTGCTGTACGGCGTGATGCTGCTGCAGAAGAAAATCCGGCGCACCGGCACGATTGAACGGTAATCCGCGATGGATGATGCAAAGCTCGATGCTCTTGGTCAGACGGTGGCGGCAGCGCTTGGCGCTGCGGCCTCCGGCCACGACATCGCGTTCAATCAGCTCACTGTTTCGATTGATATTGCCAAGATCGTCGCCATCGCCAAAACGCTGCGTGACGATCCGCGTTTTCGCTTTGTGAATTTCACCGACGTGACGGCGGTGGATTATCCGGGTCGCGAAAACCGCTTCGACGTCGTCTATCACTTCCTGTCTCCGGTTCTGAACGAGCGCATCCGTTTGCGCGGGCAGGCCAGCGAGACCACGCAGGTGCCGTCGATCATTGACGTGTTTCCCGGCGCCGACTGGTTCGAGCGCGAGGCCTACGATCTTTATGGCGTGATCTTCACCGGCCATCCGGACATGCGTCGGCTGCTCACCGATTACGGTTTCGACGGCCATCCGCTGCGCAAGGATTTCCCGCTGACGGGTTTCGTCGAGGTTCGCTACGACGACCAAGAGAAGCGCGTGGTCTATGAGCCCGTGAAGCTCAACCAGGAATTCCGTAAATTCGATTTCCTCTCGCCATGGGAAGGCGCGAACTATCCGCTGCCGGGCGATGAGAAGGCTGCCGCGCCTGCACCCGCGCCGCCGAAGGCAGGTGCGTGATGACCGAACAACCCGGCATGCGCAATTTTACGATCAACTTCGGACCGCAGCATCCGGCCGCGCACGGCGTGCTGCGTCTGGTGCTGGAACTGGACGGCGAAATCGTCGCGCGCGTGGACCCTCATATTGGGTTGCTTCATCGCGGCACCGAAAAACTGATCGAGCAGAAAACCTATCTGCAGGCGATCCCGTATTTCGACCGACTCGATTACGTCGCGCCAATGAATCAGGAGCATGCATTTTGTCTCGCCGCGGAAAAGCTGCTCGGCATCACGGTGCCGCGCCGTGGGCAGTTGATCCGCGTGCTCTATTGCGAGATCGGCCGCATCCTCTCCCATTTGCTCAACGTCACCACGCAGGCGATGGACGTCGGCGCGCTGACGCCGCCGCTGTGGGGCTTTGAGGAACGCGAAAAGCTGATGGTGTTCTACGAGCGCGCATCGGGTTCGCGGATGCACGCGGCATACTTCAGAATTGGCGGCGTACATCAGGATCTGCCGGTTAAGCTGATCGACGACATCGACGCCTGGTGCGATCCGTTCATCCAGACGGTGGACGATCTTGAAACGTTGCTCACCGGCAACCGCATCTTCAAGCAGCGCAATGTCGACATTGGCGTCGTCACACTGGAGCAGGCGTGGGAGTGGGGCTTCTCCGGTGTGATGGTGCGCGGCTCCGGCGCGCTATGGGATCTGCGCAAGTCGCAACCCTATGAATGTTACGCCGAAATGGATTTCGATATCCCGATTGGCAAGAACGGCGACTGCTACGATCGCTACTGTCTGCGCGTTGAGGAAATGCGCCAGTCGGTGCGCATCATGAAACAGTGCATCGCCAAATTGCGTGCGCCCGACGGGCAGGGGCCAGTCTCGGTGCTGGACAATAAAGTTGTGCCGCCCAAGCGCGGCGAGATGAAGCGTTCGATGGAAGCGCTGATCCATCACTTCAAACTCTACACCGAAGGCGTGCATGTGCCGGCGGGTGAGGTCTATGTCGCGGTCGAAGCGCCGAAGGGCGAATTCGGTGTGTACCTCGTCGCGGACGGCACCAACAAGCCTTACAAATGCAAAATCCGCGCTCCAGGTTTTGCGCATCTGCAGGCGATGGATTTCATTTGCCGCGGCCATCTGCTGGCTGACGTGTCGGCCATTCTGGGTTCGCTCGATATTGTGTTCGGCGAGGTGGACCGGTGATGGCGCAGCCGCCCATCATTTTCGACCGCGTCACCGGCAAGATGGCGGGCGCGAACCCGTGGGAGCGCAGCATCGGACTGGCGCTGACCGCAGGATCGAAAGTCGGCGCGCTGATCGGTCATCGCGGTTACAACGGTGCTGCCAACACGCTGAAGACCTTGTTGCCGCCGCGCGACATCAACGTGATGCTCAATGCGGATGCGGCCTTCTCGTTTCCTTACGGCGATGGTTACTGGAGCAAGCTGCTCAATCGCACGTTCGTTTATGAGGAAGAACTTGAACTGCTGTTGCTCGATTCCAAAGACGTCGATTACACACTGCTCGATTGCGGCGCCAATTACGGCTACTGGTCGGTCATGGTGTCGAGCAAGCGGTTCGGTTCGCACAAGGCCATCGCCATCGAGCCATCGTCGCTCAATTTTCCGCGCCTCGCGCATAACGCGAAGATCAACGGCAACCGCTTCGAGCCGGTCAAGGCGGCCATCGGATCGACCCGCGGAAAGGCTCGCTTGTCCGGCACCAAGCATGAGCAGTTCAGCATCGCAGGCGCGCAGGACAGCGGCGAGGAAGTGAGCGTCATTGCGCTCGACGATCTGATCGACGAAGGCAAGGTTTCGGCAAAAGGCAAATATCTCATCAAGCTCGATGTCGAGGGTGTCGAGATCGAGGCGATGAAGGGCGGCCAGCGCCTCGCGCAGACCGACACCGTTTTCGTCTGCGAGGAACACGGCAACGATCCAACGCATGCTGTGACGCGCTACATCGTCGAGCAGACGCCGATGAAGGCCATCATTCACGATCCGGTCGCAGATCGCTTCGAGCCGGTCAACGACATCACGATCCTCGACCGCATCAAGACGATGTCGCATGTCGGATACAATGTGTTCGGCACGTCGAGCGCGTTCTGGGAAGATCGCATCTATGGTTTGAATTCCGGCGCGACCCGTCGCGCCATGACGCAGTAAGAGATCAAAGATGGCCGTTCGCCGCCTAGCCCCGAAAGAAATGCAGCCCGCGAGCTTTACGTTCAGCGCGGAAAATCTGACGTGGGCGAAAGCGCAGATCGAGAAATTTCCGCCGGGCCGTCAGCAATCGGCGGTGATCCCGATTCTGTGGCGCGTTCAGGAACAGCATGAAGGCTGGGTGTCGGAAGTCGCATTGCGCGCGGTCGCCGACCTGCTCGGCATGGCCTATATCCGTGTGCTGGAAGTCGCGACCTTCTACACGATGTTTCAACTCGAGCCGGTCGGCAAAAAAGCCCATGTGCAGGTGTGCGGCACCACGCCGTGCCGGTTGCGCGGCGCGGAAGATTTGATCGAAGTCTGCAAGCATCGCATCCATCACGATCCGTTTCATGTGTCCGATGACGGCAATTTCAGCTGGGAAGAGGTCGAGTGTCTCGGCGCGTGTGTGAATGCGCCAATGGTTCTGATCTGGAAAGATACTTACGAAGATCTGACCGCAGAGAGTTTCGGTAAGGTGCTGGATGGTTTTGCGTCCGGCAAACGTGTGAAGCCGGGTCCGCAAAACGGCCGTCAGTTCTCCGCGCCAATCGGCGGGCCGACCACGCTCACCAGCGCCCCGACGGCGAGGAAGTTGCCGAGGGGAGGCCTGTAATGGATATGCAGCTCATCAAGCATCTGGCCTTCCACGCGGTCTGCGCGGCAGTCTTCATCTTCTTTCTGAACTACTACATTCTGAAAACCGAGTTGCAGTCCGCCGTGTTCTGGGCGCTCGGCTTCGGCGTGATGGCGGCCGGGCTCGCCTATCAGCAATCCAAGCGCGGATCATAGAGCATGCTCGACGACAAAGACCGCATCTTCCGCAATCTCTACGGCCTCGAGGACTGGCGCCTCCAAGGCGCGCGCGACCGCGGCGCATGGGACGGCACCAGGTCCATTCTCGACAAGGGCCGCGACTGGATCGTCTCGGAAATGAAAACCTCCGGGCTGCGCGGACGCGGCGGCGCGGGATTTCCGACCGGCATGAAATGGTCGTTCATGCCGAAGGACTCAACTGACGGGCGGCCGAGCTATCTCGTCGTCACTGCCGACGAGTCCGAGCCCGGCACCTGTAAGGATCGCGAGATCATGCGGCACGATCCGCATCTCTTGATCGAAGGCTGTCTGATCGCGGGCTGCGCGATGGGCGCGCATGTCGGCTATATTTATGTACGCGGCGAATTCATCCGCGAGCGCGAGCATCTGCAGGCCGCCATCGACGAGGCTTACGAAGCCAAGCTGATCGGCAAGGACAACATCAACGGGTTTCCGTTCGACCTTTACGTGCATCACGGTGCGGGTGCTTACATCTGCGGCGAGGAGACAGCACTTCTCGAAAGCTTAGAGGGCAAAAAGGGCCAGCCGCGCCTGAAGCCGCCATTCCCCGCGAATGTCGGTCTGTACGGTTGCCCGACGACCGTGAATAACGTCGAGTCGATTGCGGTGGCGCCCGATATTCTGCGCCGAGGTGCTGCGTGGTTCGCGGGCATCGGTCGTCCGAACAATGTCGGCACCAAACTGTTTTGTATTTCCGGTCACGTCGAACAGCCCTGCAACGTCGAAGAGGCGATGGGCATTCCGTTCCGCGAGTTGATCGAGAAGCATTGCGGCGGCATTCGCGGCGGCTGGGACAATCTGAAAGCCGTGATCCCCGGCGGCTCATCCGTGCGCATGGTACCGGCCGATCAGATCATCGACACGCCGATGGATTTCGACAGTCTGTCGAAACTGAAATCAGGTCTCGGCACCGCCGCTGTGATCGTGATGGACAAGTCGACCGACATTGTTCGCGCCATCGCGCGCATCTCGTATTTCTACAAGCATGAAAGCTGCGGCCAATGTACGCCGTGCCGCGAAGGCACCGGCTGGATGTGGCGCGTGTTGACCCGCATGGCGGAGGGCCGCGCCCATAAGCGCGAGATCGATATGCTGCTGGAAGTCACCAAGCAGATCGAAGGTCACACCATTTGCGCGCTCGGCGACGCGGCGGCATGGCCGATCCAGGGACTGATCGCGCATTTCCGTCCCGAGATCGAAGCGCGGATCGACGATTATTCGCGCAAGGCCGGCATCGACGACATCGGCATTCTCGATCCGGCCAAAATGGTCGCGGCGGAGTGATGGCAATGGCACGCCCGGCGGCATTTTGGCAGAAGTTCGGCACGCTGGCGCAGATGGCGCAGGCGTGCGTCGCGCTGCTGGGATTCGTCGCCGTTCTGTTTCAGATCAACGAAATCCGTTCGAACAATCGCGAAGCCGGCGCGCGTCAGGCCTTCCTTGGCTACACCGATCTGGCATTCAAGAATCCGCAGTTCTCGCTGCCGGATTACGAGGCGATCAAGAAGCGTCCCAAGAGCGAGCAGGTTCAGTATGAGAGCTTCGTCTCGTATTTTCTGTATTCATGCGAGGAAGCCATCGCTGCGTTTTCCGACAAGCGCGAATGGCAGGCATCGTGCGACTACGATTTGAAAGCGCATCTGCCGTTCCTCTGCGACAAGAACGCCGCCGAGCCTGCGTATCTCGCGACTTACGGCACCGAGACGCAGAAGTGGATCAAAACATCAATGGCGCAGGCCGGCGTGGTCCCGCCGGATTGCCAGCTGAGAAAGTCTTGAGGCAATGAGCAAGATTCTCATCGACGGAAAAGAATTCGATCTGCCGGCGGAATACACGCTGCTGCAGGCGTGCGAAGCGGCTGGCGCTGAAATCCCGCGCTTCTGTTATCACGAGCGGCTGTCAATTGCCGGCAACTGCCGGATGTGTCTTGTGGAAGTTGCTGGCTCGCCGAAACCGGTCGCAAGCTGCGCCTGGAATGTGCGCGATTGCCGTCCGGGTCCGAACGGGGAATTGCCATCGGTCAAGACCAAGACCCCGATGGTGAAAAAGGCGCGCGAAGGCGTGATGGAATTCCTTCTCATCAATCATCCGCTCGATTGCCCGATCTGCGATCAGGGCGGCGAGTGCGATCTGCAGGATCAGGCGATGGGTTACGGCGTCGATACCTCGCGCTTTGCTGAGAACAAGCGCGCGGTCGAGGATAAATATCTCGGCGCGCTTGTGAAGACCTCGATGAACCGCTGCATCCAGTGCACGCGCTGCGTGCGCTTTGCCGCTGAAGTCTGCGGTGTGCCGGAAATGGGTCTGACGGGTCGCGGCGAGGATGTCGAGATCACGACCTATCTTGAAAGCGCGCTGACGTCCGAACTTCAAGGCAACCTTGTCGATATTTGCCCCGTCGGCGCTTTGACCTCGAAGCCTTATGCATTTGCGGCGCGGCCTTGGGAATTGGGCAAGACGCAATCCATCGACGTGATGGACGCGGTTGGTTCTGCGATCCGTGTCGATACCCGCGGACGCGAAGTGATGCGCATTTTGCCGCGCATGAATGAGGCCGTGAACGAGGAATGGATTTCCGACAAGACGCGCCATGTCGTCGATGGTCTTCGCACGCAGCGGCTCGACCGGCCATTCATTCGCGAAGACGGCAAGCTGCACGTGGCGACGTGGCCGGAAGCCTTCGCGGCGATTGCGGCCAAGCTCAATCGCATCGACGGCAAGCGCATCGGCGCGATTGCGGGCGATCTCGCAGCCGTCGAGGAAATGTTCGCGCTGAAGGATTTGATGGCGAAACTTAACTCGGTGAATATCGCGACGCAGGACGCCGGCGCGTTCGATCCGAAATTTGGCCGCGCGTCCTACATCTTCAATCCGACCATCGCGGGCATCGAGCAGGCCGACGCATTGCTGATCGTCGGCTCCAATCCGCGCAAGGAAGCCTCGGTTCTCAATGCGCGCATCCGCAAGCGCTGGCGTACGGGCGCGCTCAAAATTGGTGTCATCGGCGAGAAGGCTGACCTCACATACGGCTACGAGCATCTCGGCGCAGGCGCGGACACGCTGGCCGACATCGCGTCGGGCAAGCACTCGTTCTCGAAGATTTTGAAGGACGCAAAGAACCCCATCGTGCTGGTCGGCGCACATGCGTCGTCGGCGCTCGCAGCCGCCGCGAAACTTGCGATGGATCTCGGTGCGACCAAAGACGGTTGGAACGGGTTTGGCGTTCTGCACAGTGCAGCCTCGCGCGTCGGCGCGCTCGACATCGGCTTTGCGCCGGGTGAGGGCGGCATGACCGCGCAGCAGATGACGGCGTTCGGTACGCTCGATGTGCTGTTTTCGCTGGGTGCGGATGAGATCAAAATCCCGGATGGCACCTTCGTGGTCTATATCGGCACCCATGGCGACCGTGGCGCGCATCGCGCCGATGTTGTTCTTCCAGGCGCGGCCTATACCGAGAAATCCGGCATCTTCGTCAACCTTGAAGGCCGGGTGCAGATCGCCAGCCGCGCCGCGTTTCCGCCCGGCGATGCGCGTGAGGATTGGGCAATCTTGCGCGCTCTCTCGGAAGCGCTGGGCAAGAAGCTGCCTTACGACTCGCAGGCGCAACTGCGTCAGGCGATCTTCAAGGCCGCGCCGCATTTGATGCGCGTCGACCAGATCGAACCCGGCGATGCATCGGGCGTGAAGGCGCTCGCCTCTCGCGCTGCCGCGGCCGACAAGGCGCCGTTCAAGTCGTCGGTCGAAGATTTTTATCTGACCAACCCGATTGCGCGCGCGTCCGCCGTGATGGCCGAATGTTCGCGGCTCGCGTCGGGCCAAATCCTGAACGCGGCGGAGTAGGGCGATGGCCGAATTCTTCGCAGGCGAATTTTGGACCGGCACACTCTGGCCGCTGATTATCGTGATCGCGCAGAGCTTTCTGATGCTTGTGCTGCTGCTGATCGCGATTGCCTACATTCTTCTGGCTGACCGGAAAATATGGGCGGCTGTTCAAATTCGACGTGGCCCCAACGTCGTCGGGCCGTGGGGGCTGTTTCAGTCGTTCGCCGACTTGCTGAAGTTTGTGCTGAAAGAGCCGATCATTCCGGCGGGCGCCAACAAGGGCGTGTTCCTGCTTGCGCCGCTGGTGTCGTGCGTGTTGGCGCTTGCCGCATGGGCGGTGATCCCGGTCAATCTCAACTGGGTGATCGCCGACATCAATGTGGGCGTGCTTTATATCTTCGCGATTTCGTCGCTGTCGATCTACGGCATTATCATGGCGGGCTGGTCGTCGAACTCGAAATATCCGTTCCTTGCAGCGCTTCGCTCGGCGGCGCAGATGGTGTCTTATGAAGTCTCCATCGGCTTCGTCATCATCACGGTGTTGCTGTGCGCGGGCTCGCTGAACCTTTCGGCAGTCGTCGAAGCACAGCACACGAAGGGACTCGCCAGCCTGATCGGCCTGCCGAAGCTGACCTTCCTGAACTGGTACTGGCTGCCATTATTCCCGATGTTCGTCGTGTTCTACGTCTCGGCGCTGGCGGAAACCAATCGTCCGCCGTTCGATCTTGTCGAAGCCGAGTCCGAACTGGTCGCGGGCTTCATGGTCGAATATGGCTCGACGCCGTATCTCCTGTTCATGCTCGGCGAATACGTCGCCATCACCACGATGTGCGCGATGGGCGCGATCATGTTCATGGGCGGCTGGCTGCCACCGTTCGATTTCGCGCCGTTCACCTGGGTGCCGGGCATTATCTGGTTCATCCTGAAGCTGTTCGGGATGTTCTTCATGTTCGCGATGGCGAAGGCCATCGTGCCACGCTACCGCTACGATCAGTTGATGCGGCTGGGCTGGAAAGTGTTCCTGCCGCTGTCGCTGGCGATGGTCGTGATCGTCGCGGGTGTTCTGCAATTCGCGGGGCTCGCACCGCAATGAGATCAACTGGATCACAGTCATGGGCGTAGCATCCACCGTCAATTCGCTTCTGCTGCGGGAGTTCGCATCGGCCTTCGTTCTCGCCATGCGTTATTTCTTCAAGCCGAAGCCGACATTGAACTACCCGTTCGAGAAGGGGCCGATCTCGCCGCGCTTCCGCGGTGAGCATGCGTTGCGCCGTTATCCGAACGGTGAGGAGCGCTGCATCGCCTGCAAGCTGTGCGAGGCGATCTGTCCGGCGCTGGCGATCACGATCGAAGCCGGCCCGCGCCGCAATGACGGCACGCGTCGCACGGTGCGCTACGACATCGACATGGTGAAATGCATCTA
This sequence comes from Afipia sp., assembly GCA_043784125.1. GTDB lineage: Bacteria > Pseudomonadota > Alphaproteobacteria > Rhizobiales > Xanthobacteraceae > Afipia. The sequence goes on from JAYVYQ010000292.1 coordinate 17,484, forward strand.
TTGCGGGCTGTGCCAGGAAGCATGCCCGGTCGATGCCATCGTCGAGGGACCGAATTTTGAGTTCGCTACCGAGACGCGCGAAGAACTTTACTACGACAAGGCGAAATTGCTCGCCAATGGAGACCGCTGGGAGCGCGAGATTGCCAAAAGCATCGAACTCGATTCGCCGTACCGGTGAGATGAACGCATGATCGGTCCAGCACTCTTCTTCTATCTGTTCGCGGGCATCTGCGTGGCGTCGGCCGTCATGGTCGTGACGTCGCGCAATCCTGTCCATTCGGTGCTGTTTCTCATTCTCGCATTCGTCAATGCGTCGGGATTGTTCATGCTGCTCGGCGCCGAATTTCTGGCGATGATCCTGATCGTCGTCTATGTCGGCGCGGTCGCGGTGCTGTTTCTGTTCGTCATCATGATGCTCGATGTGGATTTCGCCGAACTGCGCCGGGGCGCCAGCCAGTATCTGCCGATCGGCCTTTTGATCGGTGCCGTGTTCCTCGCTGAACTGCTGCTGGTCGCGGGCGGCTACGTTATGAACCCCGCGCTCACCAAAGCCATCACGTCGCCGATCCCCGGCAATGTCAGCAACACCGAAGCGCTCGGCCTCGTGCTTTACACGAAATACATTCACTACTTCCAATTATCCGGCATGATCCTTCTGGTCGCAATGATCGGCGCCATCGTGCTGACGCTGCGCCACAAGCCGAGCGTGAAACGCCAGAGCATTCCGGTGCAGAACGCGCGCACCAAGGACGCCGCGATGGATGTGCGCAAGGTGCCGTCGGGGCAGGGGCTTCAAGACGCAGACGCCAAGGAGTGGGTGCGATGACAATCGGTCTCGGACACTATCTGGCGGTTGCAGCGATCCTGTTCACCGTCGGGATTTTCGGCATTTTCCTCAACCGCAAGAACGTCATCGTCATCCTGATGTCGATCGAACTCATTCTGCTCGCAGTGAATATCAATCTCGTCGCGTTCTCGGCGTTCCTCGGCGACATCGTCGGACAGGTGTTCGCGCTGCTGGTGCTGACGGTCGCGGCGGCCGAAGCCGCGATCGGTCTTGCGGTGCTCGTCGTGTTCTTCCGCAACCGCGGCTCGATTGCGGTCGAAGACATCAATCTAATGAAGGGTTAGCGCATGATCCCGAAAAGTGGATACCGGTTTTCGGACCAGATCATGCGCCTTGAAAGAAGCTATCCATGATTCAGGCGATTGTCTTTCTCCCCCTCATCGGCGCGCTCATTGCGGGCGCGGTCACGCTGTATGGCGCGCACGCGCGCAATCCGGGCGGCGACGAGATGGATCACGCGCACGATGACGCTTACGCGCATGCGGCGCACGACGATCATTCGGACGACGCGCATGGCCATGACGATCACGGTCCCGCCGAACCGGCGGCGGCAGGCTCGCGCATTTCAGAAATCATCACGACTGCATGTCTGCTGATCTCGGCCGCGCTATCATGGGTCACGCTGGTCGATGTCGGCTTCCTGCATCACGATGCGCGGGTACAGCTTTTCAACTGGATCACCTCCGGCGATCTCGTCGTGAACTGGGTGCTGCGGGTCGATACGCTGACCGCCGTGATGCTGGTCGTGGTCACCACGGTGTCCTCGCTCGTGCATCTGTATTCCATCGGCTACATGCATGAAGACCCGAATCGTCCGCGCTTCATGGCGTATCTGTCGCTGTTCACGTTCGCGATGCTGATGCTGGTCACGGCGGACAATCTCGTGCAACTGTTCTTCGGCTGGGAGGGCGTCGGTCTTGCAAGCTATCTGCTGATCGGCTTCTGGTTCTACAAGCCGTCCGCGAACGCCGCCGCCATCAAGGCCTTCGTCGTCAATCGTGTTGGCGATTTCGGTTTCGCGCTGGGAATCTTTGCGATCTTCATGTTGGTCGGCTCGACCGATTTCGAGGCGATCTTCGCCAGCGCGCCGGGACTGGTCGGCAAGACGATCAATGTCTTCGGCTGGAACGTTGATGCGCTGACGCTGACGTGTTTGCTGCTGTTTATGGGCGCGATGGGCAAGTCCGCGCAGTTCCTGCTGCACACATGGTTGCCGGACGCGATGGAAGGCCCCACACCTGTGTCGGCGTTGATCCATGCCGCAACGATGGTCACCGCCGGCGTGTTCATGGTGGCGCGGCTGTCGCCGTTGTTTGAACTGGCACCGAACGCGCAGGCCTTCGTGATGTTCATCGGCGCAACCACGGCGTTTTTCGCCGCAACCATCGGTCTGGTGCAGAACGACATCAAGCGCATCATTGCCTATTCGACCTGTTCGCAGCTCGGCTACATGTTCGTTGCGATGGGAGCGGGCGCTTATTCGGTCGGCATGTTCCATCTGTTCACGCATGCGTTCTTCAAGGCGCTTTTGTTCCTGGGCGCGGGCTCGGTGATCCACGCGATGCATCACGAGCAGGACATCCGCAACATGGGTTGCCTCAAGGACAAGATTCCCTTCACCTACATCACGATGGTGATCGGCACGCTGGCGCTGACGGGCTTTCCGCTCACCGCCGGCTACTTCTCCAAGGACGCGATCATCGAAGCCGCGTTCGTCGCGCATAATCCGTTCGCGCTGTACGGTTTCCTCTGCACGGTGATCGCGGCGGGTCTCACATCGTTCTATTCCTGGCGTCTGATTTTCAAAACCTTCCACGGCGCGCCGCACGACCAGAAACACCACGACGCCGCGCATGAAAGCCCGTATACGATGCTGATTCCGCTCGGCGTGTTGGCTGCGGGATCGATCCTCGCCGGATTCCCGTTCAAGGAATTGTTCGCCGGTCACGGCATCGAGGAATTCTTCCGCGAATCGCTGAAGCAGAACCCCAAGATCATCGACGAGATGCACCACATCCCGGCGAGCATCGCGTTCACGCCGACGCTGATGATGATTATCGGATTTCTGGTATCATGGTTGTTCTACATCCGGCGGACCTACATCCCGGTCGAACTCGCGAACCAGCACCAGATGCTCTACAAATTCCTGCTCAACAAATGGTACTTCGACGAGCTGTACGAGGTGATTTTCGTGCGGCCGACGAAATGGCTGGGACGCTTTCTCTGGAAGAAGGGCGATGGCCTCATCATCGACGGTCTCGGTCCTGATGGCGTGTCGGCGGGCGTGCTCGACGTGACGCGCAATGTCGTCAAGCTGCAAACGGGTTATCTCTATCACTATGCCTTCGCGATGCTGATCGGCGTCGCAGGACTGATTACATGGTTCATGTTCGGCCTCGGAGGTCAGCAATGAACTCCGTCATGACATCGACAATGACCTGGCCGATCCTCTCGGTCGTCACCTTCCTGCCACTGGTCGGCGCGATTCTCATTTATGTCAGCCGTGGCGACGATGAAGCCGCGCGTCGCAATTCCCGCTGGATCGCGTTGTGGGCGACCGTCGTGACGTTCGCCGTCTCGCTCATTCTGGTGGCGCGGTTCGATTCGTCGCAGCCGGATTTCCAGTTTGTTGAAAAGACGACGTGGCTTGCCAATGGCATCGGCTACCACATGGGCGTCGATGGCATCTCGCTGCCGTTCGTCATTCTCACGACCGCGCTGATGCCGCTTTGCATTCTGGCAAGCTGGAAGTCGATCACGCTGCGCGTGCGCGAATACATGATGGCGTTTCTGTTTCTCGAAACGTTGATGATCGGCACGTTCTCGGCGCTCGATCTGGTGCTGTTCTATCTGTTCTTCGAGGGCGGTCTCATTCCGATGTTTCTCATCATCGGCGTGTGGGGCGGCCCGCGACGTGTGTACGCGAGCTTCAAATTTTTCCTCTACACGCTGCTGGGCTCCGTGCTGATGCTGCTCGCCATCATGGCGCTGTATCTCAATGCCGGCACCACCGATATTCCGACGCTGATGCACACCGCCGTGCCGCGCAATTTGCAAACATGGGCGTGGCTGGCGTTCTTCGCGTCCTTCGCGGTCAAGATGCCGATGTGGCCGGTGCATACATGGTTGCCTGACGCACACGTCGAAGCACCCACCGCTGGCTCCGTGGTGCTGGCGGCGATCCTGCTGAAGATGGGCGGCTACGGCTTTCTGCGTTTCTCGCTGCCGATGTTTCCGATTGCGAGCCACGACTTCGCGCCGTTGATCTTCACGCTGTCAGCCATTGCGATCGTCTACACCTCGCTGGTCGCGCTGATGCAGGAGGACATGAAGAAGCTGATCGCGTACTCCTCCGTCGCCCATATGGGCTTCGTCACGATGGGTATTTTCGCCGGCACCATGCAGGGTGTGGCGGGCGGCGTGTTCCAGATGGTGTCGCACGGCATCGTCTCCGGCGCGCTGTTCCTGTGCGTCGGCGTCGTCTACGACCGGCTGCACACCCGCGAGATCGCCGCCTATGGCGGACTTGTGAATCGGATGCCGCTTTATGCCTTCGTGTTCTTAGTGTTCACGATGGCCAATGTTGGCTTGCCCGGCACATCAGGCTTCGTCGGCGAATTCCTCACATTGATAGGCACCTTCAAGGTCAGCCTCCCGACTGCAACTGCGGCCACACTCGGCGTCATCCTGTCGGCGGCTTACGCGCTGTGGCTCTATCGCAAGGTGGTGTTCGGCGTGCTCGATAAGCCGTCGCTTGCCGGCATGAAGGACCTGACGCTGCGCGAGATCGTCATCATGGCGCCGCTGGTGATCCTCACCATCCTGTTTGGAATTTATCCAGCCCCGGTGCTGAACATGTCGGCGGCGTCGGTGCAGCAACTCGTCAACAACTACAACACCGCGATCACGGCCGTGAAGGCCGCGGCGCTGGTTCAATAAGGCATCGAAATGAATTTGGGCATTGCAGGTTATTCGCTGCTTCCGGTGTTGCCGGAAATCGTGCTCGCCGTGGGCGCGATGCTGCTGCTGATGCTCGGCGCCTATCGCGGGCCGCAGACCACGCAGGTCGTCACCGCGCTGGCTCTCTTGCTGCTGGTCGTGACCGGCGCGTGCGAATTGCTGTTGCCCGCCGGAAAACTCACGACCTTCGGCGGCAGTTTCATCGTCGACGATTATGCGCGCTTCCTGAAAATTCTGGCGCTGATCGGCTCCGGCACGGCGCTGATCCTGTCGCGCGGCTATCTCGCTGAACAGGCCAAGATTTTCGAATACGCTATTCTCATCATGCTTTCGACGATCGGCATGATGGTGCTGATTTCGGCCGGCGATCTCATCATGCTTTATCTCGGGTTAGAACTGATGAGCCTTGCGCTTTATGTGGTCGCCGCAAGCCATCGCGACGACGCCAAATCCACTGAAGCCGGTTTGAAATATTTCGTCCTTGGCGCATTGTCGTCCGGCATGCTGCTGTACGGGGCATCGCTGATTTACGGCTTCACCGGCACGGTGACGTTCACGGGAATCGCCGCAGCAGCCAAGGGCGGCAGCCTCGGCGTGCTGTTCGGCGTCGTGTTCCTGCTTGCAGGTCTTTGCTTCAAGGTCTCGGCTGTGCCGTTCCATATGTGGACGCCGGACGTCTATGAAGGCGCGCCCACACCTGTGACGGCGTTTTTTGCCTCCGCGCCGAAAGTCGCAGCAATGGCGGTGTTCGTGCGCGTCGCGCTGACGGCGTTCCCCGGCATCGTTCCGGAATGGCAGCAGATCGTGGTGTTTGTCTCCATCGCGTCGATGGCGCTCGGCTCGTTCGCGGCCATCGCCCAGCGCAACATCAAGCGCCTGATGGCGTACTCGTCGATCGGCCATATGGGCTTTGCCTTGGTCGGACTAGCGGCCGGAACCGAGCAGGGCGCGCAGGGCGTTCTGGTCTATATCGCGATCTATGTGGCGATGTCGCTCGGCACCTTCGCTTTCATCATCGCGATGAGGCGCAACGGGCAGGCGGTCGAGACCATCAGCGATTTTGCTGGCTTGTCGCGCACCAATCCGGTGATGGCATTTACCTTCGCGATGCTGCTGTTCTCGCTGGCGGGTGTGCCGCCGCTCGCGGGTTTCTTTGCAAAATTCTACGTCTTCCTCGCGGCGATCAAGGCAGGCCTGTTCACGCTCTCGGTGATCGGCGTGCTGACCAGCGTCGTCGGCGCGTTTTACTATCTCAACATCGTCAAGATCATGTATTTCGACGAGCCTAAAGGCGCGGTCGATCCGATGCGGATCGAGTTGCGCGTCGTGCTGGGCGTGGCCGGACTCTTTACGATCCTGTTCTTCGTCTATCCGGCGCCGCTGGTGAACGCAGCCACAACCGCTGCGAAGTCGCTTTTTTAAATGACATTCGCGCTCGGTTCACGGGCAAGAGCACTCGGTTATCGTTTGGAGACGTTTGCGAGCATCGGTTCCACCAATGCGGAGGCGCTTGAACGCGCGCGCGCGGGCGAGCAGGGGCCGTTGTGGCTGGTGACGGACCAGCAAACCGCTGGACGCGGACGGCGCCAGCGCGCATGGATATCTCCGCCGGGAAATCTCGCTGCCACCATTGTCGAGACCATCGATGTGCAGCCGCCGGTTGCCGCGACCCTCGGATTTGCGGCAGGGCTTGCACTCGAAGCGGCGCTGCGAACGGTGAGCATGGAATCCCTGATGAGACTGTCCGGATCGGTTGATCGGAAATTTGTTTTGAAATGGCCGAACGACGTCCTCGCCGGACGCGAGAAGTTGTCGGGCATTTTGCTCGAAGCCGAAGCCGTCGGCGATCGACTGTCCGTGGCGGTCGGCATGGGCACCAACATCGTCTCGGCACCTGAAGGCACGCCGTATCCAGCGACATCGCTGGCGGCGCTCGGCATCAAGGCCGATGCCGGCGATCTGTTCATGGCGCTGTCGGACTCGTGGGCAGAATATCGCGGCATCTGGGATAATGGCAGAGGCTTC